>NZ_JOPD01000004.1:0-22246 GCF_002153575.1 Acetobacter sp. DsW_54
AGGACACTGCCCTTTCACGGCGGCAACACGGGTTCGAATCCCGTACGGGATACCATAGGTTTTTGAAGCATTGATTTTTCTAGTAAAAATCAGATGCATTTTTCCTTAAAATAAAAGCAAAATACTGGTGAGAAGAAAACTAGATTACTCACTATAATCAATATTTGAACACTATTCTATAAGTGTCAGTCGAGTATTTAATTGCTATTTCCTCGTTCTTGTAAAAATGAAATTATTTTCCTGTGCAGTTGTTAATATTTCTATGCGGCCATAAGTGCCTATAATAACGATCGCTATCGTGCGGGGCATCAATGGTATAGGTTGTGGGAATATTTATTTCGTATTTTCCCCTGATTGAATGGACCTTTCCAAGGTATTCTATTGCTGCAAAGAATTGGTATTATATTCCGGAAGGGAACGCTAAGTGTCTTAACTGATTACAGCAGTTCCACTTATGCGCCCCACTTCATGTTTTGTAAGACTGAAATTTGTAAAAATTATTACTCAAACGACCGTTGTATCAAAAGCCACGTCTCTTACACGGTTGATAAGGCTTTCTCCCCCATCAAGGTAGATGACCTGCCCAACCATGGATGCCGCCGACAGAATTAAACTCAGACATGCAGAAATTTCTTCCGGGGTGGAACTGCGACCGAGTGGGGTGGCACGCCAGGCACGTTCAAAGCCCTCGTCTGTCTGCTTGCCGCTTCTCAAGGTCAGGCCGGGGGCAATGGCGTTGACCCGGATTTTGGATTTGAAGGCCATGGACAGGACCTGTGTCACGCACAGCAGTGCTGCTTTGCTGATTGTGTAGGAAAGAAAATCGGGATTCAGGCTTTTAACCTTGTGATCCAGAATATTTACGATGCAGCGGTCATCAATATTCCCCGGTGCACGCGCAAAATCCCTTGATAGGAAAAGGGGGGCTGTGAGGTTGGGTTCCATATGCTTGTCAAATGAATCGTAAGTCAGTGAATCAATATTATCGTATTCAAAATTGGAAGCATTGTTCACAAGAACGTCTATGGCACCATAACGCTCGACAACTGCCGGAATAAGTTTTTGAACATCTTCGCGATTATTAAAATCGGCATGAACAGCAAAGCACTCGTAACCCATGGAGGTCAGAGAGTTTACAAGTTCAAGAGCTTCCTGTTCGGAGTGATTATACTGAATGGCAACTTTCCAGCCGTTCCGGGCAAGATCCTGCGAAAGAACAGCTCCGATGCGCTTTGCTCCCCCTGTTACAAGAGCAACCCGGGCATTGTTATTCTGATCGCGACTGGTCATAGTTTTTCCTGTTTACATTACCTGCGGGCAGTAGCTCAGAGCGTTCACCACAAATCTCAATACCAGCTCCGTCTGCTTCGTTAAAGATATCAAGTTTGGTGATGGAGATACGGATCGCATCCACGAATGGGTTAGCAAAACAAACCTCAACCAGTTCTCTGGCAAGGGTTTCCAGCAGGGGGGTATGTGGCCGCTCTGGCCATGTGATGATGGCATTGCGGACCGGATCGTAATCAATGTAAAGGTCTTTGTCGTGGGCTTTTGCGCCGTGCAACCATGCAAACATTTCAACATTAACGCAAAGTCGTGTCGGTCTTTCCGGGTAGAGTTCCCATGGGTGCAAACCAACCTGCGCATTCACAATGACATTTCGTAAGACTGACTTGAGGTATGGTCTGGTGCCTAAAGGTGATGCAGCATTAGGTGATGGCATGTTGTCCCTAATCATCTCACCAAACATCCTTTGTTGGTAAATAATAAAATATAAGATTTTTGAGTATAAAAAAATCCTCGATCTCGGCAAGGGGAATGTCCGAGTGCGGATGCTTGGAACTTGTTTGAGTTATTGTCTTTTTTTGCTCCCGCTGCGTCAGTGGTAATGGGTTTGTATGATATTTCAATTCAGTTATTTGGTTATATTGAAATAAAAAAGTTAGTTTACAGAATTTCTCAGATAAAATTTTATATAAATAAAATAGAGTTTATAAGAAAATAAAAGTTATTTTCCAATTTGTGGGAGAGGTATTTTTGCCCTCCCACTAAGGGAGGATCAGGAATGATTGTCATGGTCGTATGCCTGTATTACGGAAAGAAGGAGGGCTATAGCGCGCCGTAAGGCTTGGGGGTACGAGCATGGTTGGTGACAAAGACGAAACCGGTGGTAGCCCGGAGCAGGAGGGCATGCCCGATATTGTGCCGGTTATTCTGTCTGGTGGGGCTGGGAGCAGGTTGTGGCCCGTCTCGCGCGGGAGTTTTCCCAAGCAGTTCTGGTCCTTGTTAACCGACTTTACACTTTTGCAGGATACGGCTTTGCGGGGGCAGGCCAAAGGGGTGGCGGCTCCGGTTGTTGTCTGTAATGCCGAGCACCGCTTTGTTATTGCCGAGCAGCTTCGCGGTGTGGGTATCCACGATGCCCGGATTATTCTCGAGCCCGTTGGCCGTAATTCGGCCCCGGCCATTGCCGCCGCCGCATTTGTTGTGGCCGAACACAACCCCGATGCCGTGTTGTGGGTCATGGCTGCGGATGCTGCTATTCAGGATGTACACAAACTGCATGTTGCTCTTGAGCATGCCGTGGCGGCAGCCAAAGCAGGCTATGTGGTCACCTTTGGCATGGCCGCAACCCGGCCGGAAACAGGCTACGGGTATATTGAGCAAGGTGCCGCTCTTGCGGGCATGCCCGAAGTTTATTCCGTCACCCAGTTTGTGGAAAAACCGGACAAGGGCAAGGCAGCCGCTTTTCTGGCGCAGGGGGGGTATTTGTGGAATTCGGGCATGTTTGTTGTCCGTGCCGCGACTTTTCTGGCCGAGATGCAGCGTTACGAACCGAACCTGTATGCCTGTGTTGAAGAGGCCGTGCAAAAACGTAAGACAGATATGGATTTTGAAAGACTGGACCCGGACAGTTTTTCCCGCTCTCCCGATATTTCGGTTGATTATGCCGTGGCGGAACGCACGGATAAGGCAGCCGTTGTGCCCGGCAGTTTCGGCTGGTCGGATGTGGGGAGTTGGGACGCCTTGTGGGAATTGGGGCACAAGGATGCCCAGGGCAATGTGACACATGGCAACGTGCTGCTAGAAGATGTAGGCCAGTCTTACGTGCGTACCGATGGTTTGCTTGCAGCAGTTCTGGGCGTGGATAATCTGGTGGTTGTGGCAACGCAGGATGCGGTGCTGGTTGCCAGTAAGGACCGGGCGCAGGATGTTAAAACCCTTGTGCAAAACCTGAAAAAAAACAATATGCCCGAAGCGGACACGCATCGCCTGACCTATCGGCCCTGGGGGCATTATGAAGCTTTGACAGCAGGGCATCGTTTTCAGGTCAAAAAAATTGTCGTCCAGCCGGGGCAGAAGCTCTCGTTACAAAAACATTATCATCGGGCTGAACACTGGGTGGTTGTGGAAGGCACAGCCCTTGTCACGCGTGGTGTGGAGCAGGTGATTGTGCGGGAGAACGAGAGCATCTATCTGCCACTGGGCAGTCTGCACAGGCTTGAAAATCCCGGCCGCATGCCTGTTACCCTGATCGAGGTTCAGTCCGGTTCGTATCTGGGTGAGGATGACATTGTGCGTTTTGATGATATTTATAGCCGGACTAAGTAGATTTTTTCAGTAAAGACTGGGGAAGAAAAAATGCCTAACGTTTCTTTTATTCCCCATGCAGCGGCGCGTGTTTCTGCTGTTTTGGCGCAATTGAAGGATTATCTGGGGGACAAGGTCTCCACCAACCAGTCTGTGTGTGAAGCGCACAGCCATGGCGAAGCGCTGGAACTGGCGCGCCTGCCCGCAGCGGTTGTGTTTGCCGAAACAACGGAAGATGTCTCGACCGTTCTGGGCATATGCCACGGGGCCTATGTGCCTGTTGTGGCCTTTGGGGCTGGTACATCGGTGGAAGGGCATGTTACGCCGCCTGAACATGCCGTGAGCCTCGACCTGTCCAGAATGACCGGGGTTCTGCAGGTGAATGCGGAGGATATGGACTGCCGCGTGCAGGCAGGCTTGACCCGGCAGGAGCTCAATATCCGTTTGCGTGATACGGGGCTGTTCTTCCCCGTGGACCCGGGTGGTGAGGCCACGTTAGGGGGCATGTGTGCAACCCGTGCTTCGGGCACCGCAGCAGTGCATTACGGCACAATGAAAGAAAACGTGCTTGGCCTGACAGTGGTTATGGCAAATGGAGAGGTCATAAAAACTGGTGGACGGGTAAGAAAATCCTCCACCGGGTATGACCTGACCTCCCTGTTCATCGGGTCAGAAGGGACTTTGGGCATTATTACGGAAGTCCAGTTGCGCCTGCACGGTATTCCCGAGCAGCTTTCGGCTGCGATCTGCCAGTTCGAAAATCTGGAAGATGCGGTCCGCACGGCGGTGGAAGTGATTCAGGCCGGGGTGCCGATTGCGCGCGTGGAACTGATGGACGATGTGCAGATGGCGGCCAGCATCCGCTATTCCGGGCTGGATGAACTGCGGCCGATTACTACCCTGTTTTTTGAATTTGCCGGTGCCCCCGCTTCCGTGCGGGAACAGGTGGACGTGACCGAAGCTCTGGCCGGGGACAATAACGGCCTTGGCTTTGCCTGGGCAGACACACCGGATGAACGGGCCCGGTTGTGGAAGGCGCGGCATAACGCTTTCTGGGCCGTTAAGGCACTTTATCCGGGCTTTAGGGTGATCAGCACGGATTGCATCGTGCCTATTTCTCAACTCGCTCTCCTTATTGTGGGGGTTAAGGCCGATATTGAGGCATCCGGGTTACAGGTTGCCATTCTTGGCCATGTTGGGGATGGTAATTTTCATACACTGATCATGACGGAAGACACGCCTGAAGGGAGTGCAAAGGCTCTGGAGCTTGACCGCAAAATTGTTGCGCGCGCACTGGCACTTGATGGCTCATGCAGTGGAGAGCACGGCGTAGGGGTTGGCAAGCTGGAGTTTTTGGAACGAGAACATGGCGCGCAATCCCTTGAGGTGATGCGAACATTAAAAGTTGCTCTGGACCCACGGAATATTCTCAACCCCGGCAAGCTTTTGCCAGAAGGGCTGGCTTATATCGGGTAACGGGCTTGCAAAGGTCTGTGCGGAGTGCTTCCGGGTAAAAACCGTATTACCTTTGCGGGTCATGGGGGCGGGACACTACAAATAAACTTGACAATCGGGTGCTATATTTTATTCAAGCAGAACTGATAGTGATTTATTGTGTTGTCTCTTCCCATTCCTTATAGCGGGGTTTGTCAGCGATGGTTTCTTTCCTTCTTTCCCGTCGGGCTGTACTGGCTGGGGGCATGGCGTTGGCATGTGCTCTGGCGGGCCAGACCGCATATGCCGCGCCACAGGTTCTGCGCGTAGGCATTATGGCAGGGGAAGATGAGGACGTGTGGCCCGTGGTAGCGGCCAACGCCGCCCGGGATGGGCTGGAACTCAAGCTGGTTACTTTTTCAGATTACAATGCTCCGAACGAGGCGCTGGCAGAGCATGAGCTGGATGCCAACGCCTTCCAGCATACTCCTTTTCTGGATGCCCAGAACAAGGCCAAGGGGTATGGCATTGTGTCGGTCGGGCATACTTACGTGGCACCGATCGGGCTTTACTCAACACGCTGGAAATCTGTTGCCGACCTGCCAGACAAGGCTGTGATTGGCGTACCTAATGACCCGACAAACGAAGGGCGCGCCCTGCTTCTGCTGCAAAAACTGGGGTTGATCAAACTCGCGGCGGATGCAGGGAATACCCCAACAGCGCTCGATATTACGGAAAACCCCCATAACATCAGTATCCGCGAGCTTGATGCTGGTGTGGTGGGGCGTGCCCTGACCGATCTGGATGGCGCGATAATCAATACGGACTGGGCCAAAAAGGTTGGCGTGGATATTGAAAAAACACGCATTGCGCAGGAAACAGCCGATAATAACCCGTATATCTGCATTATAGCCGTGAACGAAGCCGATAAATCTGCTCCGTGGGTTGCCAAACTGGTGCACGCCTATCAGCAGCCCAATGTGCGGCAGGCTCTGGACAAGGCGTTTCATGGCGCTGTGCTGCCATCTTGGCCATGAACCTTTTAGAAGTCGAACGCCTTAACCGCTCCTTTGGCGGCCAGCCTGCCCTGCACGATATTTCGTTTACGGTGCCCAAGGGGCAGCGGCTGGGTATTATTGGCCGCTCAGGGGCAGGTAAATCCACGCTTTTACGGTGCCTGAGCGGTCTGGACCGCCCCCAGTCTGGCAGAATACTGCTGGAAGGGGAGGATATGGCTATCCTGCCTGAGGCAAAGCTTGTTCTGCTACGACGCAGGATCGGGCTGGTTTTTCAGCACTTCAACCTGCTCAACTCGCGCACCATTGCGGCCAATGTGGCCCTGCCGTTGCAAATTGCCGGTATGCCCAAGGCCGAGCGCAACAAACGTGTGATGGAACTGCTGGACCTTGTTGGTCTGGCGGACCACGCGGGCAAATATCCGGCTATGCTTTCTGGCGGGCAAAAGCAGCGTATTGGCATTGCACGGGCACTGGCTGCCCACCCGGCCCTGTTGCTGTGTGATGAAGCAACCTCGGCGCTGGACCCGGAGACAACCCAGACAATTCTGGCGCTTCTGGCCGATATTAACCGTGTGCTGGGCCTGACCGTTGTTTTTATCACGCATGAGATGGATGTCGTGCGCAGTCTGGCGCAGCAAGTGCTTGTGCTGGAAAAAGGGCGCATTGTGAGCCGTGGCAAACCGGCCGATATTCTGGATGCCAACCAGCTGGCCGCTGTTCTGCCGCCCAATCTCAGCCAGACCCCGCAAGATGGCAGCCACGCCATTGTGCGCCTGACCGTGGCCACACAGGCAGTGTTTACCCCTTTGCTCCACACGCTGGAACAACAGTGTCAGGCCAGTTTTGCCCTGCTGCACACCCTCCCCAACCCGGAAAGGGAGGAACTGGTGGATGTGGTGGTGCAAACAGATGGTCTTTCCGTCGCAACCATGAACGCTCTTCAGGCGCATGCCTGTGCAGCCGAGGTAATTGGATATGTCCCGGCTCATTCTTGATCTGCTCTGGCGCGCTACGGCTGAGACACTGGAAATGGTTCTGGCCTCCGGAGCGCTGGCGGTTGCTGGCGGCCTGCCGCTGGCTGTGCTGCTTGTTCTTACCTCCCCTTCGGGGCTGTATCCTCTCCCGCTGTTATCCCGCTTGGTGGGTGGGGTCGTGGATGCGGTGCGGGCTGTACCGTTTATTATTTTGCTTGTGCTGCTTATTCCCTTCACGCGCATGGTGGTTGGCACCGCGTTGGGTACAACGGCTGCTATTGTACCTTTGTCCATAGCGGCCATTCCTTATTTTGCCCGTATTGCCGAAGTATCTTTGCGGGAGGTGGATACCGGGCTGGTCGATGCCGTACGGGCCATGGGGGGCACTCGGTGGATGGTGGTACGCTATGTGCTGTTGCCAGAAAGTCTGCCGGGGTTGATCTCGGGCTTTACGGTTACGCTGGTAACGCTTGTGGGCGCATCTGCCATGGCAGGGGCCATAGGTGCAGGTGGGTTGGGTGATCTGGCAATCCGCTATGGGTATCAGCGCTTCAACACCACGGTCATGTTCGGGGTGGTGGCTGTTCTAATCGCTCTGGTTATGGTCTTGCAGGGCGTGGGTAATTTTCTTGCACACTCCTTGCGTCATACAAACCCGGGGCGGGCAGAGTAAAAGGGCAGCACTACCTAACGCTCGCATATGGGGGCAGTGCAGTAGGGATTCAGCCGAGTCACTGCAGGGGTCGAGCTATGTGGAGCAGACAGCGAAGATGTTATTTTTAAAGCATAAGTCATGCAGGTGCTGTGGCCGCTCCAAGGCTGCAAACCTGTGTGCCGTATTTTATTCTTCCTGCACACATCACTGAATAAAGCAAAAAATAACACTTATTTTATTGTTTTGAGCGCCAATATAAATCTCGCTCACACAGGAATGTGACCACAAAATAGAGCTTTGAAAAATTAACGGCCCGTAATTTGTTGCACATGATTGATCCTGTGTTATGACTATAACAGGTATGCACCACTTTATTGGTTACCTGCTTTTCTCATGGATATGATTTGAGGCAGAGCAGCGCGCACTCTGTGCATTTTTAAATATGGTGCGAATTTTTCCGGCAAAAGCATTCTGCCACGGCGTGGTAAAATGGAGGAATTAAGATGGCTCAACGGGACAATGTTATCTCGCCGGGTGTTGAACTTGGTCAGAGAATCAAAATTCTTCGCAAAACTGCCGGCCTTACACAGCAGCAGGTTGCCGATGCACTCGGTGTCTCCCGCCCCGCCATAGCATTCTGGGAAACAGGGCGTGAGGGAAGTGCGCGCAAGCATATTCCCAAACTGGCAGCATTGTTGCACGTGGAACCAGAAGTGTTTCTGACAGGCTACGTGCAGGAAGATATTGATCTGATCGTCTCGCCCGATGAGCGGGATATGGTTTCCCTTTACCGGATGCTAGATGCGTCCCGCAAAGTTTCCGCCCAGAAGTGGATGGAACGGCAGGCAAAAACGGTTAGTCTGGAAGGATAATCGTTTTTAGGTAATCTGGCCTGCCAAAGGTAAACGTTCTTACCGTTGTGTATGCGTTGCAGGGTTCGCACATAAACAGGCTGCCTGCAAACGGGGTTGAGTAGGGGACAACCTACCCAACCCTGAACCGCTTAGAACTCCATGGAAAGAGTGAAGTGGTAGATGCGGGGCAGGCCAGCATAGAGTGTCTCAGGTGTATTGGACACGGCACCGGGGGAGCCAGCAAAAACCGATGCCCAATAGCGCTCATTTGTCGCGTTGCTTACCCCAAAGCGTACAACCCATGGGAACTTGACGACGTTAAAGGCATAACGCGTGCCCAGATCCAGCGTGGTGTAGGATCCTGTATGGAGCGTATTTGTCAGGTTTGCTGCACGGTTGCCCATGTAATGCACATTGGCATTGAACGCCCAGCCAGAAGCAAAGGAACCAAGCGAGGCAGGCAGTCGGTAGTCCAGCAGCATGTTGGCCTGTAGCGGAGCTGCCCCAATAATTTCCTTATTATTATATTTGCTTTCCTTGCTGTTAATAAGCTCGGCATCCAGCCAGGTGACACCAGCCAGAACGGACAGGTTGGGCAATACTTCGCCAGAAATCTGGGCTTCCACACCGTAGTTACGCTGTGTTCCAACATAACCATATTCCAGCGGCAGCTGCGCTCCGCTCACGGGGTTGGTGCAGGTTGAACCGTTGGGGCAGTAGCTTGCCGCGTATTTTGATGTCATGCGGAAACCTGCAACGTTAAACTGCATTTTCCCGTAACGGAGTTTATAGCCGACTTCATATTCTTCCGGGCGGATCAAAGGCTGTGTCTGATACGCGTTGGAGTTGGAGGCATTGGCCACCGCACCCGGTTCGACCGAGCGGGCATACGTGAAGTACAGGGTCTGGTTATCGGTGGGTTTATAGAGCAGGCTAACCGTCGGGCTAAAAGCAGCACTGGCCTGAACGGATTTTTCCAAAGGACTGGGCACGACTTTGCTCTTGGGGCCTCTCTGGTCTATCCAGCTCCAGCCCAGTGTGCCCAGAATTGACCAGTGTTTGTTAAAGGTCAGGGTATCCCCAATAATAAAAGACTGTGTGGTAATGCGCCCTGATTCCCAGCGCCCATGGTAGTAAGGCTGTTTGCCGTTGACCTTGATGGGGTTGTAGATGCTGGCGTGGTCGGCGGCTGTTACCGTGCTGACCGCGGTGCCAGGGGTGGTCGGGTTATAGGTCCCTGACATGTAGCCATTTGTACCAATCACCAGATCATGCTTGACGGGGCCGGTGTAAACACGCCCGTTAAAATAGGCCATGTTACTGCCAGTACGGAAATCATTAGCTGTTGCAGCAGCCGTGACCGTCTGGGTGTAACCCCCGGTGTTATTGATAAGTGTATCGTTTGAGGCAAAAGACTGGCGTGCGGCGTCTTGGTACAATCCGCCGAGTGTAAAGCTCCAGTCTTTGTTGATCTCATGCTTGATCTTGGCCAGAAACGTATTGGTTTCCATATTGTAGCCGCTCCAGTCCTGCCCCAGATAGGGCTTGCTCAGGTCCGGAGCCGTGGGGAGGGAGCTGACATAGGACGGAATCGCTTTTGTAGGCGTTTCCTGCACGGCAAAGCCCGGGGCGGTCCCGCGTTCCACAAACGTGTAATGGCTGGCATCAAGCTCAATGACCGTTTTTTCATCCAGATGGATGTCAAAATCAGCACTGACCATCTCACGCCGGATCCAGCTGCCCTGTGTGTAGGCCGTGCCATTGGCGTGCAGCATGTTCAGCCGGTAACCAAACCAGCCATTTTTGCCAACCCGGCCTGAAATATCACCGTTAACCGTAGGTGTGCCGATGGAATCCACACCAACGGACAGGCGTTCGGTCCGTCGGTCTGTGGGGCGTTTGAGCGTGTATTCAAACATGCCGGCAGGGTTCTGGGGGCCATACATTGCACCAGACAGGCCATTGAGAACCTGCAGGTTATCCACCCATTCCCCTGCATAAGGGGTGGTGGAAACCACGTTCAACCCATCCAGACGGGAGTTGGACCATACATCGGCTTCAAACCCGCGCGACTGCGGGCGGGAGGTATTGGGGTCCCCGCGAATTTCAAGCTGAACAGAGGGCAGATACTGCGCCATGTCATTAATGTTGCGGATCTGCTGGTTAACCACAACGTCATGCGGCACCCCCATAACGGAGTAAGGCGTATCCAGTGTATCCCGGTTTCCCAGCGGGCCAAGATAGACAATCTTGTTCATGTATTTGGCGCTGGTGCCGTCTGCTGCGTGATGGCCATGCACGTTTACGGTTTCACCGTTCGAGCCATCCAGAATCCCGGCAATGGGGGCCATGGTTTTGGCTGTTTTGGGTGCTGCGGTTTTTGGGGTGGTGGAGGTGGATGCCTTGATGGAAGTCTGCTTGCCGGTAGCGTCTTGTTGCTCTGGTGCCACAGGCTCTGCGGCCAGCGTGGACGTAGTTAGCAACAACGCGCTAAATGTTCCGGTGGCGAAAAATGTATGGAAACGTGCGTGCATGGATCAGGCTCATCCGGGGTCAGGAGGGGTATAAAATTGATGCCTGTTTTGCCGGGTGAGTCAGGGGTTTGTCTATATACGGTCACACATAAACCTATATATGAACGAATATAACCATGAAGTGATGCAGGAATAACACACCAGCTCTGTATGCCATGATAAATGGCGATAAACCGGGTTTTTAAGGCCCGAACGCGCGCAAAGCCAGTGCCGCGGCAGTTGCCACATCCCTGCGCAGGGCCACCACATTGCCTTGCCCTTGCGGGTGTACGCGGTTTGTCAGAATCATCACAAAGCTACGGGTATTGGGCACCAGCCAGAGGGACGTGCCGGTAAAACCGGTATGGCCAAAAGAGGAGGAAGGAAAGTAAGCCCCACGGGCTGTGGAGTAGTGGGTTGCTATATCCCACCCCAACCCGCGCAGGTCGGTTTTGCCTGCGGGCTGCTGGGGGGTGGACATAAGGTACAGGGTTTCTGCCCGCAGAGGAAAAGCCGAGGGCAGGCCGGCCAGTTTGTTCAACAGGGCCTGTGCATAAGCGACTGTATCCTGCGCGCAGGAAAATAACCCCGCGTGCCCTGCCACCCCGCCCATACGCCGGGTTGTTGGGTCGTGCACAACCCCGCGTAGCATATGCCCGTTTTCATCATACTGTGTGGGTGCGATAGTGTTCTGGTATGATGATGCAGGAAGAAAAAAAGAATTGTGTAAACCAAGGGGTTTGAGAATATGCTCCATGGCATACGCGGCAAGGGGCTGGCCGGATAGGCGCTCCACAATCAGGCCTAGCGTTATAAAATTAAGGTCACTGTAAACAAACTGTTCGCCCGGCGTGGTTTGGGGGGCACTGTTCATGAGCATCCGCACCCCTGTCTGCTTGCCCTGCCATGCAAAGCTCAGGTCCAGATCTGGCGCAAGGCCGGAATAATGTGTGAGAAGCTGGCGGATGGTAATGTCCTGCTTGCCATTAGCCGCGAATGCGGGAAGGTAATGGCAGGCCGGTGTATCCAGCGCGATAAGGCCCCGCTCATACAACTGCATGATGGAAGGTGCTGTTATCAGAACCTTGGTCAGGGAGGCCATGTCAAAAATGGTATCCCATGTCATGGCTTCTGCTGGGGGGAGCAGGCTGCGCTGGCCAAAAACACCGCGCCATACCATGCGGCCTTCATGGCCTATGGCGGCAACGGCTCCGGGCATTTTGCCATTCTGTATGGCCTTGCGGAAAATCTCTTCCACCGGGGCAAACGGGGCAGGCTGAGTTTGCTGGGCATAAGCCGGGGGGCATAGGCCCGCAAGGCAAGTGGCCTGTGCCAGCCCAGCATACAGGGCTTTGCGGCGGGTCAGCAGAGTGCGCAAGGGCATGTTGGGTAGCTCCGGGCCAGAATAAAGGATCAGGAAGGGGCCGCAACATGGCGGAAGGTGATGTTATAGCGGGTCAGCCCCGTTACCGGGTGTGGGGCAGGGGCAAGCCCTTTAATGCCGTGGTAGTGCAGGCGTGCGGGTCCGCCCCAGACCAGTACATCCCCATGGTCCAGCGCAAAGGTGCGCACCCTGTCACGCCGGTTTTGTCCACCCCACATAAAAAGACCGGTTCGCCCGAGCGAGAGTGAAACAACAGGCTGCGTCATATCTCCTTCATCCCTGTCCTGATGCAGCCCCATATGGGCACCATCCTGATAACAGTTGAGTAGGCAGGCATTGGGGGTAAAACCGGGGTACCCGGCTGTTTGCGCGGCGTTGCGTGCAAGGGCAAAAAGGCTGGCAGGCATGGCAGGCCATGGCTGCTGGCTTAGCGGGTCAACAGGCGTGTAAGCGTAGCCCTGCGCGGAGCTGACCCAGCCCAGTGCTCCGCAACTGGTCATGGCGGCGGACATGGTGCCCCCACCGGGGGTGTGCATGTGGCGGAAAGGTGCCTGTTCGGCCACCGCCTGCAAAGCCTGTAAATAAATGGTGGCGGAGGATGTGGCAAACTGGCGCAGCAGCAGGGCACCGGGTTCCAGCACCTCGCGCGCGGGGCGGTTGTCTGGCAGCAGGAGGTCCAGTTGTCTGGCGGGGGGCTGGGGGTGTGTCATGGCGGCTCCTGATGAAAACCGTTTGCGACCCCGCACACTCTTTGGCACAGGACAGAAGAATGCTATCAGCATTGCCAAACACTGCCCCCGCTTGCAAGGAGCCAGACAGCCCCCATGCCCCCTTCCGCACAGGATATTATGCTTATTGGTGGTATTCCTGCCCTGATCAGCTACCAGGTGCCACGCTCGGTTTTTCGGGGGGTGTTTGTGGGGTTGAACGCCGAAGTGGACTTTTTTGCAAGCACGGTTGCCGGGCTGGAACCGCAGGGCGAGGCCGCGTTACGCTCCTTTTTAAACCTGTGCCAGAGTAACCGGCGGTCCCCCCTGCTTTTGAGCGGTGATGCCCAGAAAACCTATCTGCTGGAAGAGATTTATGAGCAGATGGCCGAACCTGCCCGCCGGTGCGGCATAGATTTGTATGACGTCGTGCGTGAGCAGGTCAGGACTTTTCAGCCCGGTGGGGGAAAAGCCGCTCCGGCTATTCTGCTAAGCCTGTAAGGCCGCGCCAGTTGTATAGCCACAAAAAAGGGATGCGCCTTGCCGGGCGCATCCCTTTTTGCTGTGTAGCGTGTGGACCGGTGTTTAGGCCGGTTCTTCCACATTGTCGTGTTCTGCCACGATGGCTGTCTTTTTGGCTGGATAGAGAGCCGAAACCACAACAACAACAATCACATTGACCCCAAGGGCCAGCAGACCCGTGGAAACATTGCCCGAGAACAGGCCAAAGTTAACCGGGTGAATAGGCTTAAGCCCATCCATCCAGCACAGGCTGACCCCAAACACGGTGCCAATCAGCCAGCCTGCCAGCATGGCCGTGGCGGAAAAGCGTATTTTGAGCAGACCCAGAATAAGTGCGGGAAAGGTCTGCAGAATGAACACGCCGCCAAGGAGCTGGAAGTCAATGGCGAACTGTGCATTCAAAAACAGCACGCACACCAGAGCGCCCAGCTTGACCACAAGCGAAGTCAGGCGGCTGGTACGCACAGGGTTTTTCTGTGTAGGGAGCAGGTTGCTGGTGACAAGGTTGGCAGCCCCAATAGCCATAACGGCTGCGGGTACAAGTGCGCCAACAGCAATGGCGGCTAGGCAGAAGCCCGCAAACCATGCAGGAAACACTTTCTGGAACAGCATGGGCACAACCATGGAGTTATTGGTTGTGATAATCCCAGCGGCATGCGCCATAAAGCCCAGCATGGCAATCAGGCCCAACACAATGGTGTAAATGGGCAGGAAGACCGCGTTCTGGCGGATGGTGTCGGCCGAGCGGGATGCCAGAATACCCGTAAGCGTGTGTGGGTACAAAAAGGCTGCCAGTGCGGAGGAAAGGGCAAGCGTTGCATAAGGCAGGCCCTGACCGGGTTTGAGCATGTTCTGCGCATGTTCAACCGAGGTAAAAAGTGCTCCATACCCGCCGGTGTGCAGCGGAATGACCGTAACTGCCACAAGCACGGCAATATAGATCATGATGTCCTTGATAAACGCGGTCAGGGCCGGGGCATGCAGCCCACCCAGCCACGTATAAGCCGCCAAGGACAGGAAGGCGATAATCAGGGGCAGGTCCCCCGGCAGCCCGAGTGCCTGAATAACGGTGCGGATCCCAATAAGCTGCAGGGCAATATAGGGCATGACGGCAACAAGCCCGGTCAGTGCAACCACAACTTCCAGCGCGCGGCTGTCAAAGCGGGCACGCACAATATCGGCCGCCGTGGCATGCCCGCCTTCACGCGCGATTTTCCACAGTTTGGGCATAACGATAAAAATGAACGGGTACACGATAATGGTGTAGGGCAGCGCAAAAAAACCGTAAGCGCCTGCGGCGTAAACCAGTGCCGGCACGGCAATAACGGTATAGGCCGTGTAAAAATCCCCACCGACCAGAAACCACGTAACCCAGGGGCCAAACCCACGCCCGCCCAGCGACCATTCCTCATGCGAGGTGGCCGTGTTTTTTTTGCTGAACAGCCCGCGTATCCACTGGATGGAAGACCCGATCACAATGGTTGCGGCAAAGAAAAGGATAAAGACGCCAAGCGCCCACGGATTGATCGTGCTCATGCGCGGTTACCCTTTTTCCAGACCACCCAGATCAGGACGGATGTCACCGGAACCCAGGCGAACTGGTACCAGTAAAAGAAGGGAAACCCGAGCAGGACCGGGTCGTGCCGATCATACAGCGGCGTCCAGAGCAAACCCAAAAAGGGTAGCAGAAGGAGGTAATTAAGATATTTCATTTCGTGAGACCGGATTATTTTGTTATTTTTGTTCGCAACCGGCTGACCATGCCGATGGAAATCGGCTTATGTCAATTACGCCTGAAGCGATTTCAGGCGAGTATAATCAGAATTGTGTTTTTTGCGCATCAGGTATGCCCCTGTTATAACGCGAACGTCATAAGCAGGGGCAGAAGCGGTTAGCGTGTGGTGTTGATCTTGTGTTCCTGCAACACCTTGTTCAGGCTGTCGCCGTACTGGCGGTAGCTGCCTTCTGGCACACAGCCAAGCTCCTCCAGTTCTTCCAGATCAGCACCATGGTTGATCCACTGGTTGGCCTCGCGCGAGTCCAGTGTGCTGGGAATGGGCCGGGCCTCGTACACAACCGGCTGTTCCGAATCCTCCGATGCACCAAAGGACAGAAAACTGTCTTCAGCCGGAGCCTTGTTTTCGCTCAGGCTGACCTGCCCGCAGACAACCTGTTTCTTGTCGCTGTTGGTATGTACGCTCAGCTTGCGGAACTTGGGGTGTGCGCTGGGAAAACGCGTTGTCAGCGATTTGAGCGTTTCCTTGACAAAAGGTGATGCTTTTTGGGCGCTGTTATCCAGCATGGTCTGGGCTGCGGCAGTGTGGTGCACGGCCACGGAACCCAGGCTGGGCAAAAGAATGCAAAGCGCGAAAAAACGTTTCATCAAGAAGGTCTTTCCTGTCAGTCTGAATGGGATGGGGGAGGGCTGGTCGTGTGTGCATCCGGCCAGAGCCGACGCCCCCACGGCGTAATGCTCATGCAGGTCAGCCGCCCACCTGTCTGGGGCGACGGTACACCCGTTGTGGTGGGGAGGGAAAGAGGCAACCCCGCAAGGCTGCGCACCGCCAGAAAGCCAAAACATTCAGCTTCCAGTGCATCTCCGTTCCAGCCAAGCTGTTCTGCCGGGTGCAGGGTGCCGGGCAGGGCTTGGGCCAGTGCTGCCATAAGGGCCGGGTTGTGCCTGCCTCCCCCGCAGACAAACCATTCCCGTGGCTGTTCTGGCAGCAGGGTGCGGGCAATGCTCTGTGCAGTAAAGGCGGTAAGCGTTGCTGCCCCATCCGCCGCACCCAGTGCCCCGACTTGCGCCAGAGCGGAATGGAAGCTCATACGGTCAAGCGATTTGGGGGCAGGTTTATGGAAAAAGGGATGCGCGAGGAGGCGGTCCACCAGAGCAAGGTTGGCGGTACCCTGGAGCGCCAGTTGGCCATTGGTGTCGCACGGTATGCCGGTGTGCTGGTAGGCCCAGTCATCCAGCAGGGCGTTCCCCGGCCCGGTATCACACGCAAGAATGTGCCCGTCATGGGTGACAAGGGTCAGGTTGGCAACGCCACCGATGTTGAGCGCTGCAACGGGATAAGGCCGGTTACGGAGCAGGGCCGCGTGGTAAAGCGGGACCAGAGGAGCCCCTTCTCCCCCTGCGGCAACATCAGCGCTTCTAAAATCATGGACCACGGGCAGGTCAGTCTGGGCAGAGAGGCAGGCGGCATCCCCGATCTGCCATGTGCGGCCGGGCTGGTGCAGAATGGTCTGGCCATGAAAGCCCACAACATCCACCGTCCAGTCCGGGGCAAGCGCGCGTAGGCGTTGCGCGGCCTGTACATGCACCAGCGTTAAGGCATGTTCTGCTTCCTTGAGTGCGGCACTATCGGGGGTAAGGGTCGGTGCACTATCAAGCAGATCGCGCAGATTCTGGCGGATATGCACGGGGTAGGGCAACGTCAGCGATGGGCCATGGGCGGTAACGGATAGGCCATCCGTGCGGATGAGGGCGGCATCCACCCCGTCGAGCGATGTGCCGCTCATCAGGCCCAGTGCGTTCAGGCTGCCATCCGGCGTAAACGGGGGAGGGGGCGCAGGCATTAGCGCATCAGGGCTGTGTGGTTTCCAGCCCGGGCTGAACCTGCCCGGTAGCTACATTCCACAGCATGATCCGCTCGTGCTCCTTGCTTGCAATCTGGATGGCCAGCAGGTCATCATGCACGCGGGTTATGGTCAGCATGTGCTCGTCCGGCCCAAGGGCGAGGTGGGCGTTGCGGGCGTCCGTTAGCGGGATGGCACTGGCAGGGGCAGGCTGGTGGGGGGCGTTCATGCGGTGGATGACCACGCCTACCAGAACAACCACACCGACAATAATCAGCACCCCCATGCCCACAACCGCAGCCATGAGCGCTTTTGGCGTCTTGTAGTCCTGCTCTTCCATTTAGTGTCCTGCTGCTTTGTCTATATGGGCGCGCATGGTCTGGATAACCGTTGGCAACCCGTCAAAAATGGCCTGACCGATCAGGAAGTGGCCGATATTCAGTTCCCGCACAGGGGTAAGGGCGGCAACAGGGCCGACATTCTCGTAAGTCAGGCCGTGGCCTGCATGCACTTCCAACCCAAGGCTGGCTGCCTGTGCGGCGGCGTGTTGCAGGCGTTCAAGTTCTCCCGCCCGACCCTCTGCATAAGCGCCGGTATGCAGTTCCACAACCTGCGCGCCTGTGGCGGCTGCCGCGGCAATCTGTGCGGGGTCGGGGTCTATGAACAGGGACACCCGGATCCCCCAGCCCTTGAGTGCATGGACCTTGGGTGTCAGCACCGAGGACTGGCCAGCGACGTCCAGCCCGCCTTCGGTTGTCAGCTCCTCGCGGCGTTCGGGCACAAGGCAGCAGGCATGGGGGCGCAGGTTCTGGGCAATGCCCAGCATTTCCTGCGTTGCGGCCATTTCCATGTTCAGGGGGGCGTCTACCTCGGTGCGCAGGCGCTCAAGGTCTGTATCACGGATATGGCGGCGGTCTTCGCGCAGGTGGGCTGTTATGCCATCTGCTCCGGACTGCACGGCCAGCAGGGCAGCGGCTACGGGGTCGGGGTGCTGGCCCCCACGGGCATTACGGACGGTGGCAACATGGTCAATGTTGACGCCAAGCCTGATGGCCGGTCTCATGCATTTTTCCTTCTGTTCGCGGCCAGTGTTGCGGCCAGCTTTATGGCCGCTGCCAAGCTGCGTGGGTCTGCCTTGTTCTGGCCTGCTATGTCAAATGCCGTCCCGTGGTCTGGCGATGTGCGGATAATGGGCAGGCCAAGGGTTACGTTTACGCCTTCGGCCATATCCAGTGTCTTGAGCGGGATCAGTCCCTGATCATGGTACATGCACAGGGCAACATCGTATTGCGCGCGGGCATGGGGGGTGAACATGGTATCCGGCGGTAGGGGGCCGCTTACGTGCAGCCCTTCATTGCGCAGGGTATTTATGGCGGGGAGAATAATCTCCTGCTCTTCATGCCCCATTAGCCCATGTTCGCCTGCATGGGGGTTCAGGCCTGCAAAGGCCAGTCTGGGGTGGCGTAGGCCAAAGTCACGTTGCAGACCGGCAGCAACCGTGCGGGCTGTGCGGATGATCAGTTCGGTGGAAAGCTGGGCAATGGCATCCCGCAGTGCCACATGCACGGTAATGGGCACGACCTTGAGCGAAGGGCCAGCCAGAAGCATGACCTCATCCCCCGGTGTCTGGCAGAGTTCTGCCAGATAGCTCGTATGCCCGGGGTGCCGGAAGCCTGATCCTTGCACAACTTCCTTGCTGATCGGGTTGGTGATCATGGCCGAGGCCTCCCCGCTCAGGGTGAGTTCCGTGGCAAGGCGAATGCTCTCAAGAACACTGGCGGCATTGCGGCGGTCCGGCTCCCCTGGTGCGGGGGGCGTTGCCAGATGCAGGGGCAGCACCGGCAGGGCGTGGCCAAATACATCTGCGCCGTCAGACAGGTAACGAATGGTCTGTACCGGCACGCGCCGCTCCAGCAGGGAGGGATCGCCCACATATACAAAAGCAGGCCCGCTCTGGCGGAGGGCCTGCCAGACCGCGGCGGTAATTTCGGGCGCAATACTGGCCGGGTCACCCTGCGTCAGAACCAGCATGGCTGTGTCTTCCTTATCCGTCATTGTTGCTGTCTTTGCCTGAACCTCTGGCAGAGAAACGCAGAAAGGCGCGTGCGTAAAGGGGGAGAGTGTTCGGCCGGGCGGGATATGTGTTTATGCCAACACGCGGGTAAAAGACCGTGGTAGGGTGGTACAGGCTGCCTTGCGGCTGGTTTGTCTGCCATTCTTGTTCTTTGCGTAGGATAGGGCTACCACATCATCATGATCAGGCTCATAATTGTTGTACCGTTCCTGCTTGCACTTGTTGTGTTCAGTGCCAGTAATCAGGACCCGCTGGATATGTGGATGCTCACATATAGCTGGAAGTGCTCGCTGGGTGTGCTTGCACTGAGTGTGGGAGCTCTGGCTTTTCTGCTTGGAGCGTTCTGCCTGTGGGTGGTCGAGTTCCGGCAGGGGCGCAGGGCGCGCAAGGCCGAACAGCAGGTCCGGGATCTGGAGGCACAACTGGCACAGGTGCGGGCCATGCTGGCTAACCGTGCACCTCCCGTTGTGCCTGTCCCTGATGTGCAGCCTGTTGTTACACCACAGCTTAACCCTGCAGGGAACGAAGAGCACTCCAATGTCTAATACACCTCGGCGCACCGGCCTTATTGTTTCTCTGGATACGCAGGACCCTGCTCAGGCGCGCCAATGGGTGCAGGATGTAGCGCCCGTGTCCGGCATCATCAAACTGGGGCTTGAGTTTACTTACGCTGCCGGCTTTCAGGCTGTGGCAGATGTTGCCGGTGGGTCACCACTGTTTCTGGACCTGAAGCTGCACGATATTCCCAATACGGTTGGTGCAGCGGTGCGCTCCCTGTCTCACCTGCGGCCGCGTATGCTTACCCTCCACGCTTCTGGCGGTCGCGCCATGATGGAAGCGGCCCGCACGGCCTGTGATGAGGCTTTTCCCCAAGGGCAGCGGCCTTTGCTACTGGGTGTTACGGTTCTGACCAGTCTGGATGATCAGGGACTGGCGGAAACCGGGGTTATGGATGGCGCGCGGGCACAGGTGCGCCGCTTGGCCAAGCTGGCTGTTGAGTCTGGTATGGATGGCCTTGTCTGTTCCGCGCATGAGCTGGATGTGCTGCGTGATGATCTGGGAAGTGCCCCGGTTATTGTGACGCCCGGCATCCGTCCCGCTGGTGCAGCAAAAGGTGACCAGAAGCGGGTCATGACCCCCGCTCAGGCGCGGGATGCAGGTGCAGACTGGATTGTGGTTGGCCGCCCCATAACGCAGGCTGCACAGCCGGCTGCTGCTGCTGCTGCCATTATGGCGGAACTGGAAAGCTGAACATGCCCGGGCGTTTACACACAGGTGTTAAAATCTGCGGCCTTACGGAGGAAGCGGGGTTTGATGCCTGCGTGGAACACGGGGCAGACTGGATTGGCTTTGTTTTTTTTGATCGCTCCCCACGTTGTGTAACGCCGCAGCAGGCCGCAAGCCTTGCTACCCGTGGCGTGGGGCAGGCCAAAACTGTTGGCCTGTTTGTGCACCCACGGGATGAGGATATTGCGCGGGTACTTGAGCATGCAGACCTCGATATCCTGCAGATTTATGCGTCAGAGGAACGCGCGCAGCAGGTGGTGCAAGCATTCGGCGTACCTGTCTGGCTTTCGTTCCCGGTTGCGGGTGCTGCGGACCTGCCAGCATCCTGCCCTGTTCAGAAAATGCTCATAGAACCGCGTCCTCCCAAAGAGGCAACCCGCCCCGGTGGAAACGCTCAGAAGCTGGACTGGTCCATGCTGGTAGGCTGGAAGCCTTTATTCCCGTGGATGCTCGCCGGAGGGCTCAGGGTCGATAACGTGGCAGAAGCGATCCGTATTACAGGTGCTCCTGATGTGGATGTTTCGTCAGGGGTGGAGAGTGCTCCGGGCATTAAGGATCCTGCTTTGATTGCGCAATTTGTGCGCAATGCACGGCAGGCGGACAGGAATTAAGGAAAAAACAGAGCCGGAGGACTTTTTCCCTCTTGCCTGTTCCGATAATCTTGCTATTACCGTCCTCGCGCTGGAGAGATGGCCGAGCGGCTTAAGGCGCACGCTTGGAAAGCGTGTGTACGTTAATAGCGTACCGAGGGTTCGAATCCCTCTCTCTCCGCCACACCACTTAAGTGGCTAATTTCACAGCACAAAATTTTTGGCTTTCCGTTGTGTAATACAGTCGTGTGTTACAGAAGCGATAAAGATTTTGGCTCTTTCCCTCTCTTCATGTTGTGTTTGTATCAGACTGGTCTCTCCGGTGGAGGGAGCCTGCTGAGCGGGATTATTTGCGTCATTTGCAATGATTTTTAGTGGAAAGACACCCCAGAAACGTACGGTCCGCACAGGGCGCTTTACAACAACTGGGACGCTATGGGTGGTTTTGCACGGATGATAGATGGCCTGCCTATCGAGGAAACTTTAGGGTCGATACGACCTGCCTGAAATTGCGTATCGTGTGATGTCGAGCCCGTGAATAAAAACGGGGCCGAGGTGATCCGATCGGTTGCACCCCAAGCAGCATGAATATGCAGCCCGTGTCGTGACCGACAGGAACGGATGCTCTTAGAGAGTTTCTTCGTGACTGGGTGTGGGTCAGTGATGACACACGTAGGGAGGGGCGTAACTCTCCCTAGCCGCCTCCCAAAAGCACAATGGCTGATCGGGGTTATAACGCGGGCAGGTTTCGTGATGCTCTGCATGTGGGGGAGGTCAAGCCTTACATTCCAGAGCGGAGTTCTTGCGCCCGGCCATCATGCGCGACAAATGACACCATAGTGCCAAAACCCCATTGAAATCATGCTCGGCAGGCTCAAGAGGTGGCGGTGCGTTGTTGCTCGCACCGGCAGCGGCCATGGTTTTCTTTATGCCACTAGCCCTCTTCTGGTCATGATATCTGAACTTAATTTCTCAGATATTCGGCTGATCTGGTCATAACCAACGTACTCCGCGCCCCACATGGACATTTTGTAACATATTTAATGAGTGGATTTATGGTGAT
>NZ_JOPD01000005.1:0-102598 GCF_002153575.1 Acetobacter sp. DsW_54
GGAATCATCCCAGCCTCCTCAGCTAGGCACCAGAAAAAATCTAGACGGGGGGGCAGATAACATCGTCTATTGCTTGCTGGAGCCAGAGCATACTGGTGTTTGAGCATGTGATCTGGAAAAAAATAAAGTTCCGGGGAAAAAAGCGGGGTTCTGATCGTCTTTGTAGGTAAGGGAGTCGTTGTGTGCCGTTTGTAAGCAAGCGGTGAGCCATGAACCTCCTTGATTTCCGACCTGTTCGAAGGCGCGCAGATACATGGACCGGGCACAATTTTACGCACAATGGAGTTGCGACTTACTCTTACGCGCATTTGTGTGCGTGCCGTGTTCATGACTATCCGCCCATTATGCCCCTGTCTTGCGGCCCATAAATGGACGAGCCTGACCCGCACGCCGTTCCGGCTGATCGTGTGGGTAGTCGGTCTGTTTATTGCATTCGGCCTGCTATCCGCCCCGTTGGGCCATTACGGCAGTTGGCTGGCCTTTTTCTGGGTTGCCCTGTTCATTCCCTCTATCGTTACGGTTATCTGCCTGACCCCGGATTGGCGCAGACCGTCTTCCAAAGGAGGTCTGTCATGACCGATCTTGCCCCTATTGCTTTTTCCCCGTGGGAGATGTTCCTCAACGCGGGGCCGGTGGTCCGTTGTGTGATGACCCTGCTGGTTGTGGCCAGCCTGCTGACCTGGACTATTCTCATTGCCAAATCGGTAGAACTGCAACGGGTGCGGGTGAGGTTGACCAAGGCCGAGCAGGCGCTGGAGCAGGCCAGCACGCTGGAGCTTGGTGCGGCAGGCACGCGCCAGAGCAGCATAGCCCATACACTGGTTATGGCTGCTGAAACCGAACGCAAGCGCTCTGCTGATATTCCCGATGACCGCGAGGGCCTGAAGGAACGGATTGTTCTGCATCTTGAACGGCTGGAAGCAGCTGAAGGCCGCAGGCTTATGCGCGGCACAGGTGTGCTGGCCACAATTGGTGCAACGTCGCCCTTTATCGGCCTGTTTGGCACGGTCTGGGGTATTATGACCTCCTTTACCGGTATTGCTGCCAGCAAGGCCACCAGCCTTGCCGTTGTTGCTCCCGGTATTGCCGAGGCGCTGCTGGCAACAGCCCTTGGGTTGGTCGCGGCTATTCCTGCTGTAGTGATTTACAACCATCTGGCCCGCCAAACGGCTACGTGCCGTGCACAGGTCGCGGATATTACAGCGCTGGTGATGCGCCTTGTCTCGCGCGATCTGGGGCGCATGCAGGCGCTGAGTGCCAGCGGGCAGGTGGTGCGGCTTGGCGCTGCGCAGAATGCCCACACGGTTGCCGGGGAGTAAGCGGCATGGTCCGTATCCGCCATACCGATGAAAACCCGCATGAAGCCAGCGAGATCAATGTGACTCCGTTTATTGATGTCATGCTGGTTCTGCTGGTGATTTTTATGGTCACGGCTCCGCTGACCACGGTGAACGTGCCAGTGGACCTGCCCTCCTCGGCCGAGAAGCCGACACCGCGACCGGATGATCCAGTGTTCCTGACCGTCAAGGCCGACCATGGTCTGGCGCTGGGGGAGGATGACATCAGCATGGACGGTCTGGCAGGTGCATTGGACGGTGCGACCAAGGGCAACAAGGACGAGCGTATTTTTCTGCGGGCCGACAAAACGGTTGATTACGGCACATTGATGGGCGTGATGGATAAGCTGCGCGCTGCCGGTTACCTCAAGGTTGCCCTCGTGACCCTTCAGGGGCAGGAGGAAGGGAGCGTGGCAGGCACAACGCCTGTGCTGCCGCCCGGTAATGCGTCCCCCACATCTGGGGCCGCACCGTGAGCAGCACGGTCGAGAGGGAAGGCAAGGGGGCTGCTGAAGGCGCGGAGAAGGCAGTTTTTGCGTCTTTTGCCGACTGGCAGCGTGCGCAGATGCGTCTGGCCCGGCGAGAGGACGCATTGCGTTGGGGCTTGTCCTTTCTGGCCGTGCTCGCCGTCAGTGGTGGGGTGGTCTGGTGGATTACGCGTTTGCCGCCACCAGTTGTGGCTGTGCCAGAGCCGCCACCAGCCGCGATTGCTATTGATATGGCACCAGAGCCGGTCTCGACACCAACGCCGCCGACCGACCTGCCACCGGGGCCACAGCAGACCCAGTCCACCCCCGATCCCGCACCAGTGGAGCCGTCAAAGGTTACGGCCCCGCCATCCCCCGCGCCCAATCCACCAGTGCCGGTGCCAAAACCGGAAAAGCCGAAAAAAATTGTGAAGAAACACAAACCGGTGCCAATGCTCGAAAAGCCCATACCGGACAAGACACCGCCAGCCGAGACCACAATTGCACCCCCATCCTCGGATGTGCCGCCTGCTCCAACACAGGCCGCACCTGCTCCCGGTGCTTCGTCCGCCAAGGCATCGCACGACCCGGTTACATGGCAGGGTGCGTTGCTGGCACAGCTGGAAAAATTCAAGCGCTACCCGTCCGATGCCATGGCAGACCGTCAGGAAGGCGTGCCGACGGTCACCTTCTCCATGGACCGAAAAGGCCATGTGCTCTCGGTTACACTGGCCAGCAGTTCGGGCCATCCGCTACTGGATCAGGAGGCGGTGTCCCTTCCCAAACGCGCCCAGCCTCTGCCCATCCCGCCCGATAGTGTTGCTGGGGACCCCATAACCCTGACCGTTCCCGTCGAGTTTTACATCCATGCGGGTGAAAACTGACGTTTTCATATGTTCATCCCTGATCGTGACAGGATCAAAACCATGCTCGCCTTTTTTGAACATCGTCGTTCTCCGCCAGTTCTGAACCAGATCCGCCCCGGCATGGGGGCCAGTTGCAGTGCCGTGCGCAGGCTGGAGGAACGCTGTGAGGAACTCGGGATCAAGATGACAGACCTGCGGCGTATTCTGCTGCACGGGATTCTGGAAGCCGGGCCGCAGACAACAGCCGTGGAAATATGGAAAACGCTGGACCGGATGATGGCGTATGGCCATGCCCCGTCACAGGGGTCTATCCAACGTAACCTGAACCTGTTTGTCGATCGGGGCATCCTGCGCAGGGATGTTACGGCCGACCGGCAGTGGCATTACAGTATAGCGCCGGAACGCAGGGCCACTTTGGCCATGACTTTTGTAGATGCGGGCACAGGGCAGAAAATTGCGTGTAACGCGCCGGAAATTGTAACCCTGCTGCGCCGGGTAGCTGCCGAACATGGTCTGGCGGTGCAGACTGCTGCCATTACGGTTGCGCCATCAGCCGGGCAGGAACTGGATGCCTGTTGAGAAAAACTGAATGTTTTTGGTTTGCCCCTCGCTTGCGGGAACACTCCGGCTGCTGCTTCCGCCATGCTGTTGGGGCTGATGGTGTTTTTTTATCTTCCAAAAGCTGCCTGTGCTTTTGCTCCGGACCCGGTTGCGGTGCAGGGCAGTTTATGGCATCGAGTTGAGAAGCAGTATCAACTCCGCACCTGACGTAAAGTGATTGGAGCCTCTGGAGGGGCCTCGCGTTGAACCGGAAGCGCACATCTCTGGAGCTTTATCAAACCCACCGGGCCAGCCTGTTATCGTACGCTGCCCGCCTTTCGGGGGACAAAACACTCGCGGAGGATATTGTTCAGGATGTCTGGCTGCTGTTCAGCCGGCAGCAGATCGAGACGATCGCCGCACCGTTGAACTATCTCCGCACGATGGTCCGCAACCTCGTGATTACCCGCGCGCGCAGGCAGAGGGTTGAAGGCACGGCAGGCACGGATTTTGATGTAGCAACTGCGGGAATAGCGGACGGGCAGGTCTCACCGGAAGAAAACGTGGCATCGCGCGAGGCAATGCAGCGTATTGTGGATGCAATAGCCGCCATGCCCGACCCACGCCAGCGTCAGGCGATCCGCATGTACCATTTTGAGGGCATGAAACTTCGGGAAATTGCCGCGCATCTCGACCTGTCTCTTACGCGTGTCCATGGCCTTATTGAAGACGGTATGGTGATTTGTGACCGTGTCCGTAAGGAGGGGCAGTAGCGTCACGTGTCTTTTCACATTCAACGGAAAAAACGCTTCCACCGCGCATCTGTAACAATAGATGGCTTTTCAGCTTCTGCTCCACGCAGGAGGCAGGACTGGCCGCTATTGTGCGCCTTGGGGGGCTTTGCTTGCCATGACTGAACCCAAAACGCCAGCGCAGGCCGCCGCTGGCTGGTACCTTTATCTTCGGGAGGACCCGGATGATGAAGAGCTGCAAAGCCGGTTTGAGGAATGGCTCGCGCGTGATCCTGCCCATGTGCAGGCATGGGAGGAGATGCATGTTACCGCCTCCGTTATGGCAGAAATCCCCCACGCCCTGCATGTGCCGTCCGCCATAATACCAGCGCCCGTCCTGCGGATGCGCAGGCGCGTGTTTGCGCGTAAGCCCGTGTTTGCGTGTGGTCTGGCACTTGTGGCGGCCTGTGCAGCCATGATCTTCCTGACACCGGACATGCTGGTGCGGCTTCGGGCGGACCATTACGCACCCGTTGCCGAAACGCGCGATATACGGCTGGCAGATGGCAGCGAGATCATACTTGCCCCGCAGGCTGCTATTTCAATCACGATGAACGCATCGGAACGGAGTATTCATCTGCTACAGGGCGAGGCGCTGTTTACCGTCCACCATGACCCCGCACGGCTCTTTCGTGTTACCACCGGCAATGCGGTCATAACCGATATCGGGACGGTTTTTGATGTGAGCGCGGATGGTGCTGCCACGGTTGTTGCCGTGCGGGAAGGACGTGTGCGTGTTACCGCACGCCGCTCGACATTTGCGGGCAGGGAACTGCATGCCGGGGAGTGGGAGCGCGTTGCTGGTGCGGCTTCCTCCTCCGGGGAGGTGCCGGTTGCAGCTATTGGTGCCTGGTGTGATGGCACACTGGTTGCCCGGAACGAGACAATCGGCAAGCTGATTGAAGCCCTTCGCCCATGGACCTCCACCAGAATTATCCTGACTGACCGTAAGCTGGCGGAAAAGCGGGTGACCGGCACCTATGACCTGCACCAGCCTGAGGCCTCCTTACGCCAGATTGTGGATGCCTATGGGGGGCATGTGTCGTCCTGGATGACGTGGGTTGATCTTGTCACGGCGCGCTGAAGCGCCAGCTGTGTGGCGTGCCGGAAAATATATCTTTTAATTCTAGCTGAATCAGAGGCTTACGGCATTGAAGCCGTAATGGCAGAAAAAAAATTACCAAAAAAGGGAAAAACAGCGCCGCTGCGGCATCTGTCTAGTCGAAAGATACAAATGCGAATGAATTGCAAGTTACGGAAAAGGCGACTGGGCAAGAATGGCACATACTACGGCAGCAGAACCATCTGGCGCGCGGGCCAGGTCATTTTATAACGGGAAGAACGCACCATCAGGTTCGGGGAAAAAAGCCTCTCAGGGCAGGGCTGTGGCTATTCTCGCGCTTGCTACGAGTACGGCGCTTACGTCGCTGGTATCAGGCAAAGTTCTTGCACAGACCGTGGTTTCCAATGCGCCCCAGGGTGCCGGGGCGGCGGCCCAGTCCAATGCGCCTGCCATATCCTTTAATATTCCGCATGGCTCCCTGTCCGATGCGCTGGTGGCTTTTAGTGAGCAGGCCCATGCCCCGCTGACATCACAGGCCCCCATGCTTTCCGGTAAGGTGAGCACGGGGCTTCAGGGCAGTTTTACAGCGTCTGAAGCACTTTCGCGGCTTTTGCAGGGGAGCGGGCTTACGTTTTTGCAAACCGGCCCGCATGTTTACAAGATTGTTCCGGTGTCTTCCGCAATCATGCTTGGCCCGGTGCGTGTTGGCGGCACCGTGCGCGATGCAGTTCCCTCCACGGCTATGATAGGCAACCTGCCACCAGCCTTGCCGGGGGGAGAAATCGCGCGTGGCGGGCAGCTTGGCATGCTGGGCAACCGGGATGTCATGGACACACCGTTTAACCAGACAAGCTACACTGAAGAGTTTATCGAAAAACGCCAGATCAGAAGCATACGTGACGCCTTAAAAGATGACCCGTCCGTGCGAGCCGGATTTGCAACCGGAAGTTCGGGGGTGGAAAGATTGCAGATCCGCGGCTTCAATATTGATAACGTGGATATATCCTACGGTGGCCTTTACGGAATGATGCCTTTTGGCGGCATTACATCCGAACTGGCGGAGCGGGTGGAAGTGCTCCGTGGCCCGGCTGCATTGCTCAATGGCATGTCGCCCGGTGGGGCGGTCGGGGGTGTTGTCAACATTGTGCCCAAGAGAGCACATGACAAACCGCTTTCAAAAATTGAAGCCGATTACTCCTCCAATGCCCAGTTTGGTGGGCGTGCGGACCTGGGCAGGCGCTTTGGCAAGGAAAAACAGCTTGGTGTGCGCCTTAACGGGATGATCCGCTCCGGCCCCACAGCCATTGCCCATAATGATATGAAGACCGCGCTGGTTGGTGCTGGTGTTGATCTTCGCCTTCATCGTGTCCGGCTTTCAACCGATTTTGGGTATCAGTACCGGGATATTGAAGGTGTAGTACCGTTTTTCCAGCTTGCTTCAGGCGTTCCGGTTCCAGATGCCGGGCGTGCAAAACGAAACTTCAATCTGCCCGGCACCTACATACATGGTGAGGATTTTTTTGGCGTCTTTCGTGGGGAGGTTGACCTTTTTCGCAACTTTACCGCTTACGGCAGCGTAGGGGCGCATGATTACACGTTAAGGAGCGCTTACTTTCAGCAGGTCGTTGTAAACGATGCCGCAGGGAACTCACGCGGTGCCACCCCAGTCGGGGTTGCGCAGCATGGGCGCTACCTGACCGCCGAGGTTGGCGTGCGGGGCAAGGTAGAAAGTGGCCCCATTACGCAGGAGCTGGCATTTTCCGCCAATCGTATGCACCTTGATTTTGGGCGTGCGTTTGGAACCAATACGGGCCTGCCTGCCTATAATCTTAATGTTTATAGTGGTGCAGATAAGTTTTTATATGGGAATAAAATATCCATTCCCGGCAGCGCGGGTCGGACAAGTTATTCAACATTATCCAGCCTTGCATTTGTTGATACGCTTTCCGCGCTGGATAAGCGTATTCAGGTCACGGGTGGTTTGCGTGTGCAGCGGGTCCAGAGTGCCAATACCGGTTCGGATCATGTTGGCACAAAAACCGGTGTTTATGACAAAACGGCGATTAGCCCTTCTGTTCTGGCGGTTTTCAAACCTCTGAAAAATGTTGCAATTTATGGCAACTGGATTCAGGGCCTTCAGCAGGGAACCACCGTTTCCACAAATTATGCCAACTCGGGCGAGATTTTTGCACCCTATAAGTCAACCCAGTATGAAGTTGGCGTAAAGGCGGATCTGAAAAAGTTTATTCTGACCTTTGATGTCTTCCAGATAACCCAACCGAGTACGGTCACCAATGTCAACACCAACACCATGTCGGTGGATGGCAAGCAGCGTAATCGCGGGCTTGAACTGAATATTGCTGGTGAAATCACGCACGGGTTGCGCGCAACAGGCGGTCTGATGCTCCTCGACCCCGTTCTGACGCATACACAAGGTGGTGCCAATAATGGCCAGCGGGCGGCCAACACATCCCCCGTCAACTTTAATATGGGGCTGGACTACGACCTGCCTTTTGTCAAAGGGCTGTCTGTGACTGCGGATGTCATGTACACCCATTCGGAATATATCGAAAACGGCAAGAACCGCCGCAGCATACCCGGTTGGGTAAGGCTGGATATGGGTGCGCGTTACGTCATGCAGAACCCGGCATCAAGGGACGGAAAGCTCTCCTTCCTTCTGAATGTCGATAATATAACCAATGAGCGTTACTGGAATTCGGGTGGGTATAATTACCTTTCGCTCAGTGCGCCACGTACGGTGCGCTTTGCGGTAATGGCGGATTTCTGATGAGCGCGTCCCCGTTTCAGGTGGCTGCCAGAACTGTGCTTGCCATTGGTGGAGGGTATCTGGCGTCATCCTCCGCCATGGTTATTTTCTGCCTTCTTCTCGGCAGTGCAGGCGTTGCACGTGCAGATGTGGTGACACTCAGCATCCTGCTTGTTTTTGTGTTGTATGCCTGTCTGGTTCTTTGGGTTTTTGCCGCGCGGGTGTTGTGGCTGCCGGTTATGGTGTTTTCTCTGCTCGCGGCTTCGAGTTACGTGCTGATGTCCTTTTCCGGGCATGGGGGGTAAGCGATGGAGCCGGATTTTCGCCGTTCCATGGGGTGGCTGCATACCTGGGCGGGTGTTGTGCTGGGCAGCGTCCTTTTTGCCATCTTCTGGATGGGCACGCTTTCGGTTTTTGACAGTGAGATTGATCTGTGGATGAAACCGGCCACGCGCATGGCCCATGCCGATAATATGCTGCCGCTGGAGAGTTTTCGGTCATCGCTTGATGAAGCAGCCGTGGCAAAAGCCTCCTTTTGGAACGTGACCCTCCCCAATGATCGGGATGCAGTGTTCCATACACATTACGGCACCAGACAAAAAATGATCAGTCGGGATATTGATCCTGTAACAGGGCACGTATTGCCTGATTCCGGAACACTGGGGGCTACGGAATTTATTTTTCCATTTCATTACACGCTTAATCTTGAACTGATGAACCTTGGGGAATGGATTGTGGGGCTGGCGTCCATGGCCATGCTTATCCTGTGCATTACCGGTGTTATCATTCATCGCAAGATATTTGCGGATTTCTTTACATTCCGCTCTCGGGCAAAGTCGCGGCGGATGTTGCTGGACCTGCACAATATCTCTGGTGTGCTTGGCTTGCCTTTTCACATTATTCTAACGTTTTCCGGGCTGGTTATTCTGGGGGCAACCTATTTTCCTGCTGGTGTAACCGCGGTTTATCCGAACACACGTGCGTATTTTTTTGAGTCAAACGGTCTGTCGTTCCTTTCCGTAAAACACGGAAAACCCGGCGCATCTGGTGTGTCACTTGATGAGACAGCCATGAAGGCACGCGCTTTATGGGGTGGGGATGAGCCACATCTGGTGCTGGTAGCCAATCCGGGCATGACAACAAGCCGGATTGCCTTTTTTCGGGGGAACGAAAATCAGGTTGTCAGTGACCGGGATGTTATCGCGTTTGACGGTTCTACGGGCAAGCTCCTCTCCCGTGCACCGCACCTGACATCCATCATGCGCTCACAGCGTTTTCTGAGCGGCCTGCATCTTATCGAGTTTCATCACTGGGTATTGCGGTGGATTTATTTTGTGCTCGGGTTAGGGAGCTGTGTGCTGATCGCGACCGGTTTTCTGTTCTGGATGGAATCTCGCCGGAAAAAGCAGGAAAAGCAGATTGGTTTCCGTCTGGTGGAGGCTATAGCGGCAGGTTCCGTAACCGGGATTATCCTTGCAACTCTGGCGTTCTTTACCGCCAACCGCCTGATACCGCACGGGGCGCAAATGTTCGGGCTGGAGCGGGCATCGCTGGAGGTCTGCGCGTTCTATTTGGTCTGGTTGGGGGCATTTGTGCATGGCTGGGTGCGAAGCACTCGGGTGTGGATTGAGCAAAGTGCTGCAATTGCCGTTCTCGCTCTTGCGGTGGCGGTTCTGAACTGGCTTACCACCGGTGACCATCTGGTGCGCACGCTGTCTCACCGTTATCTCTGGCCGGTGGCGGGGGTGGATATGGTGCTGCTTGTGGGCGCGGTGTTGGCTTTGCTGGCGGCACGGCACCTGTCCCACCGGGTGCGTAACACAGTGGTATCCACCCGCCCGGCAGGGGAGCAGGCTGCATGATACGTTATGCCCTGTTCTACCCGGCCCTTGGGGTGTTGCTGTTCCTTGCGTTTGCGCTACTGGCGTTGACGCAGTTCCCGCATCGCCGTGCTGTGGGGCTGGTAGAGCTGCCCCTTTACAATGCCGTCTGGGTGCGGCTGGCAGCTGGAGTGCTCGTGGTGCTGGCACTTGTTCTGGCGGTCAGGCATGAAGGGGGAGGGTTTGGGGTTCTGCTCTGGGCCGGTCTGGTATCGTTTACCGCCTGCCTTGTCGCATTGGTTCTGAGCTGGCGGCCCTTACTGTTGGCCTGGCTGGCGCGGTTAATGCCCATCCCGCGCCCGTAGCAACACGCCTGAAAAACCAAAGGAAAAGCCACCTGTAAGGGTGGCTTTTTGCGTTCGGACTGATGGTGCAGGGGGGGGTATTGCGGAATCTTTACTCCCCAATGGTCAGGGCTGAACCTTTATGGAATGCTATATGCGCGGTTTTAAGGCTCTCAATCTCGTATTGTGGTTCTGTCAGCGTTGCGTGATGTTGATAGCCGTTGACCAGAAAAGGGGTAAAATGGATCGCTCTGATCCGCCCGCTCACGTGTCCGGCCTCTGAGTTCCAGGATACGATGTCTCCGATTTTGAAAGACTGTAATGGCATGAAAAACTCCAAATCCAGCATGGACCATAAAAGAGAGTTGAGCATAGCTGTTACCAACCCCTTTTACACTATTGGACATTCAACGCTCTTGCTGAAGGACTTTATTGCGCTCCTGCGGCATTATGGTGTGACGCTGGTGGCGGATGTGAGGGCTTTTCCATATTCCCGCCGTGACCGTGATTATGACGGAACTAACCTTCTGCCAGAGCTGGCGGCTTATGGAATAGGGTATAGCCACTTTCCGGCATTAGGTGGCCGGAGGCCACGGTCCAAAACGGTGCCGGTCAACACCAATGCATTCTGGCGTGTGCAAAGCTTCCATAATTACGCGGACTACGCTCTGGGAGAAGATTTTCACCTTGGGCTCACCCAACTGATACAGGCCGGGCAGCATGCCACTGTTGCGATCATGTGCGCGGAGGTGCTCTGGTGGCGTTGCCACAGGCGGATTATTACAGATTACCTTTTGGCCAATGGCGTAAAGGTTTTTCATATTCTGTCCATGTCAAATGTGGTGCCGGCAGGTTTGACAGAAGCCGCTGTCGTTGATGATAACCACCGTATTACCTATCCGCAGGGTGAGAGCATTCCAAAATAAAAGTAAATACTTTTTACAGAACGCAGCCTTGCACGGTGGATACCTGTAGGGCCAGCCTTACCAAGAATAATGTATAACCTGCATATTAAGGGCCAATGATCATGAAAAAACTGGGTTTGATCGGTGGAACAGGGCCAGAGTCCACCCTTATTTATTACAAAAAACTGGTTTACGGTGCGAACCAGTTGGTGGGGAAAGACTTTTTCCCTAACCTGAGTATAGAAAGCCTGAATGTTTTTGATGTTCTCAAATACTGTGCAGCGCGGGATTATCCTGCGCTCACGCAGTATCTGATGCAGGGCATTGATAATCTTGTGGCCGCAGGGTGTGAGGTTGTGTCCCTTACCGGGAATACACCCCATATTGTTTTTGACGCATTGCGCGCGCAATCCTCTGTGCCGCTGGTGAGTATTATTGAAACGGGCCGAGATGCAGCAAAAAAACGCGGCTTTAAAAAGCTGGGTTTGCTGGGCACGCGCTTTACCATGGAAGAGGATTTTTTTAAAAAACCCTTCAGGGATGCAGGCATGGAAATTGTAACTTCTGCGGGGTGTGACTTTGATTTTGTCGTATCAAAAATATCGGAGGAGTTGGAACACGGTCTTGTTAAACCAGAAACACAGGAAGGGTTTTTGAATATTATTCAAAAACTGGTGGCAGAATCCGGCATAGATGCCGTGGTACTGGGGTGCACGGAACTGCCGCTGCTGTTTAATGGACTCCATCCAGCAATCCCGTGCCTGGATACGCTCGAAATCCATGCAGAAGCTCTGCTTGGGGCTATGGAACTGTCACGCTGAACATACTGCATTGGCGCAGGCCAGTGCGGGGGAAAGTGCGCATTGGGGTGTATGGTCCGGGGGTATGGGGGTTATTCCGCCTTGCCTCCATCCCCCACGAGTTTGGGCTTTCCCAGAAACTGCTGGGGGTTATTGTCAAACCCTTGGAATATTTTTTTGAATTTCTCAATAATGAAGTGCGCGCTGGGGGATAGAACGCGTGTTTTGGGGATAATGAGAGAGAGCTTCTGCGTTGCCAGCTTGGTTTCGTTCAGCTCAATAAACCGGGCTTCATCTTCATTATAATGGCCAAAGGCATCCAGATCACGCATGATCGCAATGCCCAGATTTTTTTTCACCATATCGCAGACAAGCGCAATATTGTTGGAATTAAAGACAATATCGTAAGGCATGTCTGTTTCTTCCAGCAGTTCCTTGACCAGACGCCACAATGTGGTGGATGAATCCGGTGCCACAATGGGGTAGCCGGTGCAGTCCGTGACTCGCACATCCTCCATGCGGGTAAGCGGGTGGTCACGCGGTACCAGCACACCAAGGCGGGACAGGGCCTCGGCCTCCACACTCAGTCCGGCAAAGGATGGGGGGTCAAATGTAACCCCCAGATCGCAGTCCCCCGCCCGGAGCAGGATGGCAGCAGTTGCGGCGGTGGCAACAGTTACCTTAAAGCGCAAACCCGGGCTGTCATCATGCAAAAGCATGATCACGGAGGGAATAAAACTGACAGCCAGACCATCGGCCACAGCAATGCGGACTTCTCCCCCGCGTGCGTTTTTAAGTTCGGCCAGATGGCGGTGCAGGGCGGCCTCCTCTTTGCCCCAGCGGGTGAGTTGGTGAAAAACCGCCTCGCCCGCAGCGGTTAGCCGCACACCGCCGGAAACCCGGTCAAACAGCCGCACCCCCAGTGTTTCTTCCACATTCAGGATCTGCCGGTCCACGGCTGAGGCGGCAATATGCAGGTGCTCGGCCGCCTTGCGGATGGAGCCATGGTGGATGACTTCCTGAAAATAACGGGAAAACTTGGTCAGGAGCACCATGGCCATAGTCCTTTTGCTGGGTGTGCGTCTTTTGGAACCTGTTGGTGAGAACAGTTAACGGCAAATCAAGCATAAACATAATCATTTCTATACCGCACCAAAAAAGAGTCCGCACGTGCAGAAAAAGGCTACACAACGTGCAGAATTTAGCGCTTCCAAAAAGACGGGCAGAAACGATACGTTGCATAAGCAGAACAATAAGTTTGAACAAACTGCGGACGGGATAGACAAAAAAGAACTTGAAAACAGTCTTTTAGGCGGAAGGCTGTAGGGGGCGGGCACAAGCAATGCAAATTTTTTCGTTAAAGCACAGGCTGTTCGTATCGGCGTCGGGCATTCTGGTTTTGGCAGCACTCCATGACACTGCACGCAGTGCTGGTGCAGCACCAGCGGGGCATGTGCAAACGCCAGACCGGGTGGTGGCAAGCGGGCATAAACCCCATGCAAAGTCTGCCCTGCAGGCGCAGAATAAGGAAAATATTGACGTTACATCCAACCGGCAGTCTGTCAGCCTGTCCGTGGATGGCGGGGGCGGGATGATGCGGCGTGAAACAGCCGCCTATTCTGTACAAACGGTTACAAAGCAGTTTATTGACCAGAAAAGCCCCACAAGTAGTGTGCTGGACCTGGTCAAGACCATGCCAAGTCTTAACGTCTCCTCGGCGGATACATCGGGCATGCATGGCGGGGGCATAGAAAGTCGCGGCCTGACAGATGCCGACATGGCTATTCTGCTTGATGGCGTGCCCGCAAGCAGTGCGGGTTACATTGACCAGAACGTGGATTCCGAAAATCTGGAGCGTATTTCCGTCAGCCCCGGTGCCTCTGCGCTGGAAGCCCCGGTAACCACAAGTGCAGGGGGTGTCATGCGTGAGGAAACCCTGACCCCCTCCCACAGAATGGGCGGGACGATGGATTTCTCCTACGGTACAAACAACCTCTCCCGCGAGTTCCTGCGCCTGCAGTCGGGGGATATTGGCAACACGGGTGTGCGTTTTTACGTATCGGGTTCGCACACGCATGCCCGGCAGTGGATGGGTGCTGGCACAAATGACCGCCAGCACATTGACTTTGGCCTGCAAAAGGATTTTCAGAACGCATCAAGTGTTAAACTGTATTTTTCGTGGAACAACAACCAGATCATGGTTGATAATTACGCAACGGAAGAACAGTTCAAGGCCTACAAACGCACCGGAGCGGGCTATAACCACAGCGGTTACAGCACAACAGGCGGGAACGATAACTACTGGAAAAACAATATCTCGCACTTCAACACGGTTTTTCTGGTCATGCCGGTGCATGTGGTGCTGAGCAGAAAGCTCACGCTGGATGTGACGCCCTATTTTTACGATGCTCTTGGGTGGGATAGCTGGGGTATCGGGCAGTCCTCTGCCGGGCAGTATAGCTTGGGCAACGGGAGCGCTCTGCCCGGCGGGCAGCAGCTTGTGCAGGCATGGAACGCCTATAGCCAGCCCGATGTGGGTGTAACCGCCAAACTGGGTTATGACATTGACAGCCATAACCATTTTTCGGTCGGGTACTGGTATGCCAACAATTTTTCCAAAATCGGTTTCCCGATCAATGTGTCCTATAGCGGGGCTACAACGCCGGGCAACCCCCATACTGCGCTCTATACGGCAGATGGCAAACGTGCGCTGGCCGGGCTGACCAACACGGGCTACGAAATCCACTCGATTTTTGTGCAGGACGAAGCACGTTACCTGCATAACAAGCTGCGGATTAACGCAGGCTTCAAGTTCATGATGACAAATTACTGGATGAAGAACCTGCTGGCATCGTCCTCCACGTCAAACGCGCATCTGGGGGCAAACTCCACGGTGCCTTTGCCGCAGCTTTCCATTTCGTATGATATTGACGACCACAGTCAGGTTTATGTGCATGGGGAAGGGGACTTCCGCCAGCCAGACCCCTCGGCCATTCAGGCCGTGACCGGCATGCCCAAAAACCAGTATTCGATCAAGGAGGAGCTGGGGTACCGCTACCACGACAAGTATGTGATGCTCGATCTGTCCCTGTTCAACTACAACATTACCAACCGGTTGATGAGCACCTATCTGGGCGGTGGCGTGTTTGGCACGGCCAATGCAGGCAACCAGACCGTGCGTGGCTTTGACCTTATGGTGGCGGCCCGGCCGATCCACCATTTTAGTCCCTATGCGTCGTTTGAATACCTGCACGCAACGCTGGATTCCAACGTGCCATATGGGGGGAGCTACCTGCGGACCAAAGGGCATGAAGCCCCAATGGCTCCCAAGGTCATGGCCAATTTTGGCCTGTCGTATGATGACACGCACTTTTTTGGAAACTTTGCCCTGCATTATGCCAGTTCCCAGTCCGTAACCCTGACGGGGGACCAGCGTATGCCCGGCTACGTAACAGACAGCCTGAGTGTTGGGTATCGATTCAAGCCGTTCTCTTTCCTCAAATCACCTACGTTTAAAATGAACTTTCAGAACCTGACCGGGGCCGTGGTGCGCACGGGGCCGGTGGGTATTGCAACAAACGCCACTCAGGGGCAGCTGCTGGATGGCACAACCCTGGCTGCGGGGAGTGGGGCACAGTTTTACGTTCTGCCACGCTTTAGCATGACGGGAACAATTTCCACGGATTTCTGAAGCAATAATAAAAAGACCGCTCCGCACAAACCTTTCCCACACACCGGTAGGTGGAACAGGGCAGGGGCGGCCTTTGTGGCATGGCGTGCAGAATGCCGCCGGGATTGAGTGCCGGTTTACGTTGGTGGTTGAGATGAACAAGCTGGAGCGGATTGTCGAGCACGATGCAGGGGCGCGTGCGGTCAGACGGTGTGAAGAACTCGGGTGCGAACCTTATAGCGATATGCGTGGCGGCCTGTTCCGCCCTTACCTTGGGGCTGCACACAAAGCCGCCATGGCCACATTGCGGGGGTGGATGCACGATGCAGGCATGAGCGTGCGCACGGACCCCGCAGGCACGGTTATTGGCCGGTACGAGGGGGCAGAGGCCAACGCCCCCGCACTGCTGATCGGCTCGCACATAGACAGCGTGTGGAACGGCGGTTTTTACGATGGCGCGCTGGGAGTCATGTTGGGGGTGGAATGTGTGGCCGCCTTTGCAAGCCGTGGCATACGCCTGCCTTTTGCCCTGGAGGTTGTGGCTTTTGGGGATGAGGAGGGGTCACGCTTCCCGCTGTCCATGCTGGGTTCCCGGGCCATGGCGGGCAAGGCCGTGGGGGATGTCAGCCAGATGCGTGACCGCACCGGCGCAACATTGCACGAGGCCATGCGCGGTGCAGGGCTGGATGTTGGCAGAATGGGCGAGGCCCGGCGCAACCGGCAGGACATACTGGCCTATCTGGAAGCACATATTGAGCAGGGCCCCGTGCTGGAACATGCGGATGCCCCATTGGCGGCCGTGTCTGCCATTGCCGGTATCCAGCGGTTTTATGTTCGCGTGCAGGGGCAGGCAGGGCATGCGGGCACCGTACCGCTCTCCATGCGCCGCGATGCGCTGGCTGCTGCGTGCGAGATGGTTCTGGGCATAGAGGCACTGGCCCGCGCGCATGTGGATGATTTTGTGGCCACCGTGGGCAAGATCGAGGCGCATCCGGGGGCGGTGAATGTTATTCCCGGCAGTGCCAGCCTTTCGGTGGAAATCCGCTCGGCGGATGCGCAATGCCTTGAGCGTGCGTTTTTGCAGGTAAAGGAACTGGTGGGCAGCATTGCCGGGCGCCGCCATGTGGGGTGGGAGGTGCAGGACCACCAGACCTTTGCCCCCGCCCCCTGCGATGGCCGGCTGGTTGACCTGCTGCGTTCGGGCATAAGGGCGGAGGGTATGCCCGAGCATGTTCTGGTCAGCGGTGCTGGCCATGATGCCATGATGATGACGGACTGGGTGCCCACGGCCATGCTGTTCCTGCGTAGCCCCGGCGGCATAAGCCACCACCCCGATGAGAGCGTGATCGTGGCGGATGTGCAGGCAGCCTTTGCCGTTATGGTTAATTTTATTACGCGCCTGCCGGAAGTGCTTGATATTTCGGCCAGACAGGGCACGGTAGTATGATCCGGCCTTGCAACAAACTCCATAACGGGAGGACGCAGCATGCATCTGGTTGACAGTCATTGCCACCTTGAGTTTTCCGAGCTTGCGGGGGATCTGGACGCGGTCATGCAGCGGGCGCGCGCGGTGGGTATCCGCCGGTTTGTCAGCATTGGTACCAGTGTGCATGATTTTGCAAAGGTGCTGCAAAAAGCGGAGGAGATGGACGATGTCTTCTGCTCCGTAGGCACCCACCCCCACTGGGCGGATGGGGAAACCGACGTGCAGGTGCAGGACCTTATTGCCCACGCCGCCCACCCCAAGGTGGTGGGCATAGGCGAGGTGGGGCTGGACACGTTTTTTACCACGGCCTCGTGGGATGCGCAGATGCGCAATTTTCTGGTCCATATAGAGGCCGCCCGGCAGACGCAGCTGCCCCTGATCATCCATTCCGTCAAGCAGGATGCAGCCATGGAGCAGGTCTTGCGTGAGGAGGATGCCAAAGGGCGTTTTCCGGTGGTCATGCACTGTTTTTCAGGCGGCTCGGCTCTGGCGCGGGCCAATGTGGAGATGGGGCATTACCTCTCTTTCTCCGGCCTGCTCACCCATGAGGGGAATGATGGCATGCGCGCTATTGCCGCCAGCCTGCCCGCAGACCGTATTCTGATCGAGACAGACGCGCCATCTCTGGCCCCCGAACCCTACGCGGACCAGCGGAACGAGCCCGCCTACCTTGTGCATACGCTCAGGGTTCTGGCCGGGTTGCGCAAGGTCACCCCCGAGGAGCTGGCCCGGCAGACAACGGAAAACTTCTTCCGTATCTTTCGCAAAGTTCCAGATTTTTCTTTGGTATAATGGATCATGGTGATGAAGTCTGCATCGGAGATGATGTCCGGGAATGACCTGTTTATCAGTGCTGCCCAGGAAGTGCGTATCCGCCAGGAACTGACCCGTGTGGCCATGGGGCTGATCCCGGCCGATCTGGTGCTGCGTGTGGGCCGCCTGCTGGACGTGCATACGCGCCGCTGGGTAGAGCAGCAGGATATTGTTATGTATCGCCGCCGCATTGCCTGGACCGGCCCTGCGGGCACCTACACCGGCACAGCGCGAGCGCATGTCGAGCGGCTGGAACTTTCCGCCGTGCCCGGCTTTGGCGAGGTGCACAAACATATCGAAAGCTCGCACCTGACCCCCGAATACGAGGCCGCTCTGGTGCTGCCACGCGGCAATACATGGACGTGCGAGGCCAGCCACGAGTTTTCCAACGTGGATGGCGCACATAACCTGTCGTTCTGGATGACGGCGCGCAGCCATGGTGTACCGCTTAAAATATTCCCGCTCCCCGGTTCGGCCGTGCCCCCCACTGCGTATGAGGGCGGGGGCGGGTATTATGGGTATGATGAACAGAGCGCCTTTATGGGCGGGAACCTGATGGTGCCCGGGCTGGACGAGGTTATGGACTGGCCCAGTGTGTGGAACCCTGAATCCCCCTCCTACGCGCGGTTGTGGGGCATGATTCAGGCAACATATGAACACCGTGGCGTGGTGGAAGGGCACGGGGCGGGCCTGCATGACACACGTTCCATTAACGCCTTTGCCGCGGCTGGTCTGGCCTCTGACCACGAAGTGCTGAACATGGCCGAACTACAGGCCAAGTTGCAGGCCGGTATTTTTGTGGCGTTGCGGCATGGGGCTATTCCCGAACTGGTGCGGGGCATGCTGGATGCAGGCTTTGAGGATTTTTCCCAGATTGCGCTGACCACCGATGATCGTTCCGCAAGCGACACATTGCGCATGGGAGCCACAGACTATAATGTGCGCAGAGCCATGGAGGCTGGCCTGCCGCCAGAAATTGCCATTCAGTGTGTGACCATCAACCCCGCGCGGCATATGCGCCTGACCCCGTGGGTGGGCAGTCTGGCCCCCGGCCGTTTTGCTGATGTTGTGCTGCTGTCCGATGTGGCAGCACTGGACATTGCGGAGGTCTGGGCAGATGGCCAGTGCGTGGCGCAGAACGGGCGTTATATTGCGCCCATGCCCGCTATTGCATGGCCCGCATGGGCGAGCCAGACCATCAACATCACGCGGGAGCTTGTTGCGGAGGATTTTGCCATTCCGGCTGATCCGGGGCGGCAGACCATGCAGGCCGCCGTGCTGCGCCCGTTCCACTGGGCGGATGATTTTCTGGTGGAAACCCTGCCTGTGCAGGATGGGCAGGTGCAGCGTGATACCAGCCAGTGCATTACCAAGTTTGCGGTTGTGGACCGCTATTCCGGGCAGGGCAGGGTCGGGCGTATGTTCTGGCGCGGCTGTGGCCCCAGCACGCCCGATACGGCTGTGGGCTGCTCGGTCGCGCATGACCAGCATAATATATGGGTCGTCGGGTCGTCCGATGCCGCCATGGCGCAGGTGGTCAACCAGATCCGCAGGCAGCAGGGTGGTTGGGCACTGGTGCGGGACAACACCGTGCTGGCCACGGTCCGCTACGAGGTTGGTGGGCTAATGACCGCCCGCCCGGCCGAAGCACTGGACGCGGACATGCAGGAACTTTACGCACAGGCCCGGACAATAGAGTGGATGCATGAGCCCACCTATTCCAAAAACTGGCCGGAGGGTTTTCCCGAGCGGCTGTGCTTTGCAACGCTTACCTGCTCGCCGTGGCGGTGGGTGCTGGTGGCCCCCAACCCCAGCGTGCCCGAAGGGTTTGTTAATGTTCAGACCGGGCAGACACATCCCATTGTCTGGTAGGGGCAACGGGCAGCGCGCCGGTGTGGCGGAGCAGCCCACTGGTCGCATAAAACTGGAGTGCTGTTGATTATGAGAGCCGTTTTATCCTTGCAAAAGCTCTTCCGGTTTAATGTGGCGGGCCACCAGTCCAGCGTGGGCACGGAGGTGCTGGCCGGGCTCACAACCTTTGGCGCCATGGGGTATATTATTGCGGTCAATCCGGCCATTCTGGCAGCAACGGGTGCCAACCGGGCGGATATGATTACCGTAACCGTGCTGGCCGCCATGTGTGGCTCCCTGCTTATGGCGTTTTTGTCACGCCTGCCCATTGCGCTGGCACCGGGCATGGGGTCCAACGTGGTTTTTGCTCAGGTTGTTGTGGTTAAAATGGGCCTGTCCTACGGCACGGCGCTTACCATGGTGCTGGTGGGGGGTATTCTGTTTACCTGCCTGTCGCTCAGCAATGTGCGCCAGCATATTGTGCGGGGCTTTCCCGCCTCTATCCGTATTGGGTTACAGGCCGGTATTGGCCTGTTTATTGCCTATCTGGGCCTGCGCAGCGGGGGGCTGATTGTAACGGACCCAGGCGGGGGCGTTGCCTTTGCGGATTTGCGCTCCCCCTCGGTTATGGTGGTTTTTCTCTCGCTTTTGCTCATCGCGGCACTGGTGGCGGCCCGTGTGCGGGGGGCCATGCTGCTGTCCATTCTGGCGGTTACGGTGGCGGGGCTGTTTATCCAGACCTCTCCGGGTCATGTCATGACCGTTCTGCCTGCGCAGGCGGTGGCCCTGCCCCATGCGCCCAGCGCGTACCTGTTTGCGTTTGATACGACCGAGTTCTTCCACAACTTTTTTCTGGTCCTGCCCCTGACCCTTTATTTTTTCCTGTCCGACTTTTTCTCCGCCACAGCGACCATGATCGCGGTCACGCGGCGGGCGGGCATGATGGATGCGCAAGGCAATTTTATGAACTCCCGGCGTGCGTTTCTGGCCGATGGGCTGGCCTCCATTGTGGGGGCGTGTCTGGGGAGCCCGACCGTGGGGGCGTATGTTGAATCCGCAACCGGGGTGGAGGCAGGCGGGCGCACGGGCCTGACAACCCTGACCGTAGCCATACTGTTTGGCCTGAGTGCGTTTTTCTGGCCCCTTATTGCCTGTATTCCCCCACAGGCCACCACCGCAGCACTGGTGATGGTGGGGATTCTGATGATGGAAGGCCTGACGGAGCTGGATATATCCGACCCGCTCCAGAGTGTTTCTGCTGGCATGATCGTGCTGCTGACGGTCACAACCGCCAACCTCATGATCGGGATTTGCGCGGGGTGCTTTGCCTACACGGTCATGGCGGTTGCTACCCGGAGCTGGGGGCGGCTGACACCGGTTTTCCTGCTGACCAATGTCCTGCTGGTGATCTACCTTGTGCTGGTGACCTACACGGTCAACTAACGCGCCCCTGTGCCAGACGTATTGATGTAAAAGGCCATGTGCGCAGCCTGCGCGTGGCCCCCTGTTGTCCACAGTGGTTAAGGCTGTGTGCCTGCCACAATGCGGTAAAGACGATGAGCGATGAACACGCGCCAGCAATTTACAAGCGATAACTACGCCGGGATGTGCCCCGAGGCATGGCAGGCCATGATGCAGGCCAATGTTGGCTCGTTGATCCCCTATGGGGAGGATGAATGGACCAGCCGGGCGGCAGACGCTTTTCGCGCCCTGTTTGAAAAGGAGTGCGAGGTCTTTTTTGTCTTTAACGGCACGGCGGCCAATTCACTGGCGCTGGCGGCTCTCTGCCAGTCTTATAACAGCGTGATCTGTTCCTCCTACGCGCATGTGGAAACGGATGAGTGCGGAGCGCCCGAGTTTTTTTCCAACGGTTCCAAGCTGCTTGTCGCCCGGACGGAAAGTGCAAAGCTGACCGAGCAGGATGTCAGGCTGTTATCCACCTGCCGGAGCGATATTCATTACCCCAAGCCACGGGCCGTAACCATTACGCAACCGACCGAGACGGGGGAGCTGTATTCCCTGTCCGAAATTCGCACACTGGCACAAACATGCCGTGAACTCGGGCTGTATCTGCATATGGATGGCTCACGCTTTGCCAATGCGTGCGCAGCCCTTGGCTGCACACCGGCAGACATGACATGGCGGGCCGGGGTGGATGTGCTGTGTTTTGGCGGCACCAAAAATGGCATGGCCGTCAGCGAGGCCGTTCTGTTTTTTGAGCGCGCCTTGGCCGATGGTTTTGATTACCGCTGCAAGCAGGCCGGGCAACTGGCCTCCAAAATGCGGTTTTTATCCGCTCCATGGGTGGGTATGCTCGAGAGCGGGGCATGGCTGCGTAACGCCCGGCATGCCAATACCTGCGCACGCAGGCTGGCCGAGCAGGTGGTGGGCCTGCCCGGTGTTTCGCTCATGTTTCCGGTGCAGGCCAATGGTGTTTTCATTCATGCACAGCCTGCTGTGCTGGAGCAGCTCCGGGCCTGTGGCTGGCGCTTTTATACTTTTATCGGCGGAGGGGCGCGCTTTATGTTCGCATGGGATGCGGATATGGCGGAGGTGGACCGGCTGGCAGCAGACATAAAAGCCTGCGCCAGTGCGGCCTAACCCCCAAAGGGCAGGAGGGCAGGCAGCTTTTACGCTGCCGCCAGAGCCAGCCCTTCAGCGACCGAGACAAACTCCCCGCCCAGTTCCACCTTTTCGGCCCCAAAGCGGGAGGTAAACAGGGCGCGCACCGCAGGCACAAACGATGTGCCACCAGTCAGGAACACGCGGTCGATCTGTTCGGGGGGGAGGGCTGCTTCCTGCAAGGCGGCATCTATGCCTGCGCCCAGCCTTGCAATGTCGGGTGCGATCCAGCGGTCAAAATCCTCACGCTGGATGGTGGTGTGAATATCCAGCCCCGGCTGCGTAAAGTGCAGGTCTGCCGATGTGTGGGTGGAGAGCGCGCGCTTGGTGGCCGATACGGCGTTGTAGAGTTCCTGCCCGCGCTGTTCACGCACGAGTTCGATCAGGTTCTTCAGCTTCTTGGGCTCGGTGGCGGTGCGCGCCACATCCTCGATTTCGTTCAGAATACGCGGTGTACGCATGAGCGAGAGCCGGTGCCAGCGCGCCAGTGCATGGTACCATTCAACCGGTACGGGTAATGGTTCCCCCCCCATGATGCGGAAGGTGCAATCCCGCCCAAGGTAGGGGGCCACCACGTTGTCTATGATCCGAAAATCAAACTGGTCCCCTGCAAGCCCAACCCCTGCATGGCCCAGTGGCTGCGTTGCGGTCTGGCCCTTGGGGTCAAAACGCACGACGGAAAAATCGCTTGTGCCACCACCAAAATCCCCGACCAGAACCGTTGCGGGCCGGTCCAGCCGCTGCATGAAGCGCCAGCCCGCGGCCTCTGGCTCCATCATAACCGTAACATCGGCAAAGCCTGCCTGGGCAAAGGCGGCGCGGAGCCGGGTTTCCCCCAGAGCATCATCGGCATTATCCCCCACAAAATGCACGGGGCGGCCCACCGTAACATGGCACTGGGCGGGGGAAAGCCCACCAAGGGCCATGAGTTCCTGCAAAAAGGTGGCAATCAGGCTTTCAAGCGACAGGCGCTGGCCAAAAACCTGTGTCTCGCGAAAGCTGGCCTGTGCGAGATAGGATTTCATGGACATGATCAGCCGCGTCTCGGCCGGGTCATCCAGATGTGCTTCAATGGCATGCGCGCCAACTGCGCGGTGCTGCACGCGCCGCCCGCCCTCCATGTCCTGCCATAAGGCCAGCAGTGTGCGGCAGGTTTCCGAAGGCTCACCATCAGGCGTGGCAAAGCGGATGGTCTGGATCGTGCGGTCGGGGCGCGCAATGACAATAACACTGTTGGTTGTGCCAAAATCAATGCCGATGCGGGTGGGGGCGGGTAAGGAGGTCATAACCGGCGGAAAATAGAACCCGCTCCCCCTGCTTGTCCATGCCTTATATGCGCAGGCGGGCAGGCTATGCTGCCTTTTGGGCTGCCTGCATGGGGCATGCCTTACATGGTGTGCCGTCTGGGGCTGGTTGTGGCTTTAGTCCGGGCCTGTGCCCGTGTTTGGCCCACAGGCGGAATACGCGGGCTGGGTGGCCTGCTGCATGCCGGGCCTGCCCGCATGGGGGCGGGTTACGCGTAGGGTGGCCAGTGCCGCGCAAAGGCACAGCGCAAGGCTGAACAAGCCGGTCCACAGGTAAAGCCCATGTGTTTGGGTGGCGCTGGCAAAGAGCGTTGTTGCCGCCTGGGAGAACATCCACGCCCCTCCAGCGCGGGAGGCCAGCTTGCCCGTGGGGTCCACAAGGCAGGTCAGGCCGACAAGGCTGGGGTACACAAAGAACCACGCAGCATAATTCAGGACAAAGGCGGTGCAGAACAGCCATGGCGTGGGCGGGCAGGCCTGCACCACGCAAACGCCGCCTGCCAGAACAAGGGCGGGCACAAGCAGGGGGCTGGTTATGTGCCTGCGGCTTTGCAGCACCGTAGCAAGGCAGACCACAAGCCCCGCAATATTGGCAACAGCCGACAAAACCCCAAAAGAGGAGGGTGCCAGCCCAACAGAAAGGCCAATCCGCTGGGTAAAAGGCCATACCGCCAGACTACCCCCGGTGTAAAACAGCACGGCCAGCAAAGCCCACACAGGGGCCGCATGAGCCGGGGCGGCATAACCGGCCTGCGGGTTGGCGCCGGGGGTGGGCAGAACCGTATCGGGCAGAAAAAACAGGAGTGGCAGCAGCACAACAACAAGCCCTGCCAGTGCCAGAAAAATACCTTTCTGCCCCGCCAGTGCACTGGCATGGGGGAGCAGCAGGCTTGCCAGACTAAAAACAACAGTCTGCACCACCATAACAAAGGCCAGCACAAACACAGGTTTGCCCAACCGGCTGGCCCCGATATTGACTACCGCATTCAACCCGCCAAGGCAGCCGCCGGAGAGCACGCGCAGGGCCAGCAGGGGCCACACCCCCACGGCAAAGGCGGAGCCTGCCTGTGCGACAACCAGCCCAATGCCAGCCAGCAGGGCCACCAGACGCAGCTTTAACCGGGCAGACAGGGGGGCTATGGTGGTCATGGCCACGGCATAGGCCAGCATTTCCACACAGCTCCATAACCCGGCCTGCATGATGCTGAACCGCCCGCCACGGACCAGCTCGCCCACGGCAAACGGGCCAAGCGAGTTCATGCTATGGGCTGCGCAGTCTGCCGCACTGATCGCGGCCAGCACCAGCAGCCCGGCCCGGTTGCGTAGCCCCCCGACCATTACAGCGCCCGCATGACTTCAAACCCGAAGGCGCGCAGGTCGCCCGGATAGCGGCTGATATTGCGATTGAAAAATTCGCCAAACGCGTTGGTGTAGGTCATCTGGTTGGTTACGTTATGGAGCCAGAAGGCCACTTCCGTTTTTTCATCCACCGAGTGCCATGCCACGCGCACATTGCCCGTAATAACCGGGTTTTGCGAAAAAGCATGCCGCACCAGAGCCTGCATCTGGGGGGATGCCAAAAAGGCGGCAGGGGTTGTGGCGTGGCTGTCCGACCATGCCTGAAAACGGTAGCGGCTTGTGTAGCGCCAGTCTGTCTGCACCGTAAAATCCCCAAAGGAGACAGGGATTTTATAGCTAAGCAAAAAGTTGGCAGTTACGTGTGGTGCGCGTTCAAGCGGCTGGCCGGACAGGTCCACCGGGTTACCACCATTAAACGGGGTTGGTGCACTGGCGTTTTTGAAGTTGGTGTAATGTGCGTCCTGGTAGGTTACGCCAAAGGAGCCAAACAGGTTTTGCAAGGGGCGTACCTGCCCTTCAAATTCAAAACCGTTCGATACCGCCTGTGCGGCATTGGTCGTGTGGGTTCCCGTATTTTGCAGGATGGTGACCTGCATGTTGTTGTAGTCGTAATGAAAGCCAGAAAGGTTGAGCTGCGCCTTGCCGCCCCAGATCCGTGCCTTTACCCCGCCTTCGTAATCCGTCAGCTCTTCAGGGTTGTACAGGCTGAAGTCGGATGTGGTGGCTACATAGGTGTTGTAGTTGCCGGTCCTGAAGCCACGGGCATAGCGCAGGTAGGCAATAATGCCCGGTGCTATGCGGTATTTAAGGCTGGCGTCCTCGCTGTCCTTGTTAAACGTCTTGCTCAGGGGTGGGCCAACCATGGCCTGCCCCGTATTGGGGTTGAGGTAGGTGTTGGTGCTTGTGTTGATGTAGGTGAGCGCACGGTTGCTGGTGTTGTAGGGGTTGGAAGGGTCCGTGTTATAAGCCCATGCCTCCCCATTGGCGCTGCGTGTTTCCGAGGTAAAGCGCCCGCCAATATCCAGTGTCAGGCGGGAGGTCAGGTCAAAGGACAGGGCCGAGAACACGGCAGCATCCTGCGTGCTGATGTTAAAGCTGGAGGCATTGCCCCCTGTGCCAAAGCTGCTGTCTATGGGGCTGTACAGGGGCTGCTGGCTATAGGACTGGGTGAGGTTGCGCATGTAATAGACGCCGCCCACATAACGTATTTTTTTGTTCTGGGGAGAAACAACCCGGACCTCGTTGCTCAGAACCCGTGCAACGCCGCCTATGTTTTCCTGATAATCCACGGGGGCGGGGCTTGCATCATCATCCGAAAAAACGTTGAAGTGGTTCCACTCCAGCGCAAAAATGTTGGCAAGGCTCCAGCCGTTTTCAAAATCATATTTGGCATTGACCGATAGGCCCGCCCGCCGGGTGGTGGCATCCGTGCGCCCGTTGTTCTGGATATTACGGGTGGAGGTCTGGGTATAACCCTGTGCATCCTCCCCACCGGGCAGCAGGCCCACATGGTCTATGGGCACCTTGGTCTTGTTGCGGCCAAGGTGCATTTTAACCAGAATAGACAAATTATCGACAGGCTTGGCCAGAATCTGCCCGCGCATATCGTAATACTGGTAGCCTCCCGTGGGGTTCTTGTGGCTGCCATTATAGTACTGTCCGTCGTAATCCCGGTTGACTATGGCAAAGCGGGCCATCAGCTTGTCTTTTATAATAGGCCCGCCCAAGGCACCTTCTTCCCCCCACAGGCCGTAATTGCCTGCTGTGCCACGTACGTAACCATCCAGTGTATTGGTGGGTTTTTTGGTATAGTAGGAAACCATGCCCGCCGTGGTGTTCTTGCCCTGCAAGGTGCCCTGTGGCCCCCTGAAAACCTCTACGTGGTCCAGGTCATAAATCGGCACACCCTGCGATGCCCCGCTATCGAGGAACACATCATCCTCGGAAACACCAACGGCGGTTGTCATGTTGGCCGAAAAATCGTTGGTGCCAATACCGCGCAGGCGGTAGCGCGGGTTGGCTGAACCGGATGTGGTTTCCGCCATAAGGCCGGGTACATCCCGTGCAAGGCTGAGTGCGTCACGCACCCCGGTTGTTTGCAGGGTTTTGCCACTGAGTGCCACAATGGATGCGGGCGTTGTATTGGCCTGCTGCGCGCGCTTGTTGGAGCGGACCGTTATTTCCTCCAGCTTGCCAGTATTCTGCGGCGCGGTAGCCTGTGCCACAGCGGGTTTGGCGGCTGTAGGGTGTGGGGCGGTTTTGGGTGCGTTGGCCTTGGCCTGCTGCTGTGCGCTGGGCAGGCTCTGCTGGGCCGCACTGGCCGCGTAAACCGTACCGGTGGAGAGCACCAGAGCAAAGGTGATCCGGTGCGTAAAAGGGGTGTGAACCATGGCTGTTCTATCCGTTCCTCTGGTAAGGCAGCCGTGATTCGGCTTCGAGCTGTTCCAGAGGTTTGTGATTTCTGATGTATTGGCGGTGTGCGTTTGCGGGGGGCTGGTAGTCCCATGGCGTACAGTGCCCCGTGGCCAGTGCCTGTTTGATCAGGGCGCGCCGCTGCTGGCTGGCCAGCACGTTGCGGTGCAGGGCGGCAAAGTTCCAGCGTTGGTAGGCTTCGTGCAAAAATGCGGCGGCGGTCTGGGCGTGCTCGGGGTGGGCAGCCAGATTACGGGTTTCGTCCGCATCATGATGGATGTTGTACAACTGGTCCGGGTCTTCGGGGGTGTGGACAAACTTCCACGGGCCACGGCGGATCATGACGGTTGGCGCAAAGGTGCCTTCGCCCAGATATTCCCCAAAAATCTCGTCTTTTTCCAGAGGCTTGCCTTCAAGGCAGGGGCTCAGGTCGCGACCATGAATGGAGGGGGCCGCCGGGGCATTGGCCAGCGCGCACAGGGTTTCCCCCACATCGGCCAGACTTACAGCCTGCGTAATGCGGTGGGCCTGTGCCTGCTCTGGCAGGGCAATAATAAGCGGCACGCGGCCTGCCCCCTCGCGGAAGGACATTTTGTACCACTGGCCGTGTTCGCCCAGCATTTCACCATGATCACTGGTGAAAACAATGGCGGTTGTCTTGTCCAGCCCGGTTTCGGCCAATGTGTCCAGCAACTGTTTGAGCTGGTGATCTATGTAGGAAATCGCCCCAAAATAGGCGCGGCGGGCGCGCAGGATGTCTGCCTCCGTTGGCGGGGCTACGTTAATGCCGCAGGCTTCGCGGATGCGCAGCTCGGCCGGGTGCGTAGGATCGGGCGCAGCCACACGTGGGAGGGGGATGGGGGTGTTCTCGTAAAGATCCCACCATCTGGGGGTAATGTTGAACGGGTCGTGCGGGTGGGTAAAGGAGGCCACAAGGCAAAAGGGGCGCTGCTGGTTTTTTGTGCGGGCCAGATCGTACAGTTTGCGCCGGGTGGCAAAGGCAACTTCTTCATCAAAATCAAGCTGGTTGCTGCGCAGGACAGGCCCGGCATTGAGCACGGAATCCATGGAATGGTACCAGTCCGGGCGGGTATTGCGGTCGCTCCAGTCGGGCACCCATGTAAAGTCGGCGGGGTAAATGTCCGTTGTCAGGCGCTCTTCAAACCCGTGGAGCTGGTCCGCCCCGACAAAGTGCATCTTGCCCGCCAGAATGGTCTGGTAGCCGCCAAGGCGCAGGCGGTGGCCAAAGGTTGGAATGTCGGAATGCCATTCGCAGCCATTGTCATACACACCATTGGCGGAGGGCAGCAGCCCGGTCATGAATGCGCTGCGGGAAGGCCCGCACAGGGGGCTGGCCGTATAGGCATTGGCAAAAACCGTGCCGTTTTTTGCCAGCCTGCTGAGCGTGGGCACCTTAACAACGCTGGGGTCCTGCCCGCCCAGCAGCGCAGGCAAAACGCAGGCCGTAAGCTGGTCGGCCACAACCACAAGAAAGTTCAGAGGTGCTGCGGACTGCTTGCTCATAACGTGAATTATCCCGAACCACAAAACAACACTATGATGATCGTTAGTTTTTATATAAGCACATAAAATATGTTATTTGTGATGTATGTTCATACTTATCCGTGGTATAAGCTGGCGTTATGACCCCCAACCAGACCGAGTATCTGCTCCGCTCCCTGCGGATTCTGGAAACCATAGGCAGGCGCGGCAGCTTTAGTGCCGCGGCAACAGAGCTGGGCATGACCCAGCCCGCCATAAGCCAGCAGATTGCCCAGTTGGAGGGGGTTCTGGGCCTGACCCTGTTCCGCCGGATTCATAGGGGGGTTACCCCCAGTGATGCGGGGCAGGTTCTGCACGCTGTGGCGGCAGATGTGCTCAGCCGGTTGCAGGCGGCCATGCAGACCATAGATGCCCGCAACACGCCCAAAAGCCTGACCGTGCTGACCGATTACGGGTTTGCCGCCAACTGGCTGCTCCCCCGTCTGGCGGATTTTGAGAGCCGACACCCCGAACTGGACCTGTGCCTGCTAACCACACAGGCCCGCCAGATGGGGGGCGTGGCTGATCAGGCGGATATTTCCATCCTGTTTGGTAAAAAACCCGAGGCCGCAGGGGGGGAGAGCCTCCGCTTGTTCGCCGAGGAAGCCTACCCCATATGCAGCCCCCGCTATCTGGCGCAAATGGGTGCGCTGTCCACCACCGCCGATCTGGCGCGTGGCCGCCTGTTGGACCTGGATAGCCCGGCCCAGCACTGGTTTACGTGGGAGGACTGGTTCAGGCTTGTAGGGCAGTCTTCCCGGCCTGCGGCCCGCACCAAAAATTCCATGCTGTTTGGGAATTACCCCTTGCTGTTACAGGCTATTTTGCAAGGGCAGGGTATTGGCCTTGGCTGGCGGCCGTTAATAGATGACTATCTGCAAAGCGGGCAGATTGTGCTGGCATGGCCTGTGCCGATCTGTAGCGAGAGAGGGTATTTTTTAACCATCAATCCCGATAAGCAGAACCGTGCCGCCGCCTTTAAGCTCTGGCTGCTGGAGCAGGCGCAAACCAGCCCGTTTGCTCCAGCATAAGTGCGGCCAAATGGGCTGTGGGGTTAAGGGGGGGTGCCTTGCCCGTGTGTGCCTGCGGGCGCTGCGGGGCTGTAAAGGCGTTCCCACCCCAGCTTTCCCACCAGCCAGCCGAGTGCAATGCAGGTTATCAGCAGTACGGCCTTTGCGCCGTCCAGCCCGAGCAGGACCAGAGCCGGGCCGGGGCAAACCCCACTCAGCCCCCAACCCACACCAAACAGCACGGACCCTGCGACCAGTCCCTTATCGGGTGGCCAGCGCCGCGGCCAGTTGAGTGTCTGTCCGCTGGCATCCCGCCCTTTACGGCGTAACAGCCAGAAGCCGGGCAGGGTTACGCCAACCGCGCCCCCCAGAACGCCTGCCAGAATGGGGTTCCAGTGCCCCGCCACATCCAGAAAACCCAGAACATTGGCAGGGTCCGCCATGCCGGAAAGCCACAGGCCGCCCCCAAACAGCAGGCCGCAAAAAAACGCGATAGCCACGTTCATAACGCCCACCCTTCCAGCCGGGATATAAACACCGTGGCTACGGCTACCGCCATAAAAATGGCAACCGCTACCAGCGATCGGCCAGACCTGTTACCCAGCCCGCAAACACCGTGCCCGCTGGTGCAACCATTGGCCAGCGCGGTGCCAAGGCCAATCAGCACGCCCGAAACAGCAAGGCGGAGCCAGCCAGTCTGGGCAAATTGTGTTGGCACGGCCGCACCTGCCATACGGGCCAGCACGCCGGTTGCAACCAGACCGGCCAGCACGGCCCAGCGCCAGTTGCGGGTGGGGTGGCGCAAGGCATTGCCCAGTATGCCACTTACCCCCAGAATGTGGCCTTCAAAGGCCATAAGCAATACGGCGGCTGTGCCAATAAGCACGCCGCCGCCCAGTGCTGCCAGCCACGCTGCGCTCATGCCTACCGCACCAGTTGTCTAAGGGATGTTATCAAGGCGTCCACATCTTCAAAGCTGTTATACAGGCCAAAGGAAGCCCGCACTGTGGCCTCTACACCAAACCTGCGCAAGGCTGGTTGCGCGCAATGATGGCCAGAGCGCGCGGCAATGCCGTGCCGGTCAAGATGTTTGGCAACATCCCCCACGCTGTGCCCATCCACAATAAAGGAAAGCACACTGGCCTTGGCCTGCGCTGTTCCAATAATGTGCACACCCGGCAGGTGCTCAAACTGTTGCGTGGCGTATTCGAGCAGAGCGTGCTCGTGCGCGGCAATGGCGGGTAGGCCAATGCCCTGCAGGTAGTCCACGGCAGCCCCAAGCCCGACCGCACCGGCTATATCGGGGGTTCCGGCCTCAAACTTTTCTGGCAGACCCTGGAACTCGGTATGGGCAAAGGTTACATCGCGGATCATATGCCCACCTCCCTGCCAGGGGGGCATGGCTTCCAGCAGGTGGCGTTTGCCATACAGAATGCCAATGCCTGTTGGCCCGTATATTTTATGGCCCGAAAGAACCAGAAAATCCGCATCCAGTGCCGCCACATTGAGCGGCAGATGCGGGGAGGACTGCGCCGCATCAACCAGCACAGGCACCCCGGCTGCGTGCGAAAGGGCTATGATCTGCTCAACCGGGTTAATGGTGCCCAGCGCATTGGCAACATGCGTGACCGAAACCAGCTTTGTGCGGCCAGAAAGGAGTGCTGCAAAATGTTCCAGCAGCAGTTCCCCCCGGTCATTGACCGGAGCAACCTTGAGCACGGCCCCCGTCTGACGGGCAAGGAGCTGCCAGGGCACAATATTGGCATGGTGCTCTATGGTGGTGATCAGTATTTCATCACCCGGGCCAATGTTGGCCCGGCCATAGCTCTGGGCCACAAGATTTATGGCCTCGGTTGTGCCGCGTACAAATACAATTTCCGCCGCCTCACGCGCGCCAATAAAGTGCTGGAGCTTTGTGCGTGCCCCCTCAAACGCATCGGTCGCACGGGCGGCCAGCGTATGGGCTGCGCGGTGGATGTTGGAGTTGTCCTGCTCATAAAATGCGGAGGTGGCGTCAATGACCGCGCGGGGTTTCTGGGTTGTGGCGGCGTTGTCCAGCCAGATCAGTTTATGGCCATTAACCCTTTGGTGCAGGATGGGAAAATCCGCCTGAATACGCGCCACATCGTACCCACCCAGTGCGGGGTGGGGCGCATGCTGGGGGGCGGCGTTGGCGGCACCTTTTGCGTGGCGTAAAAAATACGGCACGGAATGGTGTGGTGCCTCCGCTATGGCTGGCGCGGGGGCTGGGGGTGTTGTGGTGCGTGGGAGCGCGAATGTGCCGCTAAAAAAGGGCGATGTTGCGGGTTCCTCCCACAAGGGGGGACGTTCTTCCGCCTTGTTTTGTGAAACTGGGTGCCTGGACCAGACAGGTTCGTAAATAGAGGCATCCGCCCCCGAGGCAAACGGGTGGGGGGTGTTGCCCCCCTGTGTGGGGGGCAGGGGCGTGCGTGGAGCGGCAGGTGCCGCCCCATGCCCCAGCACATCGCGGAATGCCCGCTCCACCGCATGCTGCTGTGCCAGCGCCTGCGGGTCTGCAAATGTGTCAGGTGTAGTCATAATAGCTCCCGATCTGCACGTTATCGAGCCGGGCAATGGCGTCTTCCACCAGAACAGCGGCGGAGAAGTAGCGTGTGATCAGGTGCGATGCCACGGAATGCTGGTCCGTGCCGCTATACCGCACGGAAAGGCCGGGCTCCACTTCCCCCGTAACGCCTGTATTGTGCAGGCCCACAACGCCCTGTTCCTCCTCACCCACACGCAGGAGCAGGATGCTGGTCCGGCCATCGGGCGTGACGGGAATTTTGTCTGAGGGTACAAGGGGAATACCGCGCCAGGTAATAAAGGGCGAACCAAACAGGTTAATGGTCGGCGGTGGCACGCCACGGCGCGTGGCCTCGCGCCCAAAGGCCGCTATGGCTTTGGGGTGAGCAAGGAAAAAGCCCGGTTTTTTCCAGACCTTTGTCAGCAGTTCATCCAGATCATCCGGGGTGGGTGGGCCGCCGCGTGTGGGCACGCGTTGGGCAATAGCTGTTTCGTTCAGCAGCCCGAATTCGGGGTTGTTGAGCAGCTCCCATTCCTCGCGCTCGCGGATAACGTCAATCACCACACGCACCTGTTCACGCAACTGGTCAAATTCGTTGCTGTACAGGTCGGTAATACGGGTATGCGTGCGCAGAACGGTTTGAATGGAATGGATATAGTATTCGCGCGGGTGGTCCTGATAATCGACAAAAGTGGTGGGGAGTTTTGGCTCTCCGTCCACGCTGGAAAGGACCTGAATGGCGGCCTCTCCATACTGGTTTACGTCGGCGCGGCTGGCTACGTCCTGCGCGGTCAGGGCGGTTTTCAGCCACGGAGTGCTGGCGATCTGCTCGGGGGGGAGGGTGAGCAGGGTTGTTTTGCCAACGGCATGCAGGTCTTTGCTACCCAGGCCGGAGGGCGCAACAAAATGCTGCCCCGGTGCCGCAAACAGGTGCCGCACGGTGCGTGCTGCCCCGTTGTTTGTATGGTGCTGCACAGCACCGCTGGCAACAAGGGCCAGAGTGCCTTCGGGCAAGGTAAAATCGGCCCCATCGGGGTGGGTGTGGTGCTGGAACTTGCTTACAAGTTCATGGATCTGGGCATCCATTGCCTGCGAAAACTCGGGAAGTGCCCGCAGGCTTTCAGGCACGGGGCGTGCAGCATCCCCTTCACCCGTAAAGAGCACACCCCCAAAACGGGAGGAAACAAGGCGCCGGCGGTTAACGCGGAATACGCCCCCGCCAACATTCACCCAGGGGAGCAGAAGGTGCAGCCAGCGCGGGCTGCGCTCCAGATTTTGCACACGGGTTACATGGGCGGTGGAAAGCTGGCGGGCAGACAGGTTGCGGTCCAGTGCAGAGGCACTGACGGTACGGGTGGACTGTGCTTCAGTCACGGCAAATAGTCTTTCATAAAGAGGTATTATTTAAAGATGTGTTGTGCTGGAAATGGGTTTCCGAGCGTTATGGCTCGGTCAACATCGATTTATGAAAAGTAAAGTAGGATACATGGTCATGCTCCTTTTTAATAACCGACCAGATGGCCTGATTCGGTTTGTCTGTTCAGCCTAGCACCCACAAAAAGAAGGTCAACATTAAACGGAAGAAAAATGTTAATTATTCTTATTCACTAAAAAATGAGTTATAATAGATAGTCAATGGCCGGGAAGGATAGGTCCATTGTCAAAACAGGCCAATGGGTATGGCTGTTTACATACCGTGCCGGGTTGCCTGCGACAGCGGTAAACGGGCTGACCGGTTTGACAACCACAGCCCCCGCTCCAATTTTTGCCCCTTCCCCAATTTCTATTGCCCCCAGAATTTGCGTGCCCGGCCCAACCAGCACGCCACGGCGGAGCGTAGGGTGCCGCCTGCCAGCCTGTTTGCCCGTCCCGCCCAGTGTTATGTCCGACATAAGAACAACATCGTTTTCCACCAATGCAGTTTCACCAATGACAAGGCCGTATCCGGGGGCCAGTACAAGCCGGTGCCCCAGAACAGCGGCGGGGTGAATATCTATGCCCATGACTTCAGAAACACGGCTTTGCAGGTGTAACGCGGAAAGGCGTTGCCCGTTCCGCCACAAAACATGGGCTATCCGGTACGCCTGCACGGCCTGAAAACCCTTGAGGTGCAAAAACGGCGCAACATATCCTTCACGCGCTGGGTCCATGGTGGCGTAGGCGTGCAGGTCCTGTGCTGCGGCTACCATAATGGTGGGTGATTGCTGCAAAATCTGGCAGAACAGGGGGTGCAGGCTTGCAAAAGGTATAATGGGTTCGGCAAGTTTTTCGGCCAAAAGCCGCGCCAGAAGGGACTGGGGCGTGCTGTGCTCCGCCCATAAAGGAGCCGGAGCGGCTTGCAGTTCATGGCGCAGTTTGCGCCATACCGTGTGGGCAAACGTGTCGGTTTGTCCGTCGGTTCTGGCGTGCTGTGCAAAGAGCATCGTATCAACCATGATGCCTGCCTTTTTCCGAAAACAGGGTCGGAAACTGTATTGGGCCAGACATCCCGGTTCCTACGTATTTGTGGCGGGAGCCAGCCTGGGCATGGGGCGGGGCAAGCCCCTGTTAGTCAGGGCTGCGTTGGGTGGCCCGACATCGGGCGGTCAGGGGAATGTGCTGATGAACAAGCATGAAAAAACCTGCTTACGCCTTGCCTGTGGTTGTTGTGCTCCAAAACTGTATAGGCAATTTAGCGCCATGAAATAGGGAGTCAATATAAATACGCAAGATCGTGAGTTATTTTGAGGGCGGAAATGTACGCAATAAATTAGTTTATTTGGCGGGGTGCACATAGGCCATGTGTGGCGGGGGGTTGAAAGCGCTTGCGCTCTGGTTTAATTCCATCTGGACGGAATTAAACCAGCTAAGGGTATTGCAAAGGTATGGCCCGCCCCAGAACCATAGACCGCGAAAAAGTGCTGGCCTGTGCCGAGCACCTTGTGCAGCGCAATGGCGCAACCGCCCTTACGCTGGATGCCGTGGCGCGCGAGGCGGGGATTACCAAAGGCGGCCTGCAATACTGCTTTGGCAGCAAGGATGACCTGATAGCAGCGCTGATCGAACGCTGGATTCTGGTGTTTGATACCCATGTAGCGCGTTGCCGTAGTGCTGCCGCAGGCCCGGCCAGCCTTGCCCGCGCCTATGTGCAGGCCTGTGCCCGCATAGATGATGCCGCACGTGCGCGCATGGTGGGTATGTTGGTGACGCTGCTCCAGTCCCCCCGGCATCTGGCCCCGATCAAGGCGTGGTATGCGCGCTGGCTGGGTCTGGGGCAGGGGGAAGGCCATACCGTGGAAGCACGGCAGATACGCACAATGATTTTTGCCGCTGAAGGGGCTTTTTTTCTAAGAAGTCTCGGGTTTGTCGATATGCAGGATGCAGAATGGACCAGCGTTTTTGCGGATATTCAAAAACTGGCTTTACCCATGGAAGCCAGTCTCGCATAAGCGCAGGACCTTGCATGACTGAACTTTGTATAGTGTGTTCGGGTCACCACCAATGAATACGATTTCTCACCCCTCGAAAGTGAAGGCGGCCGTGTCTGCTACAGTTCCTCCCACTCCCTCCTGTGTAATTCCCACACCGTTTATGGGCATGGGCAACAGTCTGGCCCACACCGTGGCAGCCGCCTGCGACTGGCTGATAGGGGAGCAGAAAGCCGATGGGCACTGGGTGGGGCCTGTGGCGTCCAATGCCTCCATGGAGGCGGAGTGGTGCCTGGCCCTGTGGTACCTTGGGCTGGAAGACCACCCCCTGCGCCCCCGCCTTGGCAAAGCCCTGCTGCACATGCAGCGCGAGGATGGGTCTTGGGGCACATACTGGGGTGCTGGTAATGGCGACATTAACGCAACGGTGGAAGCCTACGCGGCCCTGCGCTCGCTCGGTTACGCAGCCGATACACCAGAACTGAGCAAGGCATGTGCATGGATCATGCGCATGGGGGGCTTGCGCAACGTACGTGTGTTTACCCGCTACTGGCTGGCGCTGATTGGTGAATGGCCGTGGGAGCAGACCCCCAACCTCCCGCCCGAGGTTATCTGGTTCCCGAACAAATTTGTTTTTTCCATCTATAACTTTGCGCAATGGGCGCGGGCAACGTTGGTGCCGCTGGCCATTCTTTCCGCCCGCAGGCCAAGCCGCCCCCTGCGCCCGCAGGACCGGCTGGATGCGCTCTTCCCCCAGGGGCGTGAGAACTTTGATTACGTTCTGCCCAAAAAGGAAGGGGTGGATCTGTGGTCAAGCTTTTTCCGCACCACAGACAAGGGGCTGCACTGGCTCCAGAGCAGGTTCCTCAAACGGAATACGGTGCGTGAGGCGGCTATCCGCCATATGCTGGAATGGATTATCCGCCATCAGGATGCCGATGGCGGATGGGGTGGGATTCAACCCCCATGGGTTTACGGTCTGATGGCCCTGCATGGGGAGGACTACCAGTTCCATCACCCGGTCATGGCCAAGGCTCTGGCTGCACTGGATGACCCGGGCTGGCGGCGTGATCAGGGCGATGCCTCATGGGTGCAGGCCACCAACAGCCCGGTATGGGACACAATGCTGGCCCTTATGGCCTTGCATGATGCCAATGCCGAGGAACGCTACACCCCGCAGATGGACAAGGCGCTGGACTGGCTGCTCGCGCGGCAGGTGCGTGTTAAAGGGGACTGGTCGATCAAGCTGCCGGATGTGGAACCGGGCGGCTGGGCGTTCGAATACGCCAATGACCGTTACCCCGATACGGACGATACAGCCGTAGCCCTGATTGCCCTTTCCTCCTGCCGTAATCGGGAGGAATGGAAGGAAAAAGGTGTTGAAGACGCCATAACCCGCGGTGTGAACTGGCTGATTGCCATGCAGAGCAGTTGCGGCGGCTGGGGTGCGTTTGACAAGGATAATAACCGCAGCCTGCTTTCCAAAATCCCGTTCTGTGACTTTGGTGAGGCCCTTGATCCACCTTCGGTCGATGTGACCGCCCATGTGCTGGAAGCCTTTGGCCTGCTGGGTGTGCCCCGCCAGACCCCCGCCCTCCAGCGCGGGCTTGCGTATATTCGTGCCGAGCAGGAAGCATCGGGCGCATGGTTCGGGCGTTGGGGTGTGAACTACCTGTACGGCACCGGCGCCGTACTGCCCGCCCTTGCCGCCATTGGCGAGGACATGACCCAGCCCTACATTACCCGCGCGTGTGACTGGCTGATTGCCCACCAACAGGAAGATGGCGGCTGGGGTGAAAGTTGTGCATCCTATATGGATGTTTCCTCCATCGGGTGGGGCACAACCACGCCATCGCAAACTGCGTGGGCACTTATGGGGCTGATTGCCGCCAACCGTGAGCAGGACCACCCTGCCATTGCGCGCGGCTGCCGCTACCTGATCGACCGGCAGGAAACCGATGGTAGCTGGACGGAAGAAGAGTTTACCGGCACTGGCTTCCCCGGTTACGGGGTGGGGCAGACCATTAAGCTTGATGACCCGGCAGTGGCCAAACGCCTGCAGCAGGGGGCTGAACTCTCCCGTGCGTTCATGCTGCGGTATGACCTGTATCGCCAGTTCTTCCCGCTTATGGCGCTTAGCCGTGCGGCACGGATTATGCCCGTGGGCCAGTAATGGCGGCTATGGCCTGCCCCGCCTGCCAGTAAAGGGCAGGGCAGGCCACCAACCGTGTGGTTCAGGATGACCGCCCTTTTGGGGCGGTTTTTTGTTGCGAATCAAAACGCGGACTAATATGGTCCGCGTATGGCACTTTATGGCGCAAGCACTGAATACGTTCTGCACAGCCTGCTCTGGCTGGTGGAACACACCGAGCCGGTGAGCAGTCTGGACCTGGCGGACATGCAGGGGATTCCCGCAGCTTTTATGGCCAAGCTCATGCCCCGGCTGGAAAAAGCCGGGCTGCTCATTGCAGCGGAAGGGCTGCGTGGGGGCTACCAGCTTGCACGCCCCGCCGCACAGATTAGCGTGCTGGATGTGGTGGATGCGGCAGAAGGGCGCAAAGCGCTTTTTACCTGTCAGGAAATCCGTGGGCGTTGTGCCCTGTTTGGTAACTGCCCGCCAGAATGGGCCGAGCGGGGCGTATGCAGTATTCATGCCGCCATGTTGCAGGCCGAGCAGGCCATGCGTGCCCAACTGGCCCAGACCACACTGGCCGATCTGGCGCAGACCGTGCGCAATAAAGCCCCCACGGCTTTTATGGGGGAGGCAGAACACTGGTTTGGGGAGCGGGCCCGCACCCGCAGAACCAGCAGGGTGCGGCAGAAAAAACGCGCGGCATCCGCCTGATAGCCCAAGCAGATTTTGTAAAAAAGGTTCGATTATGCGTCCATTGATGGCCCTTTGCGGCATGGTGCTTTGTGTCGTAGCCGGAGGAGCACACGCCGCTCCCGCTACCGGCGTGACCCCTTTGCTGACCCACGACCTGCCCGGCCTTGCAGGCAAGGAGGGGGCCATGGTGCTGGTGGATTACCCACCCGGTGGGGCAGACCCTGTGCACCGGCATAATGCCTCTGTTTTTGTGTATGTGCTTCAGGGCTGTGTGATTATGCAGGTCAAAGGGCAGGCTGCTGTAACACTGCATGAGGGACAAAGCTTTTTTGAAGGCCCGGCAGATGTGCATCTTGTGGGGCGTAATGCCAGTAATACCGAACCTGCGCGGTTTATTGCCTTTTTCGTCAAGAACAAGGCTGCTCCCTTTGTTGCTCCCGCCCCTTGAACAGACGGATAAACAGGCATGAAGATTCTTATAGCCGGAGCCAGTGGTGCGCTGGGCCGTCCCCTGATCACGCAGTTGCGCCATGCAGGGCATACAGTATGGGGCATGGCACAAAGCCCGCGTGGGGTGGAGGTGGTTGGCGCGCTTGGTACGGGGGTAGTGCAGGGGAATGCGCTGGACCGCTCAGCAGTTTTTGCCATTATGGAGCAGGTGCGCCCCGACTGTGTGGTGGACCAGCTAACATCGCTCCCGGCCAGTCCGTTTGACCTGCCCCAAAGGCTGCCTGCTGACCGGGTTTTGCGCCTGCAAGGGGGCGGCAACCTGTTTGATGCGGCACAGGCCTGTGGCGTAAAGCGATATATCCAGCAGTCCTGCGGCTTTTATCTTGATGGAGCCGGTAAGCTGGCGGACGATACGGCTGCACTCAAAACCACAGCCCCCGGCCATGTGGGGGAGAGTGCACGCATGTATGCTGCGTTGGAAAACCGGGTTATCAACACAACAGATATGCAGGGAATAGCCCTGAGATACGGCTTTTTTTATGGCCCCCATACATGGTACGACCCCGAAGGGGCCTTTACCACCCATATGCGCCGGGGCGAGGTAGCCATAATTGGGGCAGGGCGGAGCGTGTTCTCCTTTATTCATGTAGAGGATGCCGCAGCAGCAACCGTATCTGCCCTGACTGCGCCAAAGGGTATTTACAATGTGGTGGATGACCAGCCAGTACGGGTGCAGGCATGGCTACCAGCCTATGCCCGGTGGGTTGGTGCTCCCCCGCCGGGGCATATGGATGAGCAGACCGCCATGCAGCAACTGGGGCCGGAAAGTGTATATTATCAGAACCAGCTTGATGGCGCGAGCAACCACAAGGCGCGGCGTGTTCTGGGCCTTAACCCGCGCCCGCAGCCATGGGGCGTAGTGTAGGCGCTGGTAAAAATACGGCCTTGTAAATCAGTTTTCGGTGCTGCTTGCGGTATTTATGGCCTGCGCGGCAACGTAGCCTGCGCTCACACTGAGCATGCACAGCCCGACAGACAGACCGATATTGAGAAGTGCCCGCCCGGGTGCTCCGTTTTTAAGCAGGTCAAGCGTTTGCAGGCTGAAGGAGGAAAACGTGGTGTACCCCCCGCATAGCCCGACCATAAACACCAGCCTTCCGGTTTCGGATACGGGCAGGCGGCCGCCTGCTGCGGTCAGGGTGCCAAAAAAGGCAATGGCAAACGAGCCGGATACATTAATGGCAATTGTCCCCCATGGCAGAAGCTGGCTCCACCGTAAGGTTGCCAGCCCCACCCAGTAGCGCAGCAATGTGCCAGCAGCCCCGGCCAGACCGATAAGAAGAGAGGGTAAAATGTTGGTCAACATGGAAAACTCTGTGCCTGTGGTTCTGTGTTTATCAATGGTGGGTCAGTATTGGCCATGTGGCATGGGCCAGCAGGTCCACGGTGGGGCCGCCAAATAGCCATTCAATAAAATGCGGTCGGCCGTATGCTCCCATAACCAGCAGGTCTGCCCCCGCCTGCGTGGCGCGTGCGCGGAGCTGCTCGCCCACGCTTTGTTCTGTCAGAACAAAGCGCTCCAGCGTGACCGCCACGCCAAGCGTGCGCAGTGTGGCCAGCAATGTGGGGTCTGCAACCGCGTTGGGGTGGTGTTCCCCTAACAGAATGCTCACGCGCTCAGCCGTGCGGAGCAGGGGCATGGCGGCGGCGGTGGCGCGGTGCAGGTTGGGGGTGTCCTGCCAGGCTATAACGGGGTGTTGGCCAAAACCCGGCTGTGGTGTGGGTGGGGCAATAAGCACCGTTGCCTGTGCATCGTACAGGGCAGCGGCAAAGCTCTGCCGGGTTGTTGGTGTAGTGGCCGCGCTGGCCGGGCCAAGAACAACAAAATCGGCTTTGCTGGCGGCAAGGCTCAGGGTTGTGCGCGGCGGACCTGCCTGTTCCACCCATTGGGCGTGGGGGCTGCCCTGCGCTGTACTGCGCCAGTGTTCAAAAATCTGGCGGATGGCGTGGGCACGGGTGGCAACCGTTTGCGCAAAGCGGGCCTGTTGTGCGGGGTCTGGCAGCCCTTCATCCGGGCTTTGAAAATCAGGGTCCGTGGCAGGCATGGGGTGGAAGGCGCAAATATCCGCCCCTCCCAGCCGGGCAGCCAGTTGGCCTGCGGTGTGCAGGGTCAGGGCTGCGGTCTGGGCATCGTCCAGAACAGCGATCAGGCGCATTGCAAGGGGTTCCTGCCTGTGCGGTTGGTGGGGGTGGGGCAAAGCCCGGTCTGATTGTGTATGCTGGGCATGGTTTTGGACGCACTCCTCCCTCACGCATGGTTTTGCGGGGTAGGAATCATCAGCCAGTAAGGCGGTTCGATTTTGGCGGGCCAAAATCCGGCAGAGTCCATTGCCGTGCCTGAGTATGAATAAAACACGCCTACCAAGTCAATCCTGCCTGTGTTGGCGCGGCGTGCGCGGGGGAGTCTCTGGCGGATTTGCAGGGGGTGAGGAAGGATTTTAAAAACATATCCCGATATATCTTTACTCGCGATATATCGGAATGTATATCGGAGTCATGAAACACAAAAACAGACACGCAGGCGGTCGCCACCGCCACCAGTTTTTTGCCCCCGAAGGTCGGTCCGATCTGGCAGGGCATGGCCACCACCACGGGCGGGGCGGCGGCGGACGGCGGGGTGGCCGCCACAGGCTGTTCGATTACGGGGAGATGCGTCTGCTCGTACTGAGCCTGATCGGGGAAAACCCGACCTATGGGTATGAACTGATCAAAACCATAGAAGACAAGTTTGCAGGCAGCTACACGCCCAGCCCCGGTGTGATTTACCCCACACTCACATGGTTGGAAGAAGCCGGGCATATCCGCCCCGCAGAGCAGAGCGGGCGCAAGACGTACCACATCACGCCCGAAGGGGAGGCGTATCTGGCGGCCAATAGTGCGGACCTGCACGCCATTCTTACCCGTGCTGCCAGCATCGATGCGCCAGAACATGGCGGGCGGCGGAATGCACCGGTACCCGTGCTGCGCGCGATGGAAAACCTGAAAACCGCCCTTCGCCTGAAGCTGCGCAACGGCGGGCTAAGTGCGCAGGAAGCGGAACAGATTGCCGCCCTGCTGGACGAGGCTGCCCGCGCAATCAGCCAGACATAAGCGCCATTCGAGCATCCTCCACGCTCATTCAGGGACCAGACAGAGATGCACAACACAGCTAAAGAACAGGCATGGCCACCTGCACCAGCAAGTGAGTCCGTGCGCCACCCGCTGCGCAGGCGTAGCCTGAGCGTGGTGGCTGTGGAGCGCCTGACCCCCCATATGATCCGTATAACCCTGAGCGGGCCGGATATGGCGGATTTTGTCAGTGCTTCCCCCGATGACCATATTAAAATCTTCCTGCCCGGAGCCGATGGTGTGGAAGTGCGCAGGGATTACACACCACGCCGCTATAACCGGCAGAGCGCAACGCTGGTGCTGGACTTTGTGGACCATCACGCAGGCCCGGCCGCGGCATGGGCGCGCACGGCCAGCGTGGGTGCACAGCTGGATATTGGTGGGCCAAAAGGTTCGCGCGTTATTGCAGGCCCGGTCGCGCAATGGCTCCTTGTGGGGGATGAAACAGCTTTGCCAGCCATTGGCCGCAGGGTGGAGGAACTGCCCGCCCATGCAGCGGTAACAACCGTTGTTGCCGTGCCCGGGCCGGAAGATGAGCAGAGTTTTGCAACCTCTGCCAGCCATGGCGCGTACTGGGTACATCGGCCCATGGCGCAGGCGGATCAGGCACAGGCCCTTGTGGCGGCACTGGACAAGGTCTGTATTGAACCGGGCACTTTTGTCTGGGTTGGGGCAGAAGCGCATGTTGCCCGGGCCGTGCGGCAGTACCTGCTGGAAGAACGCGGCGTACCCGCCCAGTGGATAAAAGCAGCGGGATACTGGATTATGGGGCAGGGGGATGCCTCGGTCCGGGATGTCGCGGAGTTTTAAGGATCAGGCCACCCCGCCACCTGTATGGAAAGGAACAGACAGACCATGCCCCACTACATTGCCATGAACCGTTTTGTGGTCCCGCCTGAAAACGAGGAGGCCTTCCGCCAGCGCTGGCTGGAGCGCGAGGTGCTGTTGCAGAGTGTGCCCGGTTTTATCAGCTTCCAGTTTCTGCAAGGCCCGGAAAAGGAAGGCGGCAGGCTTTATGCCTCCCATACCGTATGGGCGTCATACGATGCGTTTGTAGGCTGGACCCAGTCCGAGCAGTTCCGTCAGGCCCATGCGGGGGCCGGGCAGGGGCGTGCCCTGACCGCAGGCCCGCCAGTGTTTGAAGGCTTTACGGTGTTACAGAACGTACCGGCCTGAGCGGGAACCAACCCCTGTTCCTGCGTGTGCGGGGGTTAGTTTGAATGCAGGTTGTCGGGGAGCTTGTTCCCCATTTTTTCCCACGCGTAATCGGCATTCCAGACTTCCAGCAGGTCATCCAGATGGGTGGCGCACAAAAGGGCCAGTTTGGGTTCAAACGCGCGCCCGGCTTCTTGTTGCAGAATTTTCCTGACCGCTTCGGGTGTCCAGGAGTGCTTGTAATTGCGCTTGGACAGGCAGGCATCAATGGTATCCGCCACGGATATAACCTGCACCCATAGCGGAATATGTGCCCCCTTAAGCCCCAGCGGGTAGCCTGTGCCATCCCACCGTTCATGGTGGAGCAGGGCGGCATCCATGACTTCACGCGGGAATTCGTGCTCGTACCATTGCAGCACGCCAAGCCCCAGCAGCGGGTGCTTGCGAATAACGCCTTTTTCTTCCGGGGTCAGTGGGCGCGGTGCGTGCAGGATGTCCCGCCCGGTCAGCACCTTGCCTGTGTCGTGCAGTTCCCCGGCAAGCTGGATAATATCCTGATCCAGCCCCAGTCCCGCCAGTTCGTTGATCCGCGTAGCCAGCAACCCAACGCGACGACCATGCCCGTTCTGGATATTGCTCACACCCTGAATGAACTCCTTGTGGGGGAGTGATGGAGGGGGAAGCGTTCCGGCATCCCACATGGGGGCAATGGTACAGTCAGGCATACATAGTTTACTCGTGGAGATTGAATGCGATTTATTCAGTTTTCGTTGGGTGATTTTATAAGCAATAAAATACGCAGTAAACTCAGAAAAAAAATTATTACCAAGAAAACATGGCGCTTCTGCACTGCAATTGTTGCAATGCCAGAAGGGAAACACAGCCCAGCGTACAGGAAAAACGCGGGGAAAGGCATATAAAATTGTTTTTATTCAATGCACTGTGCATAAATCCGCCATGCGCGGGATGCAGCTTCCCGCCTCCGTTCCTTTTGTGTGTAGCAAGGAACGCGAGCAGCAATGCTGATATATTCGTAATATAATCAGGCGTTTTTAAGAGGCGTGGTGCGTTGTTACAATGCGGTTGCGGCCATTGTTCTTGGCTTTGTAAAGCGCCTCATCCGCCTGATGGATCAGCAGGCGGGCATTGGTTTCGCCCTCAAACGTGGTGACCCCGCCAGAGAGAGTGACATGCACCTGATCATTGGAGGAGAGCGTAAGCGCCTGTTCAGCCAACGCATGACGGATACGCTCCGCACAGGCCAGACCATCCGCCAGTGGGGCCTCGGTCAGGACAATCAGGAACTCCTCGCCCCCGTAGCGGAAGATAAAGTCGTTGGCGCGGACGTTGGCAGCAATAATCTCGGCCACAAAGCACAGCACTTCATCGCCCACCAGATGGCCAAAGCGGTCATTGATTTTTTTGAAGTGGTCAATGTCCAGAATAACCAGACTGAATGGTTTTTCGTGCGTCAGGGCAAAGGTAATTTCGTTCTGGATCACCACATCAAGGAACCGGCGGTTGAACACCTTGGTCAGCGGGTCGCGCCCGTTTTCCACTTCCTCCAGATGCCGGAACACGCGCCCGATCAGGAACGTGAGTTTGGTAATGGCCTTGTGGAGTTCGGTGGGGAAGTCCGACGGAATAACACCGGATTGGCGGATAGCCGTAATCTTGGCATCCAGCTCACGCACCTTGCGCTGGATTTCATTGGCCTCATGCGTACCTTTGAACAGGCTCATGCCCTTATGGGTCAGCCACAGGCCGAACTCGGATTCCGCAATGGTGGGCAGGTCTTCGGGGTGGCCTTTGCACAGGCAGTAGAATGCCTGCGTGCTCCAGCCCGAAAAGGTGCTGATCTGTGTTTCTTTTTCGTAGGAAATATTGTGCCCGAGCGAGACAAGGCGGAAGGCCTCGTCACTTTCCACCTTCTTGCGGAAGCTGACGTCATAGGCCTTGATCATGAACTTGAAGGCAAAGTCCATCATGTTGTTCAGGTAGATAATGGCGGCAATAACGTCGTCTTTATCTGATGTGGCGGCTTTTATGCCCTCAATCAGTGCCTGTTTGATAATGTAGATCCCGTACACCACAATATCGGTCGGAATCTCAAGCTGGGCATGAACTGCCCCCACACGGCACTGGAGTTCGCTCAGGTCCTCAACATGGTCGGCATCGGTAAAGAACAGGCTCTGGATCCAGGCCAGAAGCTGGGGCCGCATTTTGACCTCAACCGTTTCCTTTTCCAGAAAAATAGCGGCGCGTTTGTGCTGGAACAGTGCGGAGTAAAAAAGGTTTACGCAGGTCGGCCCGGATTGTGTGACCACAGCGCGCAACAGCTCGCGAACATGCGCCGGTGTCTCGTTCATTGTCTCCTTCATTTGATCGAGGGGGGACAAGGTAATGAATGCGGGAGACATATGTGAACGGAACCCTTTGAAAGCACTATATAAAATATGATTCGGCACGGAGTGTTAATAACGCAGGACAAGAACCAAATCAGTTGACGAACGGCACAGTATAATACCAACCGCGTTTATAATACAAAGCACAGCCTGTGGTATTTATGCATATCACAACCAATGTGCCTGTGTGGCTGTTGTGGTTTGGTGTTTATAACATGGCTCTATGCTTTTTGTGCTGTGTGGTCGGGGGCATGCGGCATGCCGTGCAAGGGGGCGGACTTTATACCCTAACGGCATGGATGCAAGGGGTGCGTGCGTGGCGGGAGCGGGTGGGTGACTACTCATTTTTATTGATAATCATTCGCATAATCACCTATAAGCGGCCCACATAGCCAACCCAAGGAGCACAGGCGCATGCTGGTCCATATTCCCAAAGTTCTGACGGAGGAGGAGGTCGCGCGTTTCCGCCAGATTCTGGAGCAGCAGAACTGGGTGGATGGCAAGGTAACCGCGGGGGACCAGTCCGCCAAAGCCAAATACAACCTCCAGATTCCGCAGGACAGTGAGGCCAGTAAATATCTGGGGGACCTGATTTTGCAGGCACTGGGCCGCAACCCGCTGTTCCACAGTGCGGCCCTGCCACTGCGTGTTTATCCTCCCCTGTTCAATCGTTACGATCAGGGCATGCAGTTTGACATGCATGTGGATAATGCCGTCCGGCCCGTGCCCGGCACGGGGTTCCGCCTGCGTACGGATGTTTCCTCCACTCTGTTTTTAAGTGGACCGGATGAGTATGACGGAGGGGAGCTGGTTATTCAGGACACGTACGGCCAGCAGAGTGTCAAGCTGCCAGCGGGGGATATGGTGGTGTACCCGTCCACCAGCCTGCATGCGGTCAGCCCCATTACGCGGGGGAGCCGCTGGGCATCATTCTTCTGGACCCAGTCCATGGTGCGGGACGACACACAACGTGCGTTACTGTACCAGTTTGACTGCTCGATTATGGAAACACGCAAGGCCCTGCCCGATAACCACCCCGCCGTACTGGGGCTGACCGCAACCTACCACAACCTCATGCGCCAATGGGCGGAGCTGTAACGCATCAGGCACCGCCACAGACGGCGCACCATGGACCGGGCAGCCTTTTGGCCCATGGGGCGTTAACAGGGGGTATGGAGCGGCCCAATGGCTGGATGCCGCCATGAGGGAGGTTTTATGGCAAGACGTACAGCTCAGGCAGTATTGCTTATGGGGGTCGCTTTTGCAGGCATGGCCCTGCCAGATGCGCGCGCGCTGGCTCAGCCCCAGCATGTGGTGCTGGGGCCGGCCAATACACAGGCCCACCTGTACGCCAAAACAGCCGTGACCAGTATTGAAGGAAGCTTTGAACAGCTCAAAGGCAACCTGACCTACAACCCCGAGGACCAGAGCTGCCATGTGGAGCTGAGCATGGCTGTGCAGTCTCTCAAGGTCGGGTCGTCCGTGCTGCGGGGGATCATGCTTTCAGGCATCATGCTGGATGGGGACGACCACCCGAGCATGACGTTTGTCGGGGATTGCAAACCCACAATCCGTCAGGGCAAGCCGCACACCCAGCTTGTGGGCCAGCTGAGCATGCGGGGGCAGACCCACCCGCTCACCTTTGATGTGGCCATGCATTTTACAGGCAATACCCTAACCCAGATCCAGAGTGATGCCACGTTTGACCAACGCCAGTGGGGGGTTAGTACGCTCCTGCATACAGTGGACCCCATGGTGCGCACGCAAACGCTTATAAACCTTGGCCCAAGCCCGGCCTGCCCGCCTGCCACACCCCGCTAAGTGCGGGCCTGAGCAGCAGCCTACAGGTTTGCCTGTTCGTCCATGCCTGTGCGGTGGTGGGGAGGGATTTGCGGGCGGATGCGGAGGTAGGCATCCTCCTCCGTTTCGTCCGGTTCTATGCCCAGCCAGTGGGGTTTGCGCTTAATAACCCAGTCCAGCATATGGGCGCAAACCTTGCGGCACAGGGCAAAGTCCTCTGCCAGCAGGGCAATGCCCAAGGGGAGCATCCATAACCCCAGCACGGGCAGGAAGGAAAACAGCCCCCCTACAACCAGCAATGAGCCAGCGGGCAGGCGCAGCCACTTCTGCCTCGGTTCGCGTAGCCAGAACAGCCAGCCCCGTGTTTTGTCCGGTAGCCGGACAAGCAGCAGCGCCATGCGGCGTTGGCGCAGGAGTTCGGTGGGGTGGGCCGCCCCGGTTGGGGTCCGTGCATCGGTCATGGTACAGATATGGGGTGTGAGCGGGGTGTTTGCAAAGGCACCTCGCCCCCCATATGCGCGGTGGTGTGGTGCCTACCTGGCAGGCTGCAAGGTCTGGAGGGACGTGCCAGCGGCAATGACCTGCATGGCCAGTGCCGGAGTGGGTGGGGCCAGAGTGCGTAGGGCTTCCAGCCCCTGATGGAACAGCCGGACAACAATGTAGGGGCCATGTGCCGTGCGCCATAGCTCAAAGGCCAGCGTTGTGTTGGGGGCTGTGGGGTCTGGCTGGTCGGCAAAGGACCAGTCCAGCCCGTACAGCGTGGCCAGTGCATCCAGGTTGGTGTCGTGCCCGGCCAGCACGAACAGTTTTGTCTGCCCGGTTACTGCGGGCACACCCTCCACTGGTTTGCCGCCCAGCGCATTTTGCACGGCCGCGGCCATGGGGGCACCTTTGTGTGCGGCCAGTGTGGGCAGGCGGCGGACAAGCCAGCTTTCCTCCGTATGGAGGGGGAACACCTGCCCGATCAGGGTTGCGGGGTCATGCCCCCCAAACGGTTCGGCCTGTGCGGGCATGCCCTGTGTGTATTCCAGCAGCAGGTTTTCGGCCGCTGTGCCACCGGTGGCAATGCCGCCTTTCAGGTGGGGTTTGCCCTTTTTCCATGCCAGCGTGGCTTTGTTGGCGCTCAGGCAGTGGGGGGTATCGGTTGTGCAGGCGGTGGGTGCCAGAACGGCCTGCAACGTGCTCATGCTGGCTTCCACCGTGGGGGGCAGGGTGTGCGCGCGCTGGTCAAACTCCCGCGTGATGGCGCTTTGTTCCTGTGTGCTGAGTGGTGCTGGTGAGCCTGCAAAAATGGGGTCTTCCTGCCCATCGGGCAGGCCGCTGGCGCGCAAGCCGCAGGCCGGTGCAAGCTGGTCGGCCCAGATGCTCCCGCTCTCGCGCGTGCGGTGGTCCTTGGCATCGGCCCATATGGCAATGCTGGCAGGTGTGGGGCAGTTGCCCTGCTGGAGCAGGCCCGCCTGCGTGTAGTGCTGGCGCACCAGCTCCACCATCTGGGCCAGTGCCTGCTTGCCGTGCGCGGTCAGCTCACCGGGGGCTACGGGCCATTGTGCCCATGCGTGGCCGGTCTGGGCCTGCAGGGTCTGGGGTGGTTTGGTGGGGCTGCGTATGCCGTGGCGGGCAAGCAGCACCACCCGTTCCAGCACAGCTCCGTGCTGTGTGGAGGGAAGGGGGGCAGAGGGCGCTGCAAGAGCGGGCGTTGCCACAAACAGCGCGCAGAAAAGGGCAAGGTGTCTCATGGTACGGTCATCGCAAGGTTAAGGAATACGCTGCGCCCGGGGTTGCGCCAGTAAAGGGGGGCATCACCATAGCTCTGGTTCCCCGCAAAGTTGGTGATGGCGCGGTTGTTGAACAGAGTGCCAATTTTAAGGTTGGGCGTAATCTCGCGGAACACGCTGCCAGCATTGCGGATGCGCCAGCCCGGCGCAAGGTCGGCTGTTACGTTGCTGCCAATTTTGTGCTGGTTGGCAAACTGTGTATTGCCTGCGGCGTTGGTCACGCTGTTCAAGCCCCAGTATTTACCAATAATGGGAAAATAGGTCCCTTTTTCGCTCTCATAGAGCAATTCAAAAGAAGCCAGCATATTGGGGCTGGAACGTGATGATGTCGTCCATGCTAACTAGCGGAATAATGTTATTGTTGATGACGTTGCTTTGAATGCGCGACGTGGGTTCCGTAATATTCACCGGCACAACCGTGGGGGGCAGGCGTATGGCCTGGCCCAGAACGGTCATGTGTTCGTCTGTATTCTTTTCTTTTGTTGCGCTGGCATGCCATATGGCTCTGGCATGCAGGAAGGTACTTTTGTGGCGTATATCCTGCTCAAGCCATTACTGGAATGCCTGCTGCTCGCTTGCGCAAAGGGGGGGGGCTTTGTCCAGTCTGGCTGTCCCTTGCGCCGCAGCCTCGTCAGGGCTGGTGCTTGCGAGAGTGGACAAGACGCGGGCGCTGCTCCACCTCAACGGTCATTTCCCTCTCTGATTGCGCATATTCTCTGGAAAGAAAAACAAGTGCGCGGGCAAGCTGTTTTTCTACAATATTTTCAGAAACACTCAATTGCGCGGCACATTCCTTTTGTGTCAGGCCACGTGCGCGGCGCAGAACAAAAATATCCCGGCAGCGGGCGGGAAGTTTTGCAATGGCTTTTTCAAGGAAGCGCATTTCCTGCCGGGCAGATACCACCTGCTCGGCGGAGGGGGCCGTATCTGCCAGCGTATCTGCCTGTATAAGAGCAAGGCTGGTAACCGGCACAACCCGTGCGCGCCTGTAATGCTGCATAACAAGGTTACGGCAGACCGAAACAAAATAGGCGCGCGGGTTGGTAATGGATGACCACTGCGCCTGCGCCATAACAACATAGGCTTCATGAATAATGTCATCGGCTTCAATATTGGCGTAGCGGCGTAACCCGGCGCGGATATGGCCTTCATGCGGGAGAATATGGGTGGCCAGCCAGATGCTGCACTCGTCTGTCGTGTGTAACAATCGAACCCTCTGCCCCGCCGGTGTGGTTGATTGGCAGGCATGTAGCAAGCGCATACCCTGTGCAGTGTGACACTTGCATGACAAGGGGCGCCCGATAGGGTGGTGTGCCTGCACGGTGGATGCGCGGCATTCACACCAACTGTACACATTATCCACAGGCTTATGCACCGGAGCATCCGCAGAATCTGTGGACGAATCTAACGCAAAGGGCTTTTTTTGCGCGTCAATAGGGCGCAGGGGGGCTGGGGAGAGCAGGGCCGCAGCCATGCCTGTCTGGGGTGCTGTGCCTGTTTTTACAACATGGCAGTGTTGCGTAATGGTTGGTCAGTTCAGGACTTGCACGGCCAGTAAAGCAAAGTTTTCAAAAATAATAAATTTTTTAATGCTCTTTCTTTTGTATTCAACACCTTGAGAAACGTATTTTGCTAACCAGATATTGAGTTTGAATCCTTAATACTTTGGTGTTCAACATTTTCGGTCAGGATTGTTTTTATGCGTTTTAAGGCATCTCTTGCGGCAGTGGCCGCTCTTATGGTCAGTGCTTCGGCAGCGCATGCCGGGGCCATTCACACGGATTGGGAAAAGTTCAAGGCCGGGCGCGCCCTGCACCACCTGTCTGTGGATGGGCAGAAAGCCTTGCAGGATGTGCTGGTCGCGCGTGACCTGCTGGCACAGGGCAAAACGGATGCCGCCATCCCCCCGATTTACGATGCGCAAAAGCGCTTTGTTGCGGCACAAAAGGATAACCGGCGGTTTTATGCGGCGGAAGACCAGTTGCAGCCTGCCCCCCAGCACCCTGTTTCTGCCACCCATAAGCCTACAACTGGCGCTGTGACGTGGATTCCCGTTGGTGGTGAGTTCATTCTGACCGAAACTCTGGCCCCCGATAAAAAAGCCGCCGCTCAGCAGGCCAACAAAGCCCTCAAGGCCGGGCAGAACGCACAGGCCCAGCAGAACCTGCAGGTAGTGGGCGAAGATGCCGACTTTATTATCGCGCTTGCCCCGCTGGAACAGACCAAAAGCACCCTGTACCGCGCCCGGGTGCTGACCGAGGGCCGGCAGGCCGCACAGGCAAAGGAGGCACTGGACCAGCTGCTGGATAGCATTGTGTTTGTCTCGGACGATTTTGTGGACCAGTCCGCAAATGCCCAGTCCCCGGCACAAGCCCCAACGCAGGCTCCGGCCAAGGCGGCAGCTCAGGGGAGCGCTGCTGTAACCCCAGCCCCGGCTACGGCCCCCGCGCCGGCGGCTGCTCCCAGTGTTACGGCCCCGGCTGCGGCAACCCCGGCTGCCCCCAAGGCCGATTCTGCTACGGGAAGTGCTCACTAAAAACACTGATAAACCAAAGGCTTGTAAGAATAACGCGAGGGGTGGCGAAAAAAATTTCGCCCCCCCTTGTTTTTTCGCTTGCTCTTTAATGAGAATCGTTCTTATTATCATCTTGTCGCGGTGATGAAGGCGTTTCTGCTGGTGGGGCAAGGGGCATCACCGCGACAATCTGTGGTTGTCGTGACTACCGTAAAAAACTATCCCCCCTAAACTTCCGGGCTGTTTTGCATCCCCGGTCAGTCCGGAAGGTTCTTTCTTCTCCTCCTACCCCTTGCCCTACCAGCACCCAACCCGCTCATTGAGCGGGTTTTTTAGTGTTCGGGCACGGCCCTGTAGGGCACAACTCCACGTGCATTGCTGCCCGTATCCAGCACCCTGCCAGAAACAGGGAGCGAGCGGTGGCTGCATAGTTCCCGCCCACAGGCCCGGCATCCGGGGCCAATAGGTACAACCAATGTGTGGTCCGCCAGATCAAGCCCGGCGGCGTAAACGGTTTTTGCCGCATCTGCTATGGTGCAGCCCAGCACAATGGCAATCTGGCGGGGGCGGTCGGCGTAGCTCAGTCCTTCCCGCCCAACGGTGCGTGCAACATTCAGGTAAATGGAATCATCGGTGGTCTGCGAAAGCTGGACCTGAATCTGCCCCGGTGTTGCAAAGGCGCGGAACACGTTCCACAACGGGCAGGGTCCACCAAAACGGGCCTGAGAAAAACGGTTGGCCGAAAAACTTTTAAGAATATTGCCAGCAATATCCAGTTTGAGAAAATAGAACGGAATCCCTTCCGCACCAAAGCGCTGCATGGTGCTCAGGCGGTGGCAGACCTGCTCAAAACTGACGCCAAAGTGGCGGCGCAGGTCGTCCACATCATACCGCATGCTCTGGGCCTTATGCAGGAAGCGCGTATAGGGCAGGATGAGTGCTCCGGCAAAATAATTGCCCAGATACACCCGTGCGAGTTCCTGCGCATTGCGCTCCTTTGGGCCTTCGCGGCGCAAAATATCTGTCATCAGGCGGGTGTGTTCCAACTGGCCTATAATCTGGGCCAGAAAAAACAGTGTGCTTTCCGGCGGCTGGTTATGGGGGAGCTGCACCTGGCGTTTATGCCGGTCAATCCGCCAGACCAGCCCGCGTTCCTGCATATCCGTATTATGGGTTATACCCAGCCCGTGCTGGTTGCGCAGGTGTTGGGCAAGGGCTACGTCCAGCGATGTATCCGTGCTGATAAGACGTTCGTAAAATGCCTCGGCTGCACAATCAAGTTCATGAAAATAGTTGTTGTGGTCCTGCACCCAGTTGCCAACGGCCTCGTAAGGTTCAAGCGGGGGTGTGCTGGCCAAGGGGGCGTGTGCGTGCCGCTCCTGCTCAAACGTGTATGCACGGTAGAGGGTTAAAAATGCCTCGCACAGTTCGGGGGTCTGGCGGGCGGCTTCCGCCATTTTGGTAAGTGGTAGTGGTGAGTTTTTAAAAATCGGGTCGGCCATGGTTTCGCGCAGTGCCTGCACGGCATGGGCTTCGCGCGTGTCGGCAAACCATGCGGGGCTCAGGGCAAAGCGTTCGCACAGGTTTTGCAAAAGGTGGTCGGGCAGGGGGCGGTGGTTGCGCTCAAGCTGGTTAAGGTAGCTGAGCGAGACGCCAACACGTTCCGCCAGCACGGCCTGTGTCATGCCCTCGCGCTGGCGGAGCTGGCGCAGCCGGTTGCCAGCAAACAGCTTGGTTTTGGTTCTGGGCATGCTCACCAACCTTCACAGACTTTGCAACGGGCGCGAATTCCTTCGCTTCTTTTTACTCTTATTCCTCTGCTGCTTTACGCAACAGTCTGCAACTGTTTCCCCAGATCACAAGATGGCAAGGGCCGGAACAATGCAAAATCATGAAGTGCGCGTACACCCAGAGAGTGAACGCCTGAACCGCGCAGACCAACTGGCCTGGAAAATTGCACAGGTCGCGGCCGACCCGGTTGCGGTGGAACCTGCCGTAGCAGATATGATCATCAACCGCATGATTGACAATGCCGCCGTAGCCATGGCCTCGGTCAACCGCCATTCGGTCATGAGTGCCCGGACAGAAGCACTGGCCCACCGCAGGCCCGGCGGGGCCACGGTGTTTGGCATGGGGCCGGATGTACGGGTCCATGCGGAGTGGGCGGCATGGGCCAACGGCACCGCTGTGCGCGAACTGGACTACCACGACACCTTTCTGGCGGCTGAATACTCCCATCCGGGGGACAATATTCCCGGTATTCTGGCCGTAGCGCAGCAGTGTAACCGCAGCGGTGCGGACCTGATCCGCGGCATTGCCACTGGGTATGAAATCCAGATTGATCTGGCCCGCGCCATATGCCTGCACAAGCACAAGATTGACCATGTGGCCCATCTTGGCCCATCGGTTGCGGCGGGTATTGGCACGTTGCTGCGCCTGCCGCCATCGGTCATTTATCAGGCTATCGGGCAGGCGCTGCATGTTACCACCGCCACGCGCCAGAGCCGCAAGGGCGAGATTTCGTCCTGGAAGGCATACGCCCCGGCCCATGCAGGCAAAATGGCTGTGGAATCAGTCGATCGCGCCATGCTGGGCGAAACATCCCCAACCCCGATCTATGAAGGGGAGGATGGGGTTATTGCATGGATGCTTGATGGTAAAGATGCGCATTATACCGTGCCCCTGCCGGGTATGGGCGAACCCAAGCGGGCCATCCTGTCTTCCTTTACCAAGGAACATTCAGCCGAATACCAAAGTCAGGCGCTGATCGACCTTGCCTTCCGCATGGGCAAAAAAATCAGCAACTGGGAGGATGTGGAAGATGTGCTGATCGAAACCAGCCACCACACCCATTACGTGATCGGCACCGGCTCCAACGACCCGCAGAAGTTTGACCCACAGGCCACGCGGGAAACACTGGACCATTCCATTATGTATATTGTGGCTGTGGCATTGCAGGATGGATGCTGGCACCACGTGCGCTCCTACGAACCCGAACGGGCGCGCAGGCCCGATACGGTGCGGCTGTGGAAAAAAATCCACACGATTGAAAAACCCGAATGGACACAACGCTACCATGAGAGCGACCCCGACAAAAAAGCCTTTGGCGGGCGTATTGTCATCCGCCTGAAAAACGGCACCGTGCTGGCAGACGAGCTGGCCGTGGCCAATGCCCATACGCTGGGGGCAACGCCGTGGCAGCGTGCGGATTACATTCAAAAGTTCTGCACCCTGTCAGAAGGTATTGTGGATCCGGCGGAAGTTGAGCGTTTTCTGGCTGCCGTGCAGCGCCTGCCAGAACTCGGGGCGGGGGAACTCCACCAGCTTGAACTGCATATTCCGCCACAGGACATGCAGATCAACAGGGTGGAAGGCATTTTCAACTTCGGCCAGTCTGCTCTGGGTGCCAAAAATACCCGGCAGACCGCGGCCCTCACGTCCTGACAGACACATAAAGACCAAGGCAGGGGAGCAACAGCAATGCACACCGAACTGCACCGCACAAAACCCAAAAAATCCGTGGCCCTGTCCGGCACCGTGGCGGGCAACACGGCCCTGAGCACCGTCGGCCATAGCGGGAATGACCTGCATTACCGTGGGTATGACATAAAAGACCTTGCCCGTGCCTGCACGTTTGAGGAGGTCGCCTACCTGCTGATTTACGGCTTTTTGCCCAACACGGCAGAGCTGGAAGGGTATAAACGCCACCTGATGAGCCTGCGCGATATTCCCGATATTGTAAGGGCGGCTCTGGAACGCCTGCCGGCTTCCACCCATCCTATGGATGTCCTGCGTACGGCGGTGTCCGTTCTGGGGTGCGCCCTGCCCGAGCGGAGCGACTGCCCCACCGCGGGTGCGCGGGAAATTGCGGACAGGCTGGTGGCCTCCACCGCATCCATGCTGCTGTATTGGTACCATTATTCCAACCACGGGCGGCGGATAGACACCCATACGGATGATGCCAGTGCAGGCGGGCATTTTTTGCACCTTCTGCATGGGACCACTCCCCCCGATAGCTGGGTGCAGGCCATGCACACATCGCTCATCCTGTATGCCGAACATGAGTTTAACGCTTCCACCTTTGCCGCGCGTGTTGTGGCGGGCACCGGGTCGGATATGTATTCCGCCGTAACGGCCGCCATTGGTGCGCTGCGTGGCCCCAAACATGGGGGCGCGAACGAGGTGGCGCTGGACATCCAGCAACGCTACCACACGGCGGACGAAGCCGAAGCGGACATCCGCCGCAGGCTGGAGGCCAGGGAGGTGATTATCGGCTTTGGCCACCCGGTGTACACTCTGGCCGACCCGCGGAACGAAATTATCAAGGAAACGGCAAGGGACCTCTCCCGCCGCAACGGCACCATGCGGCTTTATACCGTAGCAGAGCGCATAGAGCGGGTTATGGCTGAACAGAAAAAGATGTTCCCTAACCTCGACTGGTTCAGTGCTGTTTCCTACAACGCCATGAACATTCCCACGGCCATGTTCACGCCTGTTTTTGTCATGGCCCGTGTGACCGGCTGGTGCGCGCATATTATGGAGCAGCGCATGGATGGAAAAATCATCCGTCCCTCCGCCAATTATACCGGGCCAGATGCCCGCCCGCTCATCCCTTTGCGTGAACGTGATGGACTGGAGTTCGCCGCATGACCTATCTGGTAGGCAAGGACCTGCCCGCAACGCCTGCGGGCCAGCGTTTTAAGGACATGATGCACCGCAAGGGCATTATGCAAATTCCCGGTGCACATAACGGGCAGGCGGCCCTGCAGGCAAAGGACTGCGGGTTTGGCGCGCTCTATCTTTCGGGCGCGGCCATGACCGCCAGTATGGGGTTGCCGGACCTTGGTATTATTACCATAGACGAGGTGTGTTTTTTCATCCGTCAGGTTGTGCGTGCCACGGGCCTGCCCGTACTGGTGGATGGAGATACCGGGTATGGTGAAACCCTGAACGTGATGAACATGGTCCGCGCGTTTGAAGAGGCCGGGGCCGCCGCCGTGCATATTGAAGATCAGGTTCTGCCCAAAAAATGCGGCCACCTGAATGACAAAAAACTCGTCTCCCCTCAGGAGATGGCGCAAAAAGTGGCTGCCGCCGCCCGTGCCCGGCGCGATATGGTGGTGATTGCGCGCACGGATGCCGCTGGCTCGGAAGGGCTGGATGGCGCGGTAGCCCGTGCAAGGCTGTATTATGAGGCCGGGGCAGACGCCATCTTCCCCGAGGCTTTGATATCGGAAGATATGTTCAGGGAGTTTGCGCGCCGCCTGCCTGATGTGCCTCTGCTGGCCAATATGACCGAATTTGGCCGGTCCCCCTATTTTACCGCCTCCGAGTTCGAGGCCATGGGGTACAGCATGGTCATATGGCCGGTCAGTTCCCTGCGGGCGGCCAACCGGGCACAGGCGGACCTGTATGCCACCATTGCCCGCACGGGGGGCACACAGGCCATGCTTGAGCGGATGCAAACCCGCGAGGAGCTGTACAAAACGCTTCGGTATTATGATTATGAAACACTCGATGCAGGCATTGTGGCCACGGTTCTCCCGCACATTGGACAGCCCGACCGCAACGCAGCCTGAAAACCGCAGACTTCTGTCCCACACAAACAACAAGAACAGGGGATACAAGACCATGACGGACCAAACACTCATCCCGGCGCGTGCCTACCCCCATTACCCGGCCATTATGTCTCCGGAGCAGTTGCAGGCCATGCGTGAACATGCCCGGCGCGACCCGGACGGGTTCTGGCTGCAACAGGCGCGGCGCATCCACTGGTGCTCGCGGCCCACACAGGGCTTTGCCGGCAGTTTTGAAAAAGACGTGTCCATAAGCTGGTTTGCAGATGGCACGCTGAATGCCTCGGTCTGCTGCATAGACCGCCACCTGACCGAGCGGGGCGACCAGGTTGCCCTGATCAGCCAGCGCGAGGCCGCAGGCCGCTCGGAAAGTCTGACCTACAAGGACCTGCACGAGCGGGTCTGCCGTCTGGCCAATGCCCTGACCCATCTGGGGGTGGAAAAAGGGCACCGCGTGGCCATCTGCCTGCCTATGGTGGCAGAGGCGGTTGTGTCCATGCTGGCCTGCGCGCGCATTGGTGCGGTGCATGTGGTGCTGTTTGGCGGGTTCTCGGCCGAAGGTATTGCCGAACGTCTGGTGGATAGTGGGGCTGTGGCTGTTATTACTGCCAATATGGCATGGCGTGGCAACAAGCCCGTGGCATACAAGCAGAGCATGGATGAAGCCTTGCGCAAGGCCGGGGGCAATAGTGGCGTGCACTCCATGCTGGTCGTGCGCACATCGGAAGAAGCCGTGCCCATGCTGCCGGGCCGGGACTACGATTTTCATGATTTTGTAGATAATTTCGAGGCAGATTTTGTGCCTGCCGTCATGCGGGCGGAGGACCCGCTGTTCATGCTCTATACCTCGGGCAGCACGGGCAAGCCCAAGGCGGTTGTGCATGCAACGGGTGGGTATATGGTCTGGGCGGCCTACACCATGGGCATGGTCTATACCCACCAGCCGGGCGATGTGCTGTGGTGCACGGCGGATGTGGCTTGGATTACGGGGCACACCTCGGTTGTGTATGGCCCGCTGGCCAATGGTGGCACCACCATGATCTCGGACAGTCTGCCTACTCACCCCCAGCCGGGGCGGTGGTTTGAACTGATTGATGAATACAAGGTGAGCATGCTCTTTACCGCGCCCACAGCCGTACGCGCCATGATGGCCGAAGGCGATGCGGTGGTGAACCGGTATAACCTTGGCTCCCTGCGCCTGCTGGGTGTTGCGGGTGAACCCATAAGCCCCGATGCGTGGCTGTGGTACCATGATGTGGTGGGCAAAAAACGCTGCCCCGTGGCCGATACGTGGTGGCAGACGGAAACCGCAGGCATTGTGCTTGGCCCCATACCCGGTGTGCATTCGCTCAAGCCCGGTTCGGCCACCATGCCCCTGCCGGGGGTGGAAATGGCCATACTCGACCCGCAGGGTAAAGTGGAGCAGGGTGCTGCGGAAGGTGCTTTGTGCATTGCGCGCTCATGGCCCGGTCAGGCGCGCACCATATGGGGTGACCATGCCCGCTTCTGCCAGACGTATTTTGCCCTTGCACCGGGCCTGTATTTTACAGGCGATGGCGCAAGGCGGGATGAGGACGGGTATTACTGGATAACCGGCCGCATGGATGATGTGATCAACATTGCCGGGCACCGCCTTGGCACGGCAGAGGTGGAGGACGCTCTGGGCGCGGACCACAGGATTGTGGAATGCGCGGCCGTGGGGGTGGAGCACCCGGTCAAGGGGCAGGCGCTGGTTGTGTTTGCCATCCCCCGCAAGGATGTAACCTCCGGGCTGGATGAGGAGGGCATAAGCCGCCTTGTGGTGCAGTTGATCGGGCGGTACGCAGCACCGGAGGCCGTGTATCTGGTGCCCGATCTGCCCCGCACACGCTCTGGCAAAATCGTGCGCCGCCTGTTGCGCAAGATCGCAAGTGGGGATACCAATGAACTGGGTGATCTGTCTGCCCTGAGCGATCAGTCCATTGTGCCGATGCTGCGCGAGCGCGTGTGGGGGCAAATGGCCTTTGGGCAGCCAGAAGCCGTGCAGGCCCGAGCCTGAGGCTTGGTGGCCAGCACGCAGCGGAATCTTGCTAAGCGCGGCAAGACCGGGGGGGTCGAGGCGGTAACGCCCCGGCCCTTCTGCTTATTCAGGCCATAGCCTGCGCGTGGGTCTGGCGTATTCGTGATTATTCCTGCGTGGCAAAGCCAATGGCGGGCATGCCACAAGGTGGGTAACCGGCAAGCAGGAGTACCCCCATGGCCGCCACTGCTCTCTCCCCCATTGACCGTACAACAGCCCGGCATGTTGTGGCCGCCTCCTTTTTGGGGTGGATGCTTGATGCCTGCGATTTTTTTATTGTCCTGTTCACGCTTGATAATGTGGCCCGCAGTTTTTCCACCTCGCTGGAGGTAGTGCTACTGGCCCCCACACTAACCCTTATCACCCGGCCCATAGGGGCTTTTGTATGCGGGCGCGCCGCAGATGCGTACGGGCGCAAACCGGTGCTGATCGGCACAATTACCATTTACTCGCTGATCGAGGTCTTATCGGCCTTTGCGCCCACGCTTACGGTTTTTCTGGTTCTGCGTGCCCTGTTTGGTGTGGCCCTTGGGGGGGAATGGGGGGTTGGCACCTCCCTGATCATGGAAAGTGTTCCACCGTCATGGCGGGGCACGGCATCGGGCATTTTGCAGGCCGGGTATCCGGCTGGGTATCTGCTGGCCTCGCTTATGTTCCTGCTCCTGCCCGTGCTGGGCTGGCGGGGGCTGTTTGTGCTGGGGGGCGGGGCTATTGTGTCGGCCATTTACATCTGGCTGCGTGTGCCCGAAAGCCCGGACTGGCTGGCCCGTCAGGCACAGGGGGCAGGGGCCGAGCGCCCGCCGGGCATGCTGGCGGTTGCACGCCAGAACATGGCCCTGTGCGTGTTTGCGGTGGCGCTTATGGCGGCCTTTAACTTCATGAGCCACGGCTCGCAGGATTTGTATCCCAAGGTGTTTCTGGCACTTGAGCGGCATGTGCCTCCTCCCTCCATTACCCTGCTGGCTGTGCTGTACAATCTGGCGGCCATTGCGGGCGGGGTGGTGTTTGGCGTGCTCTCCCAGCGTATCGGACGGCAGTATGCCATTGCTGTGGCCGCAGCGCTGACTATTCCGCTGCTGCCGTTATGGACCCTGCCGCATTCCATTTTCTGGCTTGGGGTGGGGGCTGTGTGCATCCAGTTCTGTATTCAGGGTGCGTGGGGGGTGGTACCGGCGTATCTGAGCGAACTCTCCCCTGCTTCTGTCCGTGCCACGTTTCCGGGGCTGGCGTATCAGTGCGGTAATCTTATTGCGGCTAGCAACGCACTTGTGCAAACCCGGCTTGCAGGGTGGATCGGGGCAGGGCTTGCTCCCGCCCTTATGCTCACTGTAGGGGGAGCAGCACTGGGAGTGCTGGTGCTGACCCTGCTGAACGCCCGCCTGCACCCGCAAAGCAGGCTGGGCTGAAAACCACAGACACGGAGAGGCATGCATGTACCGCCCAAACATCTGGTTCGCCCGGCTGCGTGGCCTTCTGCCTTTTGGCCTGTGTGGTGTGCTGCTGGCTACTGTTGCCAGCACTGTGGCCCCTGCCGCAACCAGAGTGGGGGTGGATGACCCGCGTGACCCGGCCCCGGTCCAGCCGTTGGCCAGCGCACTGGTGTTTGACAGGTTCGAGCACATAAAACCCCGCTCCATGGAGCTGAAGTTTACGGATGTCTCCGTGCAGGTGGATGTGGCAGAGCACCAGCCCTGCCCGACCCGTGGTATTCTGATGGATGATGAGGAGGGCGGAACCTCCCCCGAGCCAGGACAGTTCTGCACGGTTGCCACACTGGTTGCACAGGCCCCGAACCATCCGGCGTTCCGGCAGGTTATTGCCTCCCTGCTGACCGGAGATAACGGGGCGCTGGATACGCTGCATCTTGCCCTTTACCAGATGGAGGCGGGGGGTGGGCCACCTCAGCTCCTGCTCTCTGGTTACACGGGTGGCGCGCATTGCTGCACGGTCAGTGCTCTTGTTGGCACAGACCGCACTGGCACATGGCATGTGAGCGCACTGCCACCTCAGGACGGGGATGGCGTGTCCGGTGTCGTGGATATAAAACACGATAACGGGCGACAGCTTATCTTTCAGGACGAGCGCTTCAATTACAGGTTTGAAAGCTATGTCTGGTCGGTCAAGCCAATTGTGATTTATGAATACACACAGGGGCAGTTACGAAACGTCACCACGCAGGCGGCTTACCGGCCTTTCCTGCGCGCGTATTTCAGGCATGACTTTGCTCCTAATAACATGAGCGGGTTTGACCATGGGGCCGTGAATGGCTTTCTGGCCGCATATGTGGCCAATAGTGCCAACCTTGGCCAGTTGCAGGCCGGGTGGCAGTTCATGTTACGCCATTATAACCGCAAGACGGACAATACCGGTGTCGTCTGGTGCGCGCTGGACAAGTCCGTATGGAGCCGAGCGGGGCAGGAGGATTGCCCGGCACCATACGTGCGCACGGTGCCATACCCACAGCAACTGGCCCTGTTTTTGCTGCAAACAGGGTATATTACGCACGCCCAATGCGTGGCCCTTGGGTATGATCCGGAAAAAATACAGCAGGCGCAGGAGCAGGTTATTACGCGCACAACGGCCCGGTGGAAAGCAGCGCACCCGTAAAAGAAGTGTCTTTAATTTATAACAATCTATTCAAAACCTTCTGCATGCGCCTGCAAAGCGGGTCGGGCAGAGAAGATACAAAAAGAGATATGTGTTCATGCGTTATTTAAGGCTTCCCCTTCATCTGTGCCTGTTTCTGGCGGCTGTCTGCGGCACGCAGGCTCTGGCTGCTCCCGCGCAGGATGATTTTTCCGCTGTCGCTCGGGATGTTGGGCCGTTTGCCAGTGCAATTGTTTTTAACGCTGCGGATCGGTCATTTTCTCAACCTCTGAGTGTTACTGTCGGGGAGTTGAGCATGCGGGTGGAGTTTGCCGAGCACCAGCCCTGCCCCTCCCATGGCCTGCTGGAGTGGGAGGAGCAGGCTACGCTTTCACGCTCAGGGGGGCTTTGCAAGGTTGCCACACTGGTGGCCAGTGCTCCGGGTCACCCTGATTTCAGGCAGGTTATTGCAGCGCTCGGAGGCGGAGGAAAAGGGACACTTAGTGATCTCAACCTGTCTTTTTACTATCTGGAGCAAGGGGCAGTGCTGCCACAGCTTCTCCTGTCCGGTTTTACGGGGGGAACGCATTGCTGTCTGGTCAGTGCTATTGTGGGGGCAGGGGATGCGGGTCAGTGGTATGCGGTTCAGCTACCCAAACAGAATGGGTTCGGGCCGCCCTCGGTGGTGGATGTTGCTCATGATGGCGGGCGGCAGTTCATTTTTCCGGATAAACGGTTTGATGCCGTTTTTCCCTCGCATGATCTGTCTGTAGGGCCGGACGTTATTTATGAATACGCGCAGGGGAAGCTTAATGTCATCACCCGGCAGCCCCGCTTCAGGCCGTACATGGAACTGTCCGTCAGGATCTTGCCAACTGAGGAGGATGTACCTGTTCCCAGAAGCCGCGAGGTTAACGGGTATCTGGCAGGTTATGTGGCAACCAGTGCTAACGCCGGGCAATTGCAGGCCGGGTGGCGCTATATGCTGGCACGTTATAACCCGCAATCACCTTATCTGCTAAAATGGTGCACGCTGGATAAATCCGCGTGGGGTAAAGGGCGTACGGCCTGCCCGGCACCGTATGTGCGTACGGTGCCATACCCGCAGCAACTGGCCCTGTTTTTGCTGCAAACCGGGTATATTACGCACGCCCAATGTGTGGCCCTTGGGTATGATCCGGAAAAAATACAGCATGAGCAGGACGCAATCCGGGCGGCAGCCACGGCACACTGGCACGCAACACACCCCGGCTAGGCCTGCGTGCACCCTTTTGCGCCCCGTTGTTGGGCCAGAGGCCGGAGGTAGGGAGAATGGCACGGTATGACGTTGGAAAACCACATGGCGTTCATGCGCACTGGCGCAATGTACAATGACCTAGCACCAGAACTGGTGCAGGCCCGTGCGGATGCCGTTGTGCTGAGCAACCGTTACAATGCAAGTTTTGGCCGCCCGGCCGTCGAGCGGGAGGCGCTTTTACGCACCCTGCTGGGCCGTGTTGGCCAGCAGGTGCATTTTGAACCGGCATTACGGTGTGAATTCGGGCGTAATATTAGCATTGGTAATAATTTTTACGCCAATTTTGACTGCATCCTGCTCGATGCGGCTCCCATTACAATTGGGGATAATGTTCTGTTTGGCCCGCGTGTGGGCCTGTACACAGCCAACCATGCGCTGGATATGCACGAGCGCGCGGCAGGGGGCTGTTACGCGCAGCCCATTAGCATTGGCAGCGGTGTCTGGCTGGGGGCAGGGGTGCATGTTACCCCCGGTGTGAGCATTGGCGAGGGCAGCGTTATCGGCGCGGGCAGCGTGGTTACGCGTGATGTGCCCGCAGGTGTGGTGGCGGCTGGTGTGCCGTGCCGGGTGCTGCGCGCACTCACCCCGGCTGACCGTACCGGGTTTGCCCCCTAGCTCCGCACATGCGGGTTTGTGCCACACGCCATTGCACCGTAAACGAGGGGGAGAAAGCCGTGCCTAACCCTCTGCCAGCCGGAGTATCATGAACGATCTGTTTGCAGGCCACCATGTAGGCCAGTCCCGCCCGCTCAAACTGTCGGGGGATGTTGTCAGTACTGCCACCTATGGCGGGCCGGACGACTGCTACCGCTACACCCTGCGCCGGGTGTGGGATGTGGACAAGCCGCTGGTCATGTGGCTGATGATGAACCCATCGGTCGCAACCGAACACGGGGATGACCGGACCGTGGCCAAGTGCCAGCGTTACGCGCGCGCATGGGGCTATGGTGGCCTGTATGTTGGCAATACCTTTGCCTACCGCTGCACGGACCAGTTCCGCCTGCTGGAAACCCCGGACCCCATAGGCCCCGGCAACGATGCCGCTTTGCTGGACATGGCGCGCAAGGCCGATCTGGTCGTGGCGGCTTATGGCTCGCCCCACCACAAGGCGCTGCTCGCCCGTGGGCCGCAGGTTGTGCAGATGCTTCAGGACCACGGCATTGCGGTGTGTGCGCTACGGCTGAGCAATGCCGGGCGGCCGTGCCACCCGCTTTACCTGCCAGCGGAATTAAAACCGTTTGAACTGCCCGTGGCGTAAGCCGGGGCGCCCGGCAGGCTTTGCCCGGCTGGCCAGCAAAAAAGGCAGGTCTGGCGGGTTTGCCGCATGCGTTGGCCCATAATGGAGCCTGCCAGCAGGGCAGGGCGTAAAAACCCGGAGTTGACGGACGCGCTCCATACGTATCCCATAAGCACCAAAGGGTTACGCCACAAAAAAGGACAGGCATAAACGTGACAGAACGCAACACGCAGGCCCATGGTGGCTATCTGGCTTCGGCCGAATTTGCAGCCCAGCTTGACCGGCTGGGCGAGGTTGCGGCCCGCACGGGGCTGAATGTGGCTCCGGGCCAGCAGGTTATCATGACTGCTCCCCTGCATGCCGTGCCGCTGGTGCGCCGTATTACGGAACATGCGTACAGGGCTGGGGCATCGCTGGTCACCACATTCTATTCGGATGAGGAAACCACGCTGGCCCGCTACAAATATGGTGCGGAAAACACGTTTGATACGGCATCGGGCTGGCTGTCCGCCGGTATGGCGGAGGGCTTTCGCGCGGGGGCTGCGCGTATGGCCATTACCGGCTCCAACCCGGCCCTGCTGGCGGGGCAGAACCCGGACCACGTCTCCCGCGCCAGCAAGGCGGCGGCACGGGTTAACCGCCCGGCCATGGAGATCATTACCAATTTTGATGTGAACTGGTGCATTGTGGCGGCCGCAACCCCGGCATGGGCCATGCAGGTGTTCCCGGACCTGCCCGAGCAGCAGGCGGTGGAAAAACTCTGGCAGGCCATTTTTGCCGTCTCCCGCCTTACGGGGGATGACCCCGTAGCCCAGTGGGAGGCCCACAACGCCATTCTGCACCGCCGCGCAGCCTACCTGAACCATGTGCGCTACGACGCCCTGCATTTTTCCGGCCCCGGCACGGACCTGCTTGTTGGGCTGGCCGATGGGCATGACTGGGCTGGTGGTGCGGAAAAAGCAGGCAACGGCATTGTGTGCAACCCCAACATCCCGACCGAGGAGGTGTTCACCACCCCCCATCGCCTGCGGGTGGAAGGGACCGTGGCCAGCACCAAGCCTCTCTCGCATCAGGGTACGTTGATTGATGGGATCAGGGTCCGGTTTGAGGCCGGGCGTATTGTGGAAATGCACGCAACCCGTGGGCAGGATGTGCTGGAGCGTGTGCTGGATACGGATGAAGGAGCCAGAAGGCTGGGCGAGGTCGCGCTTGTGCCCCATTCCTCCCCCATCTCGCGCAGCGGCTTGCTGTTCCAGAACACGTTGTTTGATGAAAACGCCGCCAGCCACATAGCCCTTGGCCAGTCCTACACCAAATGCATGCGCGACACGCAGGGGCAGGACGAGGCCGCACTGGCCGCACGTGGGGCTAATACCAGCATGATCCACATAGACTGGATGATCGGTTCGGGTGAGATTGATGTGGATGGGCTGGACGCACAGGGTGGCCGCGTGCCGCTCATGCGGAAGGGCGAATGGGTGATTGAAGCATGAAGAGGTTGAAAAACATGGTTTTTATTCGCAAGGCGTCCACTGTACTGGGGGCTATGGCCCTGCTGCTGGCCGGGGCCGCACAGGCCCAGAGCGTTGCCCCCGTTGGCGGGAGCAGGCCGCAGGCCCCCTCCCTCACGCCTGAGCAGGTCGCCACCATGCAGCATGACATGGATACAGCCCTGCACTACAAACTGGCCCCCGATGTGCTACCCCGGCTGAGCGCCGCACTCCGGGCTATTCAGGCCGCCAAAATACAGCCGCCGGGGCATGTGGGCATGTCGCTTGACCAGCAGATCGCCCTTGTGGGGCAGGTGCCGGGGCTGGATGCCATTCTCAAGGCGCACGGGCTGGATGCGCGCAGCTTTGTCATGAGCCTGACCTGTGTGGGGCTGACCGGCAGCCTGCTCAATATTCCACCCGGCCAGGGGGGCGCGCAAATGCCTGTGCCCGACGCGGCCAATGTGGCTATTCTCAAGAACAACCCGCAGGCTTTGCAGGAACTGGTGGGTGTTCTGCGCGAGGGTGCGCCCGCCAGCAGCAGCGCGCAGGTCCACTAAGCCGCTTAATCCTGTTGGCCTGAGCCTGCGCGGTGTGGCAGGGTAATGCACCGCGCAGGGGCATGGCGGGTTTTGTCCACCATGCCATAAAGGCTACGGAGCAGGCCATGACAGCAACCACAGGATCAGGCGGCCTGCCCGGCGTGGGTAACTGGCTGGGGCAGGCTGTACAAAGTGCCGGGCAAGGCACCAGCATGGCCGATGGCGGGGCCGGGCAGGCTACCGCGCAGTCCCGCCTTGCCGGGGCTTTGCCCTCTTCCACAGCACTGGTGCAGAGTGCGCGCACGGCACTGGTTGCAGCACAGGCCCAGCAGGCCGAGGTTATGCTCACATTATCCGAAGGGGCAAAAACCCTGCTTGGCGGGACCTCCTCTGCCAGACAGCCCACGGCCAGTGCGGATAATAAGGCCACTGCGGCAGCAACCAGCCAAAATACCGCCGCCAGCATGGCAGGGCGTGTGCCCACAGGGGCCGGGACCACAAGCCTTGTTGCGGATCTTATGCAGGCCGCAAATACGGTGCTGAATGACCCTGCCGCCACAGCAGACCAGAAAGCCATGGCCAGCAGGCTTGTGCAACTGGCCACAGCCATGGCGGGCCAGTCCGCTGGTGGGGGAGGCAGTGCGCTTGCGGGTGGAATTGCCGCGGCCTTGCCCCTGCTCCAGTCCCTTGGGGCGCAGCCGGAAGCACCGGGCGCGCTGGGTGGGGCGGTTGTGACCACGGCAGGGCTGTACGGGCTGGTTGGCAACACAGTGCAGGACGGCAGGCTGGCCAGCGCCCTGCAGGGTATGACAGGCGCTCAGGAGGAGGAAATCGTGCTGCCCGGCGGTATTGTGCAGCTCCCGCAGGACGTGGAGGCCGGGACTGTGGCCGCACTCATGCCCGCATCCTCCGCAGGAGTGGGGGGGAGTTTGACCAACGCCCTTAGCAGCGCCCTGCTCCCAGACCTGTTCAGAGCACTTTCTGCCGTGCTGACAAACACCAATGCGACGGATGAGCAAAAAGCCGCCGCCACCGCCCTGCTCCAGATGCTGGAGACGGCAGACAACACGCTCGATATTCCTCAGGCCCTGCTTAACCCGCTGGTTGCCGCAGCCCTTATGCCCGCGCTCAGCCCCTCCCAGCGCGGGCGGCTTGTCCGCGCTGCTCTGGCGGAGGAGGTGGAGGATATGGGGCAACTGGCAGATACCGAACAGACCGCCCAGCCGGGTGTGGCAGGGTTGCGGGCGGCTTTGCGCAAAAATGCTGCGTATCTGGCAGCGGTGCAGACCCCCTTGCTGGACCACGCGCTCCAGTTAACCCGCAAGCAGGAGGCCGAAGCCGTGGCCGCCGCACTGGCAGGGTGGGGTTTTGCAGGCCGCAGCCGTGAGCAGTGGATGGATGAGGCACTGGATGTGTCCTCTATCATGGCTTTGTCCCAGAACCTTATGGCAGATTCCCCCTATATGGGGGCTTTGGCCAGCACCAGCCTGACCCCGATCCTGATCATGAGCTGGGCGGCACTTCTGTCCGGCTGCCTGCCTCGGGCCTACCCGTTTGTGCCGCGTGTGTGGCGGCGGGCAGATAAAAAGAAGTGGCGCAGAAAAAGCCCCAACCAGAAAATGGATTTCCAGAATCTGCTGTTCATGGGCGACGCGGTGGAGGCATAGGCCCACCCCGCTGCGTGCGCCCCTGCTGTGCGGGCGCTTACGGTGCGGTATCCTGCGTGCAGGTGGGTGTGGCGGGCAGGTCGAGCGTGCTGAGCGTGCCCTGCATTTTAAAATCGCCAAAATCCAGATGCAGCTGGTCAGACACGCCATTGGCAAAATAGCGCATGCCCATTTCGTATTCAGGCATCATGGTGTGGGCGTTGCGGTCGTAAAAGGCGATATGCACGTGCCCGGAGGCCAGTTTCTGCAAGGGTTGGTACGGCGTGTTGCCAGCCGGAGGGGGCGACCATGTGAGCAGGGTCACATAGGTATCTTCCGGCCCATCAGGCAGGGTGCCGTCAAACAGGGGGGTGGTCAGGTCTTTTTCACCTTGCCGGGCGGCACTTAAAATACGGGCCGTATGAGTTACGGGGAACAGGGTGCCCACGGGCAGGCGCAGCGTTTTGGCCAGCGGCTGGCGATACTGCACAACCCCGGACCCATCGGGGGCAAGGCTTGCCTCCCCGCTGACAACGCGCAGCAGTTTGCCGTTGCGTGTTTCCTGGCTTTTAAAGGTCAGGTGGCGGCCATCCAGACTTTCCTGCGCCGCATAGTCGGAGAGCAGGTGCTCCTCGCCCTGCTTGCGGGTGACACTCTGTATGTCCAGCCTCTGGTGGGAGGACCAGCCAAGGCAGGTCTTGAGCACGGAGTAGCTCATGCGCCCGGTAGCAGAGAGCGTTTGCCCGCCCGCAGATTCCACCAGCCCCAGATCATACACCGCCTGTTGTGACACAAGGGGGGATGTGGGGGCCGCCGCGCGTGCAGCCGGGCACAGCAGGGCAAGGGTAAGGCAGGCTGGGGCAAGAACTGCCAGCAGGGTGGTCTGGTGGCGCGGGGGGCGTATGGTCATACCCCCTACAAAAAAACATCCGGCGTGGTCATGCAACCAGCCGGATGAATGTTTGTGGTCTCAAAAAACGGTTATCAGTCTTTTTTAACCGTTGGTTTGGGCTTGGGCAGGTTGAGCGCGAGGGAAAGTTCCTTCATGCGCTCAGGGGCTACGGGGGCGGGGGCCCCCATCATCAGGTCTTCGCCCTGCTGGTTGAGCGGGAACAGAATAACCTCGCGGATGTTTGGTTCATCGGCCAGCAGCATCACAATGCGGTCCACGCCGGGGGCGGAACCACCATGCGGGGGCGCTCCGTAGCGGAAGGCGTTGAGCATGCCGCCAAAGCGGGCTTCCACCTCGCTTTCGGGGTAGCCTGCAATTTCAAACGCCCGCACCATCACGTCGGGCAGGTGGTTACGCACCGCACCGGAGGAGAGTTCGATCCCGTTGCATACAATGTCATACTGGTAGGCCAGAATATCCAGCGGGTCCTTGGTGTTCAGGGCTTCCAGCCCGCCCTGCGGCATGGAGAACGGGTTGTGGGAGAAGTCCACCAGCCCCGTTTCCTCATTCAGCTCGTACATGGGGAAGTCCGTGATCCAGCAGAAGCGGAAGGCGTTCTTCTCGATCAGGTCCAGTTCTTCGGCAATGCGGGTGCGCACAAGGCCGGAGAACTTGGCTACCTCATGCCCCTTGCCTGCGGCAAAGAACACGGCATCGCCCGCCTTAAGCTCCAGTTTGGCGCGAATGGCTTCTGCCCGTTCAGCCTCAAGGTTCTTGGCAATCGGGCCCTGCCCACCTTCGGCGTTGAAGGTGATGTAGCCCAGACCACCAGCCCCGTTCTCACGCGCCCAGGCATTGAGCTTGTCAAAGAACGAGCGGGGTTTGTCCCCCGCACCGGGGGCGGGAATGGCGCGGATTTCACCACCATCGGCGGCAATGCGGGCAAACAGGCCAAAGCCGGAGCCTGCAAAGTCTTCCGTGACGTCCGTAATCAGCAGCGGGTTGCGCAGGTCGGGTTTGTCGGAACCATAAACCTTCATGGCGCGGGCGTAGGGAATACGCTCGAACGGCGCGGTGCTGACCGTGCGGCCATTACCGAATTCGGTAAACAGCCCGCTCATGACCTCTTCCATCACCGCAAAAATTTCGTCCTGCGTGGCAAAGGCCATTTCAAAGTCAAGCTGGTAGAACTCACCGGGGGAGCGGTCCGCGCGGGAGGCTTCATCGCGGAAGCACGGAGCAATCTGGAAGTAGCGGTCAAACCCCGCCACCATGGCCAGCTGCTTGAACTGCTGCGGTGCCTGCGGCAGCGCGTAGAACTTGCCGGGGTGGTTGCGTGAGGGCACCAGAAAGTCGCGCGCCCCTTCGGGGGAGGAGGCGGTCAGGATAGGGGTTTGCAGTTCTACAAAGTTCAGGTTCGTCATGCGCTTGCGCATGCTGGCAATAACGGCGCAGCGCAGGCGGATGTTGGCGTGCACTTTTTCACGCCGCAGGTCGATGTAGCGGTAGCGCAGGCGCAGCTCGTCCGAATAATGTTCCTGCCCGGCTACCTGCAGGGGCAGCACGGCGGCGTGGGACTGCACGACAAAGTCTTTTGCGCGCACTTCAATATCACCCGTGGCAAGGTCGGGGTTGCGCGTACCTTCTTCGCGCAGGACCACTTCACCGGTTACGGTAATCACGCTTTCCACCCGGATGTGTTCAGCTGTTGCCATGACATCCGACCCGGCGGGGATGACAATCTGGGTCATGCCCGTTTCGTCCCGCAGGTCAATAAACAGCAGGCCGCCATGGTCGCGCTTGCTATGCACCCAGCCGGACAGGCGCGCGGTGGTGCCAGCATCGCTTGCGCGAAGGGCCGAGCAGCTATGGGTACGGTAAGGGTGCATGGTCTTGTCCCACAAATTGTGGCCCGGCCTGCGGGCGGGCACGTGTTTTGCCATAGAGAATTGGGGTGGAGGAAGCAGGGGCAGGGGCGTTATGTCAAGGCTGGTGCAGGCTTAGCCTGCCTGTTTTAGCGCTTGTGGGGCATTTTACGCGTTATTCAGCCCTGTGTGCTGCGGCGCAGGTCCGCGGCAAGGGCGGTAATGGAGTCTGCGCGCGTGTCCCATGCACAGACAAAGCGGTAAACACCCCCGAACAGGGTATGGAATCGCCACCCCTGTGCGCGCAGGGTGTTGGCTACATGCTCGGGCATGAGCGCAAACACGGCATTGCTCTGCACGGGCCATGCCAGTTCCACCCCATCCAGCGCCGTTATGGCCTGTGCCAGAGCCTGCGCGCTGGCATTGGCATGGCGGGCATTGGCCAGCCATGCGCCGGACTGGAGCATGCCCCGCCACGGGGCGGACAGGAGCCGCATTCTGGCGGCCATCTGCCCGGCCTGCATGGCGCGCTCGGCAAAGCCCTGAGCCAGCTGGGGGGTAAAAAACACCACCGCATCCCCCATGGCCATGCCGTTGCGGGCACCACCAAAGCTGAGCGCATCCACGCCGGATTGCCATGTCATGGCGGCGGGGGTGCATTCCAGCGCGGCCACGGCGTTGGCAAAGCGTGCGCCATCCATGTGCAGGCGTAACCCGTTGTCGTGGCAGGCATTGGCAATGGCGCGTATTTCGTCCAGCGAGTAGAGTAGGCCGTTCTCGGTCGGCTGGCTTATGCTCACGACTGCCGGGGTGGAGGCTCCGGGGCCACGTGCGCGGCGCATGGCCTGCGTAATGGCGGCGGGGGTCAGCTTGCCATCCTGCGTGGGAGGGGTGACCAGCTTTGCCCCACCGGAGAAAAACTCCGTCGCCCCCCGCTCGGATGTGTCCGCGTGGGCGATTTCGGAGGCAATAATGCTGCAATAGGGCGGGCAGAGTGTTGCCAGCACCAGCGCATTGGCCGCCGCACCGCTGAACACAAAAAACACGCGGGCCTGCGGGGCGGCAAACAGGTCCGCCACGGCCTTGGCCCCAAGGCGGGTCCATGCGTCATCCCCATAAGGTGGGGCGCTGGCGGAGGCTGCGCGGTTTATGGCTTCCAGCGCCTGGGGGCACAGGCCCGTATCATGGTCACTGCCAAATTGCTGCGTGGGTGTGGGGGCAGCAGGCTGGTGGGGGACGGGCTGAAAAGGCGGGTTCATGGCGGAGGCTCCGGCCGGGGTTGGGGTGTGCCAGATGGGGCACAGGGCGGGATAAAGGTGCCACAGACCAAGCCGGACCTTGCCTGTGGCGGGGTTTTGCTGTAAGGCCGCAGCCACCGCGCAGGCACCCCTGGAGGCCTGCGTGCTCAAGTTTTTCAGGAGAAGTCAAGGTGTCCAAAATTACAACAATCCAAGCTTCTGCGCGCGCGAAGGCTGGTAAGGGGGCAGCGCGTGCGACGAGGCGTGAAGGCCTGGTGCCCGGCGTTGTGTACGGTGGCAAGCAGGAATCCACGCTGATCGCGCTCGACCCGCGTCTGGTTGTCAAGGCAATCCAGACCTCTGGCTGGCGCTCACGCGTGTATGACATCCAGATCGAAGGCGGCAAGAACGAACGCGCTCTGGTGCGTGACGTGCAGCTCCACCCGGTCAAGGATTCGCCCGTTCACATCGACTTCCTGCGTCTGGCCGCTGGCTCGCGCGTGCATGTTGAAGTGGCCGTGCACTTTGTGGGTGAAGACAAGTGCCCCGGTATCAAGCGTGGTGGCATGCTCAACATCGTGCGTCACACGGTTGACGTGGAAGTGGCAGCAGAGAACATCCCCGAGTTCTTTACTGTTGACCTGACCAAGCTCGACATCAACGACAACGTGCGTTGGGACGATGTGCAGGGCACGGCAGGTGCAACGCCTGTTTCCCACGAAGCCAACTTTGTGGTTGCCTCCATTGCCGCACCGCTGGTTGACACCACTCCGGCAGAAGGTGCTGACGCTTCCTAATCGGGAGTTTAGGCAATCTGAAGCTTATGGAACGCGGGGGCACGTGCAGGCGCATGTGCCCCCCTTTCTGTTCATAAACACAAGGCAGAATCCGCAATGCTGCTCTGGGTCGGACTGGGTAACCCCGAGTCCTCCATGCGCCGGCACCGGCACAATGTTGGCTTTATGGCGGTCGAGGCCATTGCCGCCAGATACGGCTTTACGCCATGGCGCAACCGCTTCAAGGGTGAGGTAGCCGAGGGGCGCATAGGCGGCCACAAGGTGCTTGCACTGCTGCCCATGACCTACATGAACCGCTCGGGCGAGAGTGTGCAGGAAGCTGCGGCCTTTTACAAAATAGCCCCCGAGCAGATAACGCTTTTCCATGATGAGCTGGATCTGGAACCGGGCAGGCTGCGCATCAAGCGTGGCGGCGGTGCAGCGGGCCATAATGGCCTGCGCTCGACAGACAAGATGCTGGGCACGCCCGATTACTGGCGTGTTCGTATTGGCATAGGCCACCCCGGCGCCAAGGAACGGGTGCATGGCTGGGTGCTGGGTAATTTTACACAAACAGACCAGCAGGACTGGCTCGACCCCATGCTCGCCAGCATGGCCGATGCCGCCCCCCTGCTGGCGGATGGGCATGCCGACCGGTTTATGACCAAGGTTGCACTGCCACAAGGGAGCAAGGGCTGATGGGTTTTAACTGCGGTATTGTTGGTCTGCCCAATGTGGGCAAGTCCACCCTGTTCAACGCGCTTACGGCTACGGCCACGGCGCAGGCCGCCAACTACCCGTTCTGCACGATCGAGCCCAATGTGGGCCGCGTTGCGGTGCCGGACCCACGGCTGGACAAGCTGGTGGCTATTGGCAAATCCCAGCGTGAAGTGCCCACAAGCCTTGAGTTTGTGGATATTGCGGGCCTTGTGCGCGGTGCCTCCAAGGGGGAAGGGCTGGGCAACCAGTTTCTGGCCAATATCCGTGAGGTGGACGCCATTATCCACGTCCTGCGCTGCTTTGAGGATGATGATATTACCCATGTGGAAGGGGGCGTGGACCCCGTCCGGGATGCGGAGATCATTGAAACCGAGCTGATGCTGGCTGATCTGGATTCGCTGGAAAAACGCCTGCCCGCGCTGGAAAAACGCGCCCGCAACCGCGACAGCGAAGCCGTGGCCCAGATCGAGATCATGCAGCCCATTCTTGCGGCCCTGCGTGATGGCCGCCCTGCGCGCACCGCCATTCCCGCCGGGGAGGAGGAGACTGTCCGCCGCCTGCAGCTCATGACCAGCAAGCCCGTGCTGTACGTGTGCAACGTGGATGAAGACTCGGCCTCCACCGGCAATGCGTTCTCCGAAAAGGTGAAGGCCAAGGCCGAAGCCGAAGGGGCAGCGGTTGTTATTGTTTCCGCCGCGATCGAAGCTGAGGTGAGCCAGCTCGAAAACGAGGAACGCCGTGAATTCCTGGAAGGGCTGGGCCTGAGCGATAGCGGTCTGGACCGTGTGATTGCCGCAGGGTACAAACTGCTGGGCCTGAGCACCTACTTTACCGTAGGCCCCAAGGAGGCACGTGCATGGACCATTACGGTCGGCACCAAGGCCCCGCAGGCTGCTGCCGTTATTCACAATGATTTTGAACGTGGCTTTATTGCCTGCGAAACCATCGCATTTGACGATTATGTTCGATATAATGGGGAAGCAGGTGCCAAGGAAGCAGGACGCCTGCGGATTGAAGGCCGTGACTACGTTGTGAAGGACGGCGACATTCTGCTCTTCCGCTTTAATGTCTGATACGGCACTCTAAAGCGCATGATCAGGTCCGCCCCGGTGGGCGGACCACACACGATAAAAAGAAAACCGGACAATGGAGATAAGGGACGCCAGCATGAATACGGAGGAAGACAGTCGGCAGCATGTGGCCACGGCAGATATGCGCGCACCAGCACAGGGTGTGCCATCGCCATGCTCCATGCACGATCTGGCACACAGGGCCAGACTGGCCGCGCGCACGCTGGCGCAGAGTTCCTCCTCCGAGCGGGACAAGGCCCTATGGGCTGCGGCCAGCGCATTGCGGGCGTCTGCTCCGGCCATTCTGGCGGCCAATGCGCTTGACCTTGCCGCATCTACCGCCAAGGACGCATTCCGTGACCGGCTGACCCTGACCCCCGAGCGGGTCGAGGCCATGGCCCGTGGGCTGGAAGACATTGCCGACCTGCCCGACCCCGTAGGGCAGGTGCTGGAGGAATGGTCCCGCCCCAATGGCCTGCGTATCCGCAAGGTGGCAACGGCTGTTGGCGTTATTGGCGTTATTTACGAAAGCCGCCCCAATGTAGGGGCCGATGCGGCCGGGCTGTGCATCAAGTCCGGCAATGCCGTGCTGCTGCGTGGCGGGTCGGAAAGCCTGCATAGCGCGCGCGCCATTCATGCCGCCATGCAGACCGGCCTGCGCAATGCGGGCCTGCCGGAAGATGCCGTGCTGATCGCCCCGGATGCTGACCGCAAACATGTGGCGGACATGCTGACCGCTGCTGGCCTTGTGGACCTGATTATTCCACGTGGTGGCCGCTCGCTGGTGGAGCGCGTGCAGCGTGAGGCCCGCGTGCCTGTGCTGGCGCATGCGGAAGGGCTGTGCCACACCTATGTCCATTCCGCAGCCGACCATGCCATGGCCCGCCGGATTGTGCTGAACGCCAAAATGCGCCGTGTGGGCATTTGCGGCGCAACCGAAACCCTGCTGATAGATGCCGCCATTGCTTCGGTCCTGCTGCCCCAGATCGTGTCTGACCTGGCTGAGCAGGGCTGCACGTTCAAGGCGGATGCAGCCGCAAGGCAGATCATGCCCGACCTGCCCGCGGGCACCGAAAAAGACTTTGCCACCGAATGGCTGGATGCCGTGCTGAACGTAGCCGTAGTGGATGGTGTGGACGAGGCACTCGACCACATTGCCCGCTTTGGATCCTCCCACACCGAAGCCATTGTTACGGCGGACGAAGCCGTTGCCGCGCGGTTCATGAACGGTGTGAGCAGTGCGGTTGTCATGTGGAATGCCTCCACCCAGTTCTGCGATGGTGGGGAGTTCGGGTTCGGGGCGGAAATTGGCATTGCCACAGGGCGCTTCCATGCCCGTGGGCCAGTTGGCGTGGAACAGCTGACAACCTTCCGCTACGAGGTGCTTGGTAGCGGTCAGGTCCGTACCTGAGCGCGCAGGCCCATAACAGGCCAGTGGCGTACACCCGCCCCCGCATACTTGGGGTGGGCAGTGCGCGCGGCCTGCATGGGCCACAACGGTATATGCCAGTTACAAAAGCAGATACGGCGGCCATAACGGGCAGGGGAGTGCAGCCCGCAGGGTGCCGGATTCCCACATGGGGGGATAACCGCCACGGCCGTGTGGGGCTTCTGGGTGGGTCATTCAACCCTGCGCACAGATGGCATCAGGCCATAGCCCGGCGGGCCATGCTGGAGCTAAGGCTGGATCAGGTCTGGCTTATGGTGTCTCCGGGTAATCCGCTCAAGGCCGGGCGGGAGATGGCCTCTTTTGCCACCCGTCTGGCTACTGCGCGCCAACTGGCGGATGGGCGCAGGATTGTGGCCACCGATCTGGAGGCCCGACTCGGCACCCGTTATACGGTGGACACGCTTGCCCGGCTCAAGGTCCGCTTCCCCCATGTTCGGTTTGTATGGCTGATGGGGGCGGATGGTCTGGTAACATTGCCGCGCTGGAAGCACTGGCACCAGCTGGTGCGGCAGGTACCTGTGGCGGTTTTCCCCCGTCCGGGGCAGAATGTGCGGGCTTTGGGCGGGTTGGCGGCGCAGTATCTGGCGCGCTGGCGTGTGCCTGCACGGCAGGCAGCACGGCTTGCCACACTTTCTCCCCCAGCTTGGGCTTTCCTTCCGGGGGCACAAAACAGTATATCTGCAACAGCCATTCGTCAGCGGGGCGGGTTTGACGCCACTACGGATCAGCCCATCACCCCAAAGAGTAGTCAGTTTTCAGGAGAACGGTCATAACCACCAAGCCACCCGCCGAGACGCCCGCACGCACCCGCACGTCCACGGCCACCGCTCGCGGGGGCCGTGCGGCCTCCACCCGTGCAGCCGCAGTCCCCAAAGCGGCGGCAGCCCCTGGCTCTGTGCGCAAAAAAGCAGCCGCAGCAGGGCCAAAAACCCGCACCAAGCGTGAGGCCATTGCCCCCGATCTGCTCGAACAGTCCCTTGCGCTGATCACCGCCAGTCTGGAGGATGACAAGGCGGAAGATCTGGTTGTGATCAACCTTGCCGGCCGTGCCTCCTTTGCCGATAAAATGGTGATCGCAACCGGTCTGGCCGACCGCCAGATTGCCGCCATGGCCCAGCATATTGAACGCAAACTGCGTGATATTGGTATCAAGCGCGTGCTGGTTGAAGGGGCTAATGGGTCCGACTGGGTTCTGCTGGATACGGGCGATATTGTGGTCCACCTGTTCAAGCCCGAAGCGCGTGCGCTCTATGGGCTGGAAAAAATGTGGGGTGCGGAACTGGATGAAAGCAACGAAGACGGCGTGACCCGTCTGTAAGTGCTGATGTCTGGTTTACAGGGCATACGATTCTGCCGCCACAGGTGCCGGGTATGAGGCTTGTGGCGGTAGGGCGCATGAAGGACAAATCCGAGCGTGCGCTGGTGGAGCGGTATCTCAAGCGCCTGCGTCCGGCGCTGGATATTGTGGAACTGCCTGACGGGCGCGGCAGCCCCGATGAGATCAAACGGCGTGAGGCACAGGCCATTCTGGCCGCCTGCCCCGCACACAGCCATGTTGTGGCGCTGGATGAAGGTGGGCGCACGTATAGCAGTGTTGCCTTTGCCACCAGCCTTGCCGCATGGCAGGACGCTGGGCGCACACCCTGCTTTGTTATTGGCGGGGCAGAAGGACTGGATAGTTCCGTTCTGCAACGCGCAGATGCCACCCTGTCTTTTGGCACGCTCACATGGCCGCATATGCTGGTACGGATTATGCTGGTCGAGCAGGTTTACCGCGCGCAGGCCATTGCTGCGGGCCACCCGTACCACCGGGCGGGCAGACCGGATTAAACCCAACGCCAAACGGCTATGATCTCGACAAACTTCCGCCACATCATGGTAGGCTCAATGGGGTGGAAGGAAGGAGATTCAGCATGATCTTCAAAGCAAAACGTTCAATGGCGCTTCTTATGGGGCTGCTTGTTGCCACAGCACCGCTTGCGGCTTACGCCCAGCGCGGCCCAGGTGGGCCGGGTGGTGGTGGTCACGGCGGACCGGGTGGCCCGGGTGGTCCGGGCAGAGGGCCTGGCGGTGGCCATGGTGGTGGTTTTCGGGGCGGGCCGGGTGGCGGCCCAGGCTGGGGTGCAGGCCCACGCGGTGGCCCGCATGGCGGCTCATGGCGGCGGGGAGACCGGTATGATGGCGGCGGTATTTTTGTAGATAACTGGCGCGGTTACCGTGGCCTGTATGCCCCACCACCGGGTTATCGCTGGATCAGCTACGGCGGCAGCTTTTTGCTGGCGGCAGTGGCAACGGGCATTATTTCCAATGTCATTGCGGGCAGTGTTTATCCGGCAACGCCCTACCCTGTGGCAACACCTTACCCGGCATATCCGGTGGTGCCTGCCCCCGTACCTTATCCACCCCCGCCGGGTTACTAGGTGGGCTGCGTGGTCCAGTAAAAAAGGGGAGCCAGATCGGCTCCCCTTTTTTGTATTCCGTGCTCCCTGCGGGCCATATGCCGCAGGGAAGAGCGTGCCGGTGTTTACTCCGTACGGGGTGGGGTAAAATCGGCATCATCGGTTAATTCAGCCGAAGGTATGGTCTGGGGCACAACGTTAAGGGGTGTGTGGCTTGCGGCCTTCCAGCCTACAAACAGCAGGGCGGCAAGGGCTGGAATGGCCATAATGGAATAGGTGCCTGTTGGGTAGTCAAACAGCATCAGCCCCAGAATGCTGATAAAAAAGGCAATGGTCAGCCACGCGGTAACGGGTGCGCCGGGCATGGCAAAGCCCGTGGGGGCAATACGGCCTGCCCGAATGGCCTGCCGCAGTTTGATCTGGCAGAGCACAATAAAGCACCATGTGCTGACAATGCCGATAGAAGCCATGTTGAGAACAATCTCAAAAATCTGGGAAGGCAGGAGGTAGTTCAGCCCCACCCCCACCAGATAAATGGCTACAGTTGTTAAAATGGCGGCTGCTGGTACGGCCTGTTTGTTCATATGGGCAAGGTAGCGTGGAGCCGTGCCATTGAGGGCCAGCGCGCGCAGGACCCGCCCGGTGGAATACAGGCCCGAGTTCAGGCTGGACAGGGCGGCGGTCAGCACCACTATGTTCATGAGCGAATCCACCCCCGGCACCCCAAGGCGGGAAAAGAAGGTCACAAACGGGCTAACTCCGGCCTGATAGGCCGACCAGGGCAGCAGCAGAACCAGCAAGGTAACCGTGCCGACATAAAAGATCATGATCCGCCAGATCACGTTGTTAATGGCCGAGGGCAGCACTTCGCGCGCGTTTTTGCATTCCCCTGCGGCGGTGCCAATCATCTCTATGCCGTAATAGGCGAACACAACGCCCTGAATAAGCACAAGGGCAGGGAGCATGCCGTGCGGGAACAGCCCGCCATGTTCGGTAATAAGCTGTATGCCGGTGCTATGCCCGTCCACGGGTACACGCAGGCCCAGAATGGCCGTGCCCACAACCAGAAATGCCAGCAGGGCGGCAATTTTGATGATGGAGAACCAGAACTCCATCTCCCCAAACCATTTGACGCCAATCAGGTTCATGCAGGTAATGACCACCAGCGCCATAAGCGCCATGACCCATTGGGGCACAACGGCAAAAACACCCCAGAAATGCATGTAAAGTGCAACGGCCGTAATATCGACAATGCCGGTCATGGCCCAGCTGAAGAACGAGAGCGCGCCCGCAACATAAGACGCCCGGCTCCCCAGAAACTCCTGCGCGTAGGAGACAAAGCTACCACTGGTGGGGCGGTACATGACCAGCTCCCCCAGAGCGCGGAGCATGAGGAAGGAGAACACGCCGCAAACCAGATAGACAATGGCAAGGGATGGCCCCACAGCCTGCAACCGGCTGCCTGCACCCAGAAAAAGACCAGTGCCGATGGCCCCCCCAACGGAAATCATCTGGATCTGTCGTTTGCCCAGACCTTGCCGGTAACCTTCCGTTGTCTGGCCTGGCGTGGCATCGGATGGCGGCGGTGCATGCATGCTCAAAGTGGTCTGTCTCCGTACTGGTGGCGGGAACGGGGCCGGCAGGGTGTTCCGGTGCAGAACCGGTTTGGGCTGGCGGGTCTGTGTACGTTGCTTTTGTGCAACAAATTGGGATGGTGCGTAAGTCCTTTTGCAACTTATATAAAATTAAACAAAATCCGTCCTGCGCGGCAAATAATTTTATTGTTTTCTCTAAGGCTGCGCAGGGCGCGGCAGCTCATTTTTGCCCTTGTGCACTCAGAAGTGATTATGAAAAGGTAAGAGGCAGGGGGCAGACAGTTTTTGTTCAAAAAGAAGTACTCTGATGATGGAATATTTCTCTTTTAATGAAAAACAAATAACAAAATTTCATATATTTGGGTAATTGGAGAGCAGGGTTCCATGGAAAACTGTCTGGACAAGACGGACCGGCAGATTTTGCGCCTGTTGCAAAATAACGGGCGCATCCACAACAACGATCTGGCGGACAAGGTGCAGGTCAGCCCCGCCACCTGCCACCGCCGGGTGCAACGGCTTTTTGATGAAGGGTATATTTCCGCCGTACAGGCCAAGGTCAATGCCAGCCGGGTCGGGCTGGGCATGGTGGTGCTGGTCGGGGTTGTGCTGGAGCGTGCGGCAGACAGTTTTCCCATGTTCGAGGCCGCTATGGCTGCCCAGCCAGCAGTGCTGGACTGCTACCTTGTGGCAGGGGATTTTGACTATTTTTTAAAAATCCGTGTTGCAGATATGGAAGGTTTTGACCGCTTCCATGCCGAGGTGCTGAGCGTTCTGCCCCATGTGCGCCAGACCCGCACGTTTTTTGTGCTCAGGGCCGTGGCCGATGCAAGGGGATACGCCTTTTAGCCCCGGCGGCGCAGCTATTTTGGCCCGGTCTGCTATTCCAGATCAAAAAAATCCTGTTCTGGCTGCCGGTTTGTCCATTTGCGGCAGGCTGTGCGCAGCACGCTGGCAAAGCGGGTGACCAGCGGCATGTTCTGGCCCGCACGTATGGCCACGGCCAGTGTGGCCCGTGGGGCAGGCTCGCTAATGGTATGGAAGGTGACCCCCCCGGCATGAATCTGGCTGAGTGAGCGCGGCACAACCGAAACCCCAAGCCCTGCGGCCACTAGCGGAATGGTGCCCGCAATCTGCGGGGCCTGCTGCCCCATAACGGGTGTTACCCCGGCCACCTGATAGGCTGAGAGAATGGCATCATGAAAGCCCGGCCCCAGTTCCCGCGGGAAGATAATCAGCGGGTCCTGTGCCACCATGTCCAGACTGATCACGGGGGTATCGGCCAGCTTGTGCCCACGCGGCAGGGCAATAACCGTGGGTTCATCCAGCAGATGAAAAACCGAAAGTCGCACGGGGTCGGGCACAGGGGGGCGCACAATGGCTATGTCCACGCTGGGTTCGTGCAACGCGGTGCACAGCGAGGGCGTATTGCTCTCCTCCAGAAAAATGGTGACATCGGGCGCCATTTCCCGGAACCGGCGGATAGTGAACGGGATAACCGGCAAAAGCGAGACAGCCCCCGCAAGGCCCAGACGGATATGCCCCATTTCCCCCCGAGCCAGACCTTGCGCGGTGGAAAGAAACTGGGCCTGCAGGTCCAGAATGGTTCTGGCGCGCGGGAGGAGCACGGCCCCGATGTCGGTCAGTTTGACGCCGCGCGTCAGGCGCTCGAACAGGACCACGCCAAGGTTTTTTTCAAGCTGGCGGATCTGCTGGCTCAGGGGGGGCTGTTCCATGCCCAGCGCTTCGGCCGCGCGGGTAATGGAGCCATGTTCGGCCACGGTTACAAAATAGCGCAGGTGTCGGATGTCCATAACCCATATATATCCGATATGGATAACACCGCCAAGATATATTGGAAGACTGCTTCAAGCCGTTATAACATCTGCGTCAGATGAGTATGGGCCGTTAAGCGTTTGAAGGAGTGTTGAGCATGGTAAAGCAGCCGGTAGCGGATATAGATCTGCGGTCCGCGGCGTTGGGGAACGGGGTTGTGGGCAAACCACCAGTGAACCGCCTTTACCAGACCTCCACCATGGCTGCCCTGCTGGACGCGGTGTACGACGGGGAAACCACGCTGGATGAACTGCTCCAGCACGGCAACTTCGGCCTTGGCACCTTTAACTCCCTTGACGGGGAAATGATTGTAACGGACGGCGTTGTGCGCCAGTTCCGTGCGGAAGGGCTGGCAGCGGAAGTGCCCGGTTCGCTCAAAACTCCCTTTGCCTGCGTGACGTATTTCGAACCCGAAAAAAACGTGATGATCGACACGCCCAAGGACAAGGAAAGTTTTGAAGAGCTGGTGGACCACCTGCTTGGCAACCCCAACCTGTTTGGTGCGGTGCGCTTTACCGGCCTGTTCGAGCGGGTGGATACGCGCACGGTGTTCTGCCAGTGCAAGCCGTACCCGCATATGCTCGAAGTGGTTAAAAAGCAGCCAACCTTTACCTTGGAATCGGTTACCGGAACCATGATCGGCTTCCGCAGCCCGGTTTACATGCAGGGCGTGAATGTTGCTGGCTACCACCTGCACTTTCTGTCCGAGGACCATAAGCGCGGTGGGCATGTGACCGAATACAGAATTGTTAAGGGTATGCTTGAGGTTGCCACAATTTCCGACCTTCAGGTGCAGTTGCCGCGCACAAAGCAGTTTGCGCAGGCCAACCTGAACCCCGAAAGCCTGAGTGAAGCCATTCGCATTGCCGAAGGTGGCTGACACCTTGCCGGCCTGACCTGTTTGTTTTTTTGAACTGCACGGGGTTGTTGCGCGACTTTTCCCCCCGCAACCCCGCCTGACCTGAGGGTTTTTACAACAATGACCAAAATGGCAGATACCACTGCACAATGCGGTGCGGAGCTTATTGTCAAAAATCTGGAAGCGCATGGCATTACCCATGTGTTTGGTATTCCCGGTGCCAAGGTGGACCGGCTGTTTGACGCGTTGGTTGATTCCTCGATCGAAACCGTTGTGACCCGGCATGAGCAGAATGCCGCCTTTATTGCCGGTGGCCTTGGGCGCATTACCGGCAAGGCCGGGGTGTGCATTGCAACATCTGGCCCCGGTGCTTCCAACTTTATTACCGGGCTGGCCACCGCCAATTCGGAAGGGGACCCCGTTCTGGCCATTGGTGGTGCGGTCAAGCTGGCAGACCGGCTTAAGCTGACACACCAGACCATGGATACGGTCAGCCTGTTCCGCCCCGTAACCAAATACAGCGTGGAACTGACCACCCCCACCGCCATTTCGGAAGTTATGGCCAATGCCTTCCGCTTTGCAGAAAGCGGGCGGCCGGGGGCGGCATTTGTCAGCACGCCCATGGATGTGCTGTCCATGCCTGCCAATGCCCCGGTTCTGGCGGACCGTCTGGCCCCGCGCATGGGGGGCGCTCCGGCGGATGTGGTGGCCGAGGCCGCAACGCTGCTTAAAAAAGCCAGGCGTCCCGTCATGCTTTTGGGCATGCTGGCCAGCCGCCCGGATGTGGCAGATGCCGTGCGCGCTTTTGTCAAACAGACAGGCGTGCCGGTTGTGGGGACGTATCAGGCAGCTGGTGCCGTATCGGAAGAGCTGGTGGACCGCTTTGGCGGGCGTATCGGTCTGTTCCGCAACCAGCACGGGGACCAGCTTCTGCACGAGGCCGATGTGGTGGTGGCCGTGGGCTACAACCCGGTGGAATATGACCCGTGGCTGTGGAACGTGAATGACGCCCGCCAGATTATCAATGTTGATATTGTGGCGGCTGAACTCGACAATGCCTTTGTGCCCGCCATTGAACTGATCGGGGACATTGCCCTGACCCTTGAAGGGCTGGGCGGCAAAGCCGGTGGCCTTGCCCGCGCGCCGGAGCTGGAAGCGGTGCTGGAAGGGTATAAAAAAGCCCGCAGCACTGCGCTGCTTACGGCACGTAGCAGCAGTAACTCCGCCGTGCACCCGCTCCAGATCGTGCGTGAGCTGGAACAGTTTGTAACCCCGGACATGACCCTGTGCCTGGATATGGGAACATTCCATATCTGGCTGGCGCGTTACCTGCTCTCCTTCCGGGCGCGTCAGGTGCTTATCAGCAACGGCCAGCAAACCATGGGTGTGGGCCTGCCGTGGGGGATTGCGGCCAGCCTTGTTAATCCATCGCAAAAAGTTGTTTCAATTTCTGGCGATGGCGGATTCATGATGTCGAGCATGGAGCTGGAAACAGCCGTGCGCCTGAAGTGCAATCTGATCCATATGGTCTGGATTGATCAGGCTTACAACATGGTCGAAATTCAGGAGCAGAAGAAGTACGGTCGTGGATCCGGCGTGCATTTTGGCCCGATCGATTTTGCAAAATATGCAGAAGCCTGCGGGGCAAAAGGCATTACGGCCACAACGGAAGATGGCGTGCGGCAGGCCCTGCGCGAGGCCATGGATGTGGAAGGTCCGGTGGTTATTGCCGTGCCGGTTGACTACTCGCACAACCACCTGCTCATGCAGCCTCTGGCACAGCTGGGGGAAACCACGGCAGCAGCCTGAACATAGCGCTGCGCTTGACGCAGAACAGGTTCTATTGCTGTCATCCGCTCCATCCGTTTCATTAGCGCGATAATGTTGTTATAACACCACAGCACGGCGCCACTGACGGACGGAGCAAAGGAGGCAGGCAGACTGCCTTTTTTCTTCCATGACGCGGCAACGCAGTATGAAAGAGAACAAGAATGCAGATGCCCGAACCCAACCAGACCATTATAAGCCAGCGTGATGCACTGGCGCAGGGTCTGCGCCAGATTGTGGGAAAAGACTGGGTTATTTCCGACGATGCACAGCGTAGGCCTTACCAGTGCGATGGCATTACCGCCTATATGGCCATGCCGCTGCTGGTCGTGCTGCCGGGGTCTGCGCAGGAAGTGCAGGCTGTTCTGCGTTTCTGCAACGAAAAAGGCGTCAAGATTGTCCCCCGTGGTTCTGGCACATCGCTCTCGGGTGGTGCCCTGCCGCTGGAAGATGGCGTGCTGCTGGTTACGTCCCGCCTGTGCAACGTGCTGGCGGTGGATGAACACAACCGCGTAGCCCGCGTGCAGCCGGGTGTTCCCAATATTAAAATTACCGAGGCCGTCAGCCATCTTGGCCTGTGCTACATGCCTGACCCGTCCAGCCAGTTGATCTCCACCATTGGTGGCAATGTGGCGGAAAATGCCGGGGGCGTGCACTGCCTTAAATACGGTGTGACCGCTAACCATATTCTGGGCATTCAGGCCGTGCTGATGACCGGCGAAATGGTGGAACTGGGCGGGGCCTACCTTGGCGCGGCCGAGGGTGAGCTGGACCTTATGGGGGTGCTGACCGGCTCTGAAGGGCTGTTGGCGGTGGTGACCGAAATTGCCGTGCGGCTGGAGCCCGTGCCCGAAGTTGCACGCGTTATTTCCATGAGCTTCGCGTCGGTGGAGGAAGCGTGCGAATGTGTGGGCGCCATTATTGGCGTGGGTATTATTCCTGCGGGTCTGGAGTTCATGGACCGCAAGGTGCTTGATGCGGTTTCCGTCCTGATCAAGGAAAAGTTTGATGACCGCACGGCCGCACTCCTGCTGTGCGAGCTTGATGGCACGGCGGTTGAGGTGGACGCACTGGTTGGTGTGGTCAGCGATGTGGCGCGTGGACAGGGGGCTATTGAGCTCAAGGTCAGCACCACGGAGGAAGAACGCCAGCGCATATGGAGCAGCCGCAAGCTGGCATTTTCCGCCATTGGCAAGCTCTGTCCGGATTATTACTGCACGGACGGCACCATCCCGCGCAACAAGCTGCCCGAGGTGCTGAACAAGATGGCGGACATGTCCAAAAAATACGGGCTGGATTACGCCAACTGCTTCCATGCGGGGGATGGCAACCTGCACCCCATCATCATGTATGATGCCGCCAAACCGGGCGATCTGGAAAAAGCCGAGGAGTTCGGGGCCGATGTGCTGATCGCCTGCGTGGATGCGGGCGGGGTGCTCAGCGGCGAACACGGTATTGGCGTTGAAAAACGTGACCTCATGACCCACCAGTTTACCGAAGTGGATTTGCAGCAGCAGCAGATGGTCAAATGTGCGTTTGACCCCAAGGACCTGCTGAACCCGGGCAAGATGTTCCCCACCCTGTGCCGCTGTGCGGAATTCGGGCGGATGCATGTGCATAACGGCAATCTGCGTTTTGCGGATATTCCGCGTTTCTGATTCTGGTAGGGCATTGCAAGCATGACAGACACACAAACCACTGCATCCATGCGTCCTGCCACAACACAGGACGTTGCAGATATTCTTATGGACGCGGCCAGCCGGAGCGAGCCTCTGGTGGTGCGGGGTAATGGCACCCGTGCCGGGCTGGGTAACCCGGTTGCCGCTACCCGCGTGCTGGAACTGGGCGGGCTGGACCAGATAGATTTTTATGACCCTGATGATCTGGTGATTCGCGCAGGTGTTGGCGCCACGCTGGATGAGGTCGAGCAGGTTCTGGCGCAAAAAGGGCAATACCTGCCGTTTGAACCCCCACGTTATGCCGGGCTGTACGGTACCAGTGGCGCGCGCAGCACACTGGGTGGGGCGGTTTCCACCGCCCTGTCTGGCCCGCGCCGGATTCTGACCGGGGCTGCAAGGGACTTCGTTCTGGGCGTGGAAGGCGTGAACGGTCAGGGCGATGTGTTCAAGGCTGGCGGCCGGACCATGAAGAACGTGACCGGCTACGACATCAGCAAACTGGTGACAGGGGCCAACGGTACGCTGGCAGCACTCACAACCGTTACACTCAAGGTGCTGCCCGCCCCACGGGCGGAGGTAACTCTGGTGCTGCCCGCCGCCGCACTGGAGGAGGACGTAGCCCTGTTTGCCAGAATGCGCGCCCTTCCGCTGGGGCTTGGCGGGCTGGCCCGCAGGGTCAATGCCGCAGGGGTGTGCGAGCTGCTGGTGCGTGTGGAAGGCACGGTCCCCGGCGTTGCGGGCAACCAGCAGGTGCTCAATGGCATGCTGGCCACCCGTGGTGGCATGGTGGTGCTGGAGCAGGAGCAGAGCCGCGCCCTGTGGGCCGGTGTGCGTGAACTGGACTGCCTGAATGCCAAACCGGACGAACTGGTGTGGCGTGTTAACCTGCCCGCCACAACCATGCCCGCCTTTGTGGAGCAGGCGCGCAGTGCAGGCTGCATCAACCGCTTTTTTGTGGACTGGGCCGGCGGTGTGGTGTTCTCCACCATGCGCGGCGTGCAGCCCGAGGTGGATACCCTGCGTTACCGTAAAATGGCGGAAAAAGCAGGCGCGCGCGCAACCCTGCTGCGTGCGCCCGATGCGGTGCGTGCCCAGTTTGGTGCGTTCCCGCCCGTCAGTGCAGGGGTTGCAGCGCTGGCCGCGCGCACCCGCACAGCCTTTGACCCGGCAGGTATTCTCAACCCCGGCCGCATGACCGTTCAGGCATAGGAGACGCCCCAATGCTCAGCCATATTCCCCAGGCCGCGCTGGATGCGGACCCGAACGTGCAGTTGGCCAAGGACATTATTGGCAACTGCGTCCATTGTGGCGTGTGCCTCTCGCGCTGCCCCACATACGCCGTCAAGCATGAGGAAAACGACAGCCCGCGCGGCCGTATTTTCCTTATGAAGGACATGTACGAAAAAGGTGGCGTGCCTGATGCCAAAACGGTCGAACATCTGGACCGCTGCCTGACCTGCCTTGCGTGTGAGGCCATTTGCCCGTCAGGCGTGGAATACTCCAAACTGATCGCCCATGGCCGCGAATATGTGGAGGAGCATTACAAACGCCCGCTCTTCCAGCGTGCCGTGCGCGAACTGCTGGTCCGGCTTATTCCCAATGCCCGCCTGTTCCGCCTTGCCATTTTTGGCGGGCGTCTGGGCAGGCCCTTCCGGGGTCTGTTCTCGGGCACCCTGCGTGCCATGCTGGATATGGTGCCAACCAACCCGTTGCCCGCTCCCAGCCCGGTGGACCGGCCGCAAACATTTTTACCCGCGCCGCAGGCAGGCAAGGCGGTCAAACCGCACAAGCGTGTGGCGCTGCTTAACGGCTGCGTGCAGACCGTGCTGGACACAGCCATTAACGAAGCCACAATCCGCCTGCTCCAGCGCCATGGGGTAGAGGTGGTGGTCGCAGCAGGTTCAGGCTGCTGTGGTGCCCCTGCCGAACATATGGGGGACGAGGCGCAGGCCCTGCCACTGGTCAAGGCCAATATTGACGCCTGGCTGCGTGAGGCCGATGGCCCGGACGGGCTGGATGCCATTGTCATCAACACATCCGGCTGTGGCACATCCATCAAGGCCTATGGCCACGCACTCAGGCTGGACCCGGAATGGGCGGACAAGGCCGCGCGCGTGTCCGCCATGGCGCGGGACATTACCGAGTTTATGGTCGAGATCGGGCTGGAAAAACCTGCCACCCCCACTGGGCTGCGGGTGGTGTACCATTCCGCGTGTTCCATGCAGCACGGCCAGCGGATTGTGAACCAACCCAAGGACCTGCTGCGTGAGGCAGGCTTTACCGTGCTGGATGTGCCCGAAGGCTACCTGTGCTGTGGGTCTGCTGGCACCTACAACCTGCTCCAGCCAGACATCGCCAATGAGCTGAAGGAGCGCAAGCTGCGCAACATCCGCTCCGTACATGCCCAGATTGCCGCCAGCGGCAACATCGGGTGTATGACCCAGCTTGCAGGGGAGGCCGGGCTGCCGTTTGTGCACACGGTGGAACTGCTGGACTGGGCCACTGGCGGGCCGGAACCCGCAGCCCTTAAAGGGCAGAAGCTGGCGGCGGAGTAGCCAGCACAGGGCCGCGCCGCACACGGTGTGGCCCGTAGCGGGTTAGATAACGGCGGACACAGGTGCAAGGCGCGCAACAGCGCAGGGGAGCATAAGGCATGTCAGGCATAACAGGGGTGGATACAGCCGGAGGGCAACTGCGCCGTGGGGCTGCCGTATTGCTGGAGGTGTTGCGGAGCGAGGGGGTTGATTACATTTTTGGCAACCCCGGCACCACCGAACTCCCGCTGATAGATGCGCTGCTGGAAATACCCGACGTGCATTACGTACTGGGTCTGCAGGAGGCCAGCGTTGTGGCCATGGCCGATGGCTATGCGCAGGCCGCCCGCAAGCCGGGTTTTTTAAACCTGCATACGGCGGGCGGGCTGGGGCATGGGCTGGGGAACCTGCTAAACGCCAGTGTCTCGCAAACGCCGTTGGTGGTGACTGCGGGGCAGCAGGATTCGCGCCATACCATTTCCGACCCGCTACTGTTCGGGGATCTGGTGCAGATTGCCCGCCCCGCCGTTAAATGGGCGCAGGAAGTCGCCCATGCGGACCAGTTGCCCGTGTTGTTGCGCCGTGCCTTCCATGATTCCACGGCAGCCCCCGCCGGGCCTGTGTTCCTCTCGCTCCCCATGGACGTCATGGAGGAGCTGAGTGCGGTGGATATTGGTGCGCCATCGCTGATCAACCGGCAGGCTGTGGCCGGTGGCCTGCCCGAGCTGGCCCGTGCACTGGCGGGCATAGCACCGGGGCGGCTGGCCATTATTGCGGGGGACGAGGTGTACGGCTCCGATGCGGCAGCCGAGGTCGCCGCCGTGGCCCAGTGCCTGGGTGCGCCGGTTTATGGGTCTTCCTGGCCGTCGCGCATTCCCTTTGCCACAGCACACCCGTTGTGGTGCGGCAACCTGCCCACACAGGCAACCGCCATTGCGCAGACACTGGGCGCGTATGACGCCATTTTTGCCCTTGGTGGCAAATCGCTCATTACCATTCTCTACACCGAAGGCCCGGCCCTGCCGCCAAGTTGTGCGGTGTATCAGATGTCGTCCGATGTAAGGGACCTTGGGCGCACGTTCTGGACCCCGCTTTCGGTCGTGGGGGATGTGCGGGCGTCGCTTCAGGCCCTGCTGCCGGAGTTGCAGGTGCTCACACAGGGCAGAGCCGCGGCCTACCACGCGGCGGGCGAGCGTGTGGCCGCCCAGCGCATGCAGCATAAGGCGCAGGCCAGACAGGCCATGCAGGCCCACCGTAGCGATGCGGTCATCCACCCCAGCGTTGCCGCGTGGGAAGTGGTGCGCGCCGTGGGGCCGGATATTGCCATTGTGGATGAGGCCATAGCCACATCCTCCGATGTGCGTCTGTTTTTGGAAAGTGCGTGGTCTGCGCAGTATTCATTCCTGCGTGGCGGTGCGCTGGGCTGGGGCATGCCCGCAGCGGTTGGGGCCTCACTCGGCCTTGGGCGCGAGCGTGTGGTCTCCCTTGTGGGGGATGGGGCGGCCCTGTATTCGCCACAGGCATTGTGGACCGCGGCACATGAAAAGCTGCCCGTTACTTTTGTGGTCATGAATAATCAGGAGTACAACGTGCTCAAGAACTTCATGCGGCAGCAGAAAGATTATATTTCCGCGCGGGAGGGCACATATCCGGCCATGGACATTGTTAACCCGAGCATAGACTATCAGGCGCTCGCCCGTTCCATGGGGGTGCCCTCCACCAAAGTGACACGGGCGGTAGATATTGCCCCCGCATTGGAGGCCGCCTTGGCGACTGATGGCCCATCGTTAGTGGAAATTGTGATTGCAGCGAGCTGAGGAGGCTCGCTTCTTTACCGGGGGTGCGTATGAAAATCGGGTTGTTTATTCCCTGTTATATAGACGCGTTTTATCCAAACGCGGGGATTGCCACACTGGAACTGCTGGAAAAGCTGGGGCAGGACGTGGAATACCCAATGAACCAGACCTGCTGTGGCCAGCCCATGGCCAATTCGGGCTGCAACAAGGATGCGGCTGCGGCAGAGGCACTGTTTGTTAAAAACTTTGCCAAGTATGATGCCATTGTCATGCCGTCTGGCAGCTGTACGCACCATGTGCGCGATAATTTTGACGCCATCGAGCAGACCGATGACGTACGCCATGTGCGTGAAAACACGTTTGAACTGGTCGAGTTTTTGCACGATGTGCTCAAGGTGCAGGACTTCCCCTGGGCGGAGTTCCCGCACAAGGTGGGGCTGCACAACAGCTGCGGCACCCTGCGCGCCCTGCGCACGGCCAGCATGTCCGAACTGGGTGAGCCGTTCTTTTCCAAACCCATGGACCTGCTGGGCAAGGTCAAGGGTATTTCCTTTGCTACACCCAAACGGCCTGATGAATGCTGCGGTTTTGGTGGCACCTTCTCGGTTACGGAGGAGGCTGTTTCGGCCAAAATGGGCACGGACAAGGTGCGGGACCACCATCAGGCAGGGGCTGAGTATATTGTCTCGGCCGATACGTCCTGCATGATGCACCAGCAAGGGTGTGCGGAGCGGGCCGGTGTTCCCATCCGCTTCATTCATATTGCTGAAATTCTGAATGGAGCGCGGGAATGAAAGTCAAACCTGTCAACCACGCCAAGGCGGCGGAAGCGTTTATCGAAGATACCGCCCACATGGATTTCCATGACGAACGGCTGTGGGACCTGCGGCAAAAGCGTGACGGGCAGATGCACATTCTGCCCGAATGGCAGGAACTGCGCGCACGTGCATCCGCCATCAAGGAGCACACGCTGGCCAACCTGCCTGAATACCTCGAACAGTTTGAGGCCAACGCCAAAAAGAACGGTATTCATGTGCATTGGGCAGCCGATGGCGCGGAACATAACCGCATTGTTGGCGAAATTCTGGAAAAGCACGGCGCCAAATCGCTCATCAAGAGCAAATCCATGGTGACCGAAGAATGCTGCATGCGCGAGTATCTGGAACCACGCGGCGTTGTGGTGACGGAAACTGACCTTGGGGAGCGCATCCAGCAGTTGGATAACCAGATGCCCAGTCACATTGTGGTGCCAGCCGTGCATAAGCTGATCCCCGATGTCGCCAAGATTTTTGCCGAGCACTATCACACGGACCCCAACGACAACAGCGCGCAGTCCCTTGCATGGCAGCAGCGGCTGGCTGCCCGCCCGGTTATTCTGTCTGCCGATGCGGGCATGACGGGTGGCAACTTTGTGGTGGCCGAAACAGGCTCCTTTGTGGTCTGCACCAACGAAGGCAATGCCGACCTGAGCGCGACTGTACCCGGCCTGCACATTGCCACGATCGGGATCGAACGGCTGGTGCCGCGTATGGCGGATATGGGTGTGTTTATCCGCCTGCTTTCACGCTCGGCCCTTGGTTCGCCCATTACGCAGTACACAACGCATTTCCGTGGCCCGCAAAAAGGGAGCGAGATGCATGTGGTGCTGGTGGATAACGGGCGTTCGCACCGTTTGGGCATGGAGGACTTCTGGACCTCGCTCAAATGTATCCGCTGTGGCGCATGTATGAATACCTGCCCGGTTTATCGCCGTTCGGGTGGTCTGTCTTATGGTGCGGTGTATTCCGGCCCCATTGGCGCGATTATTGACCCCACCTTTAACGAGCGCAAATACAGCACGCTGCCTTTTGCCTCGACCATGAACGGGAGCTGCACCAATGTGTGCCCGGTCAAGATCAACATTCACGAACAGCTCTACAAATGGCGGCGTGTTCTGGCCGAACACCACGAACTGCCGTTTGTAAAGCGTGAGGTCATGCACATGGCGGGCAAGCTTATGGGGCAGCCCACCCTGTACCGTGCCGCCATTAACGGGACCGAGGTCGCGCTCAGCACCATGCCGCGCTTTGTGCTGTATAACTGGCTTAACCCGTGGGGCAAGCACCGCGAACTGCCGCATCCGGTCAAGCAGACCTTCCATAGCTGGTACAAGCAGAACCGCCTGAAAACCAAAAAGAAGGAAGGGGAAAGCGCATGAGCACCTCGCGCGATGCCATTCTGACCCGCCTGCGCGATAACAGGCCAGACCCCAAGGCCCACCCGCTCCCCCCCGTTGCACGTCTGGGGGATATGGATAACGGGCAGGCCCGGTTTGAAAACAGCCTCCAGATTCTGGGTGGGCAGGTGCTGGAACGGCAGGAGGGGGACACACTGGCCACCGCCATTGCCCGCCGCTTCCCCGATTCCAAGGTTATCTGCTCCGCCGTGCCGGATTTTGAAGGTACGATCCGCATAGAAGAGCTGGGCACACCCCAGCAGGCGGCCTCGGTGGATGTGCTGGTTGTGCGCTCCCCCTTCGGCATTGCGGAAATGGGTTCGATCTACCTGAGCGAAGCCCAGTTGCAGGACCTGAACTCCGCCGCCCACCTGACCCAGCATATTGTGGTGATCCTGTCGGCCAAAAACCTGACTGCCAACATGCATACGGCTTATATGGACCGCCCCGAGTTCCACACCGCCAATTATGGTGTGCTCATGAGCGGGCCATCCGCCACGGCGGATATTCAGGGTGTGCTGATCCGCGGTGCGCAGGGCGTGCGTACTCTGAGCGTGTGGTGGGAAGACTGAGCCTTGTCCCCCCATCCCGCCTGAAGGTGGGATACGCATAAAAAAAGCCGGAGCAGTTTACGCTGCTCCGGCTTTTTTGCGCTCGGGTCGAGGGCTAACGGGCGTTCAGTCCCGCACGCGCTCGATCAGTGCGCCACATTTGGCCAGTTTGCGCTCCACCGCCTCATACCCCCGGTCAAGGTGGTACACGCGGCTCAGAATGGTCTCTCCATGGGCGGCGAGCCCTGCGAGAATGAGCGAGAACGAGGCCCGCAGGTCGGTCGCCATAACCGGTGCGCCAGACAGGCTATGCACCCCACGGATAATAGCGGAAGAACCGTGGACGTTAATGCGCGCACCCATGCGGTTGAGCTCGGGCACATGCATGAACCGGTTTTCAAAAATGGTCTCGGTAATCATGGAGGCCCCCTCGGCAACCGAGAGCAGGGCCATGAACTGGGCCTGCATATCGGTCGGGAATCCGGGGTAAGGCTCGGTCATGATGTCGATCCCGCGCAGCGCTCCGGTGCGGCGCACGCGCATGGTGTCCCCATCCTGCGTGACTTCGGTTCCGCATTCTTCCAGTGCACGCACAACAGCGCCCAGATGGTCCATCTGCCCGCCTACCAGCCGCAGGTCCCCACCTGTAATGGCGGCGGCACAGGCATAGGTCCCGCATTCAATACGGTCGGGCATAATGCGGTGTTCGGCACCGTGCAGGGCTTCCACGCCATCAATTAAAATGGCGGAACTGCCCGCACCCGTAATGCGGGCGCCCATGGCGTTCAGGCAGTTGGCCAGATCCACCATTTCCGGCTCACGCGCGGCGTTAATGATTTCGGTTTTGCCCTGCGCAAGCGTTGCCGCCATCATCAGGTTTTCAGTCGCCCCGACCGAGGCAAAAGGCAGAATAATGCGGTCGCCAACAAGCCCCTTGGGAGCGCGGGCGTTAATATAGCCGTTTTCCAGCGTAATTTCCGCGCCCAGTGTTTCCAGCCCTTTAAGGTGGAGGTCCACCGGGCGGGTGCCAATGGCGCACCCACCGGGGAGGGACACGCGCGCCTCCCGGCAGCGGGCCAGTAGCGGGCCAAGCACCAGAATGGAGGCCCGCATTTTGGAAACAATGTCATACGGGGCTTCGGTATTGGTAATATCCCCCCCGACCGACAGGGTGGAGCCATCGCCCGTAACATCATGCACTTCCAGCCCGTGCTGCTCCAGCAGGGCGCGCATGGTGGCAATGTCGGCAATATGGGGGACGTTGGACAGCACCAGCCGTTCGGAGGTCAGCAGCCCCGCCACCAGCAGCTTGAGGCCCGCATTCTTGGCCCCGCCAATGGTAATTTCGCCGTGCAGGGGGCGGCCGCCGCGGATAACAAAATGATCCATGGTTTTTACATCCGGGGCGTGGCAACGCCACGCTGGCCCATATATTTGCCCGCACGGTCCGCGTAGCTGGTCTCGCACGGGGAATCGCCCTTGAAGAACAGGAACTGGCAGATCCCCTCATTGGCGTAAATGCGCGCGGGCAGGGGGGTGGTGTTGCTGATCTCGATCGTGACCTGCCCTTCCCATTCCGGTTCAAGCGGGGTCACGTTTACAATAATGCCGCATCGCGCGTAGGTGGACTTGCCAAGGCAGACCACCAGCACATCCCGCGGAATACGGAAGTATTCAATGGTATGGGCCAGCACAAAGCTGTTGGGCGGAATAATGCATTCATCCGCCTTGCGGGACACAAAACCTTCGGGGCTGAAGTTCTTGGGGTCCACAATGGCGTTGTTCACATCCGTAAAAATACGGAAATCATCGGCCACGCGGGCATCATACCCGTAGGAGGACAGACCGTAGGAAATAACGCCTTCGCGCTTCTGGCTTTCCACAAACGGTTCGATCATGCCGTGATCGTGCGCCATCTGGCGGATCCATGTATCGGGCATCACGGGCATGTCTTGCTCTCTCCATTACCGGGGGGCTGTGTGGTGGCGGGGGATGGCTCCTCCGCCGTGTTATGGTCCTGTCTGGTCCGGGCCTGATCCTTGCGGCGGCGCAGGTTGGCGCGCAGTGCCGCGGCCTGGCGGGCAAGCCGCTCGGCGCGGGCCGCCTCCGCTCTGGCGGAAAGGGTCTGTCCGGAAGATTGGGTTTTGTCGGGCGTGTCAGTCATGCCAGATGCAGCAAGGCCAGTCGCGTACGGGTTAAACGTTCGCCTTGCTGACTAGCAGACGTACCGCGCCATGCCTAGAGCCTGCCACAGGGGCGGGCGGCCTTTGTGCTGTTTTATGCGTGCCTGCCGGTGCAGTGGGCGCACCGGCAGGGGGTGGTTTTTACAGGTTGGCAATAACCTTGAGCCCAATCAGGGCCGCATTGGGGATGTGGTGTGTTTCGCCCGGGTGGATCAGATACTGGAACTCAGGCTGGACCAGCACGCCATGTGTGGCGTCAATCCCGTAATACGCTTCGACCAGTTCGGAATCATTCTGGATTCCGCGAATGGTCGATCCCAGTGAGTACCCGCCATCCACGGCCAGAATTTCGCTCTCCCGGCGGCGGCGGCTGACCTTGTACCATGAATACAGCACACCAAAACGGTCTGTCAGGCGGGTGGGGATCAGCCCCACAAACGACAGGCCGCCATAAGCCTGATCCGATATGTTGACCACGTGCGGGGTGGCATGCACGTAACCTGCCATCAGGTAGCCACCGGCCATCTGGTTACGCCCGCCAAGGCGGTAGATCATCTGGTCTGCCTCCAGCCACATGGCATCGGAGGGGGCGGAGCGTGTGCCGGGCAGGGTGTCGGCAATGCGCTTGGGCAGGACCGAGCCAATCTTGTCCGCATACCGGGTGGTGTCATGCTCATATCCCAGCACGTAGTGGCCGGGCAGGCGGTTGCGGGTCAGGAACGGTGCCCAGGTGAACTCGATCGGCAGGGACAGGCCCGTTGCGTTCTCGGACCCCCATGCCCAGCCCGAGGGGTTCTCGCTCAAGGTGCTTACGGAGTAAGCGCCAACCTGTATGGCCGTATCCCGCGTGGGGCGGAAGCGTGCGCGCGCACCCCATGTGGCTTTTGGGTACACGCTCATGCCCGGTAGCTGCTTGATGGCCACAGGGGCCGAGCAGGTGACCATGAAGGAGCACAGCAGCGGGGATGTCGCGAACACATGGGTGAGCGACATACGGCCGAAAATGATGTCCAGCTTGTTGTTGAGCATCTTTTTCTCGGCGTACATGTCCACCAGATGCGCCGCGACGTTGCCCGAGAGCGTGTACACTTCCTGCAAGGCCACATAGTATTCGCCTGCGCGTACGTTCTGCGCGGCACGGCCTGCACGTTCCATAACCAGCCCATGCACGGACCAGCCGTTAAGTGCCGAGTTCATGCGGCCCAGATCAAACGTGGTCTGCAAGGTCAGCTCATGCACGTAGCTGATGCCTTTCTGGCCCGGTAACCCGCCAGATGCCAGCCCCATGGCTTCCCCCTTGTAGGAGAAGGAGAACGAAAACCCCTTGTCCCTCAGCCGGTCGCGGAAGGGCATCAGCTGCGGAATCAGGTGCCCCGTACCGGCTGTGGGCACGTAGTAAGGGTCTGGCAGGTCGTAATCACGCTGGGCGTCCCAGCTTGCTGGCAGCAGGGCGGAGGGGCCTTCCCCATTGATCAGGGAGTCCAGTTCGATCTGGTGCAGCGAGTGGGGTGTTTCCGATGGCATGATCGGCATCACGCTCAAAGGTGCCAGACCGGGGGACGGCAGAATGGGCACCCCGCTTGGCGGAATGGGCGTGTTGGGCGGACGGCGGATGGCGCTCAGGTCCGGGCCAATGGTTTCCGCATCCAGCGGGCGCAGGGACTGCGCAGGCAGGGCATGGACCTTGCTGCCGGGGTTGATGATGGTGTCGGAAATAGGCGCCACACTTGGCTGGGCCGTAAGGGCGGAGGCATGGGTGGTCTGGGCCTGTGCCACGCCAGAACCAAAAGGCGCATGCCACACATAGGCCAGCGCAATGGCGCAGGCGGCGGTTGTGCGGGTGTGTTTTGGCCCGTGTTCGGGGGTGCCGGGGCGCTGGGTGCGGTGTGTTTTTGGCATTGTTATTCCGCTTCCTCTCGCTCTTGCTGGAGGGAGTTGTCTTATGCGTGCAGGGGTTTGTTTAAGGGAGCGTGCTGCTGGGCCTGCTGTTCAGGCCGTGCGTACAACCCCATGAACCGGCAGGGCATGGGCGTAATGCCACAGCGCGCGAGGCTGGGCGGCATAAGAGCGGAGGCGGATATTCCGCCGGGCAGAATGTGCGACCATGTGACAGACCGTTATTGTTTTTGTTGTTGTCGGTCTGCCATCAGGAGCATGAACGGAAATGTCCGGTCAAGGGCGGTTTTGAAACATTATTACCCAAAACCAAACAAAATAGGTTTTTTAGTAAAAACGGAGTGCAAATTTTTGTTATAACGATAAATTTGCAACATACGCGCAGCAGCTATGCTCCACGGGCGATGTCCTGCCAGCCGCAAAGCTGTGCCCCCGCCTGCTCCAGCCCCTTGCGAAAGCCCGGAGAGCAGAGTGCCTTGAACTCGGCTTCATGCTCGTATGTGGGCATCAGCTCTGCGAGCATGGTGTTCTTGTGGGTGGCGGGGTGGAAATAGATCTCGGACACACCATCAGGCAGGTGGGCTGCCAGAGCGGCCATGCGCTCGGTGGTCATGTGCCCGCTCCAGGCCAGGCCAAAGCACCAGTCATTCGTGGCCATGCCAGCAGCATGGGCCTGATGGCGCAGCAGGGCGGTCCAGCGGCGCAGGGCGGCATCGCCCAACGTGTCGGTATAGGTGCCTGCGGCATACAGGGGGCGGGGTGGCTCCAGAGGTACCCGCACGGCATTCAGCCCGTAGCCTTTGCCTATGCCAATCATCATTTTGCCTACGGTGGGGTGCAGGTGCATGTGCTTGTGGGCGTTGGCGTGGTCCAGCGGCAGGCCCGTGCGGCTGAAGGCTTCAAACTGGGCGGTAATTTCCGCCTCCAGTTCCCGCCGTCCTTCGGGGCGGAAGAAGTAGTCCACTCCAAGCCCGAGCTGGGAGGAGGAGAACCAGCCATTATCGCGCGTAATCAGCGGCAGGCGGCTGTGGGGCAGAACCGATGGTCCTTCAATAACCACCAGATGCAGGCCAACATTAAGGGAGGGCAGGCGTTTGGCCCGTTCCACGGCATCCTGTGCAGCAGGGCCGGACACCATAAGACTGGCAGTTGAGAGAACGCCGTTGATGTGGGCCTGTTCAATGGCCTCGTTCACTTCAACCGACATGCCGAAATCATCGGCGGAAATAATGGCGCGTTTCATGGTTCTGGCAGCCCTTTGTAACCTTTGCCTGTGTCTAACACTGGCAGGTGGGGGCTGTCATGGCTGTTCTGGGTGGGGGACTTATGCGCCATTCCCCACCCAGTGCCATGAGTTATGCCAGATCAGGCAGCCTTGCGGCCTTTAAGGAACTGGAAGAACTCCACACCTTCGCGCAGGCGACGCTTCATCATCTGGGGCGAACGCACCATTTCACCCACGATGGAGGCAATCTTGGGAGCGCGGAAGTAGAACTTCTTGTAGAACTCTTCCACGCTGTTGAAGATTTCGGTGTGCGACAGGTGGGGGTAGTGCAGCGGTGCAATCTGCACGCCGTTGTCGTCGAGCAGTTCGGCGTTGCTTTCGTCCAGCCAGCCGTTTTCCGTGGCTTCCTTGAACAGGGCCGTGCCGGGGTACGGTGCGGCAAGGGAAACCTGCAGCGTGTGCGGGTTGATTTCCTGCGCGAAGCGAATGGTTTCCTGAATGGTTTCCTTCGTTTCGCCCGGCAGACCCAGAATGAAGGTGCCGTGGATCTTGATCCCCAGTTCGTGGCAGTTCTTGGTGAACTCACGCGCCACTTCAACGCGCATGCCTTTTTTGATGTTGTGCAGGATCTGCTGGTTGCCGCTTTCGTAGCCGACCAGCAGCAGGCGCAGGCCGTTGTCACGCAGGACCTTGAGCGTGTCGTAGGGCACGTTGGCCTTGGCGTTGCACGACCAGGTTACACCCAGCTTGCCCAGTTCGCGCGCAATGGCTTCGGCACGGGGCAGGTCGTCGGTAAAGGTGTCATCATCAAAGAAGAACTCCTTAACCTGCGGGAAGTACTGCATGGCCAGACGGATTTCGGCTGCCACATGCTGCGGGCTGCGGGTGCGGTAGCGGTGGCCACCCACGGTCTGCGGCCACAGGCAGAAGGTGCAGCGCGATTTGCAGCCACGGCCCGTGTAGATGGAGAGGTACGGGTGCATGAGGTAGCCGATGAAGTAATCTTCAATCCGCAGGTCACGCTTGTACACTTCGGTCACGAAGGGCAGGGCGTCCATGTCTTCGATCATGGCGCGGTCGCGGTTGGCAATAATTTCGCCATCCTTGTTGCGCCACGTAATGCCGTCCACGTCCTTGAAGTCCATGCCATCGGCAATGTCTTTGATCGTGTAATCAAATTCATTGCGGGCAACAAAGTCGATGGGCGCACCTTTGAGCAGGCTTTCTTCCGGCTGAACGGCCACCTTGGCGCCAACCATGCCAATCTTCAGGTTCGGGTTAACGTCCTTGAGCATCTGGGCTACCTGCACGTCCTTGGCAAAGGACGGGGTGGAGGTGTGCAGCACCACCAGATCGCGGTTTTTCACGTCTTCCAGAATGGGCTCCATGCCCATGTTGGCGGGGGGGGCGTCAATCAGGCGGCTGCCGGGAACCAGAGCAGCAGGCTGGGCCAGCCATGTCGGATACCAGAAAGATTTAATTTCACGGCGGGCCTGATAGCGCGAGCCTGCGCCGCCATCAAAACCATCAAAAGTTGGCGGCTGGAGAAAAAGGGTTCTCATCGTCATCGGTTTCTATCCTGACAAGGGCGTAGAACGGTGGGGTCCAACAGTAAGCTCCGGCATAAATGCTGGCTCAAGGACTTCCGTATCTGCATTTGGTTTAGGCAAATACTCTGGCGTATAGGAAGAAGGCAAGTCTTTGCATGCGTTCACTAGGGTCCGGGGGAGAGAGTCCTCACGGGTGTTGGTGCGGTATTGGGGTGGGGGGCAATGTGCATGGTCTGGCCCCGCCAGTGGACTTCTGTCCCGCTGGCGCTCCCCACCATAATGGCGGCAGACAGCCAGTCCCGCAGGGGAAGCAGCAAAAGAGGCCACAGCGCGCGGGCGCCCACGGCGCGGTCAATCAGCAGCGAAGTAACCCCGCGCATGGCCCATATGCCCCAGAAGAATGGCAAACTCCATGCCGCGTGTGGCTGAAAAAGCACAACCAGCGTCGCCCAGAACAGGGGCAGCTGGATGGAGGAGGCCGCATACCCCGCTGGCGCCAGCGTGCACACAGTGCGGCCCCAGCGCAGTTCGTGCCGCAGTAGCTCGCCAAAGCTGGATTCGGCAATGGTGGTCCACGTCATGCATTCGGCAATGGCAATGTTCATGCCAGCCTGCCGTACCAGCCTGCCAAGCAGGGCATCATCGGCCACATGGGGTAAAAGGGCTTCCAGCCCGCCAATGTCATCCAGTGTCTGGCGGCGCAGCGCCATGGTGGCGCCCAGGCAGTCCTGCCGCCCCAGATAACGCGAGAGCATGACACCGGGCAGAAAATTATGGTTGATCTGGCAGGCCGCCAGCATCTGCACAAGGGAACCACTTGCCGGCAGACCCGCGTACAGGGTGGTGACCAGTCCTGTATTGGGCTGGTGCAGGGCTGATACAATGTGTTGCAGGTAATCGGGCCGTACATGGATGTCGGAATCGGAAATAACCAGAATATCGTGCCGCGCCTTGGGCAGAATATTCATCAGGTTACTGATCTTGCGGTTCAGCCCATGCAGGGCGGGGTCCACCACAAGTTCCATGTCCAGCGAAGGGTGGCGTTCCTGCAGGCGGCGTACAACGGCAATAGCGGGGTCATCCGCATCGCGCACGCCAAACAGGATCTGCATATGGGGGTAATCCTGTGTACAAAAGCTCTCCAGAGCTTCTTCCAGCAGGGGTTCGGAGCCGTACAGGGGTTTGAGCACGGTTACCGGCGGGGGGCTGCCCAGCACAACAGGCTGCCGCTCATTGCGGCGAAAACGTGCCAGCAATCCAGCCCCCAGAGAGGACTGGATACAGCCAGTAACAGAAAGAAGCGCGCTGGCAGCAGCCAGAAGAGGAAAAACCGCTACCATGCCCCGACCATCATGCGCCCCATAATGGGGGAGTGTGTCTGTTTGCGTTGCCGCACGCGCCTGTTCCTGTTCCCTTAGTCTTTGGCGTAGGCCTGAGCCTTGCGCTCAAGAACGCTGATAAGGCCAGAAACGCCACCCGAGGTCAGCGTGGAGCTGAAGTCCGAACGCTGGGCCGCAGCCTGGCTGATGCGGGCATCGCTGAGCAGCACGTCCACAATTTTCCATGACCCGCTGGCATTGTTCATGATGTAGCTGATCTCGGTCGGGGTGGAGCCATCGCTCGCGCCAAGGTCGGTAACCACCAGCTTGTTGCCGCCAACGGCCGTGTCGGTCACGGTGGGCTGGATGGTGAACTTGATGTCCGCACCCGGCTTGAAGTTGCTCACGTAGCGCGAGACGGTGTAGGCCTTGAATGCGGCCAGAAGCTTCTGCTTTTCGTCTGCATTCAGCCCGTTATAGCGTAGGCCGATGGAGGCTTTGAGCACGGCTTCCAGATCATAGGACTTGTCCACCGCTGTGGCCACGATCTGGCTGCGCTCGGCAAAGCTGCCGTGGGACTGCACGATCTGGTCCAGCGCTGTGTACAGCGTTTGCACGGGGGCAATCACTGCACTGGACGGGGCGGACTGGGCAAACGCAGCCGGGGCGGATACGCCAGCCCCAGCTACGGGAAGAAGCGCCATGCTCATGCCAAGCACGAGCCCTGCGCGGAAGGAAATACGTTTCATGCTTACGATTTTGTCCCGGTTGCACGGTTTGACAAGGTTGCTTCGAGCATGTCTCCGATGCCCGTAGCGCTCACACCCAGTGCGTTAAGGGCGGTAGCGACGATGTGGGGTGCGGAGAGCCCGGCCTC
>NZ_JOPD01000006.1:0-1957 GCF_002153575.1 Acetobacter sp. DsW_54
ACACCCAGTGCGTTAAGGGCGGTAGCGACGATGTGGGGTGCGGAGAGCCCGGCCTCGTCATACTGCGCGTCCTGCGTGTTGTGGTCGATAAAGCGGTCGGGCAGGGTCATGGGGCGGAAGCGCACCCGGTCAAGCAGCCCGGTGCGGGCCAGATGGTGGCAGACCTGTGTGCCAAACCCACCTTCGGACCCTTCCTCGATGGTGATCAGCACCGCATGGTTGCGGGCAAGATTTTCCACTAAAGCCGTATCAATCGGTTTGGCAAAGCGGGCATCGGCCACGGTCGGGGGCAGGCCCTGTGCCGCCAGCATGTCGGCTGCCTGCAGGCAGGCCCCAAGCCTTGGCCCGAGCGAGAGAATGGCAATGCCACCCGTCTGCGCACCGGACTGGCGCCCCATCTCGCGGATAATGCGGCCCTTGCCAATTTCCAGCACCTGCCCTTCGGCAGGCAGGTCCAGCCCAAGCCCGTTGCCGCGTGGGTAACGCAGGGCAATCGGGCCTTCATCAAACTCAGCGGCTGTGGCTGTCATGTGCAGCAGTTCCAGCTCGTCCGAAGGGGCCATGATGGTCATGCCCGGCAGGCAGCCCAGATAGGCGATGTCGAACGACCCGGCATGTGTTGCCCCATCGGCCCCGACCAGCCCCGCGCGGTCAATGGCAAAGCGGACCGGCAGGTTCTGGAGCACCACATCGTGCATGACCTGGTCATACGCACGCTGGAGGAAGGTGGAGTAAATGGCGCAGAACGGGCGCAGGCCCTCGGTGGCCATGCCTGCGGCAAAGGTAACCGCATGCTGCTCGGCAATGCCTACGTCAAAAAAGCGGTCGGGGTAGTTCTTGGCAAACGCATCCAGCCCGGTGCCGGACGGCATGGCGGCGGTGACCGCGGTCAGGCGCTTGTCGGTCTGGGCACGGCGGACAAGTTCACGCGCAAAAACCGAGGTGTAGCTGGGCGGGCCTGCGGGGCCTTTCTTCTGCTCACCGGTAATGACGTTGAACTTGGCTACGGCGTGGTATTTGTCGCCCGCGTTTTCTGCCGGGCGGTAGCCGTGGCCTTTTTCCGTAATCACATGCAGCAGGATGGGGCCTTTATCCGTATCGCGCAGGTTGCGCAGGATATTGACCAGCTGCGGCAGGTCGTGCCCGTCTACCGGGCCAACGTAGTAAAAGCCCAGCTCCTCGAACAGTGTGCCGCCGGTAATCATGCCGCGTGCGTATTCGTCCGCCTTGCGGGCGGTGCGTTCCACCGGAGCGGGCAGCTTCTTGACGAATTTGCCCGCCAGTTCGCGCAGTTCCATGAACTTGCGCGACGACATGAGGCGCGAGAGGTAGTTGGACATGGCCCCGACCGGCGGAGCAATGGACATCTCGTTATCGTTGAGGATCACGATCAGGCGTTCAGCGCCCGGCCCGGCTACTGCGGCGTTGTTCATGGCCTCATACGCCATGCCGGCAGAGATGGAGCCATCGCCGATTACCGCAATCACATTGCGTTCACGGTAGGAGGGGTCATCCTCGGCGCGCAGGTGGTGCGCCACCGCCATGCCAAGTCCTGCGGAAATGGAGGTGGAGGAATGGGCCGCGCCAAACGGGTCGTATTCGCTCTCGGAACGGCGGGTAAAGCCCGACAGCCCACCCGGCTGGCGCAGGGTGCGGATGCGCTCGCGCCGTCCGGTCAGAATCTTGTGCGGGTAGGCCTGATGGCCCACATCCCAGATCACCCGGTCATCGGGCGTGTCGAACACCGCGTGCAGGGCTACGGTCAGCTCCACAACACCAAGCGAGGCCCCAAGGTGCCCCCCGGTGGTGGAGACCGCGTCCACAGTTTCGGCCCGCAGTTCGTCCGCAAGCTGCTTGAGCTGCTCAACAGACAGGTTGCGCAGGTCCGCAGGAACCCGAACACGATCCAGCGCAGGAAAACGGCCAAAAGTGGGAATCGGTGACGCGGCGTTCTGGT
>NZ_JOPD01000007.1:0-267563 GCF_002153575.1 Acetobacter sp. DsW_54
AAGATACGTCCCGGCCCCTCACCGCCGTTGACTCGGCGGTTATGGTGATTGACGCCGCCAAGGGGATAGAAGACCGGACACGCAAGCTGTTCGAAATCTGCCGCCTGCGCGATATTCCCATTGTAACCTTCATCAACAAGATGGACCGCGAGGCACAGGACCCCTTTGCCCTGCTGGACGAAATTGCCTCCTCCCTAGCACTCGATACATGCCCGGCTACCTGGCCGGTTGGCCGTGCGGCCACGTTTGTTGGCACGTATGACCTGCTGAATGGCAAGCTCAACACGCTCACACCGCTGGCGGAGGACGATGCCCGTCTGGTGCAGATGCGTGAGGAACTGGAACTGGCGGAGGCCGCCCTGCCGGAGTTTGACCGTGCCTCGTTTGATGCCGGGCACCTGACCCCCGTGTTTTTCGGGAGTGCGATCAAGGAAATCGGCGTAACCGACCTGTTGGACGCGCTTGTGGCCTTTGGTCCATCCCCCCGTGCGCAGGCGGCAGAAAACCGCACAGTCACGGCGGATGAGCCGGGCATGACGGCTCTGGTATTCAAAATTCAGGCCAACATGGACCCCAACCACCGTGACCGCATTGCCTTTGCGCGCATATGCTCCGGTCGTTTAACGCGGGGTATGCGGCTCAAACACACGCGCACAGGCAAAAGCTTTGCCGTGCACACGCCCCAGTTCTTTTTTGCGCAGGACCGGCATCTGGCGGAAGAAGCCTTTGCGGGCGACGTTGTGGGCATTCCCAACCACGGCACCCTGCGTATTGGTGACACACTGACCGAGGGGGAGGACATCCGCTTTACCGGTGTTCCCCATTTTGCCCCTGAAATCCTGCGCCGCGTGCGCCTTGATGACGCCATGAAGGCCAAAAAGCTCAAACAGGCTCTGGTGCAACTGGCGGAGGAAGGGGTCGTGCAGCTCTTCAGGCCGCAGGATGGCGCGCCCCCCATTGTGGGTGTGGTGGGCACACTTCAGCTTGATGTGTTGCAGGCCCGGCTGCGGGCGGAATACGGCGTGGGCATCGGGTTTGATTCCACACCATTCTCCCTTGCCCGCTGGATAACCGGACCGCGGGATAAAATTGAGGCATTTGCCGCCTCCAACCGCTCTGCCATGGCGGATGATCTGGATGATGACCCTGTTTTTCTCGCAACGTCGGGCTTTATGATGCGCCGGACAGAAGAACAGAACCCCGACATCAAGTTCCACGACATTAAGCAGATCGGGATCGAAATCGGCTAAGGGGCGCGCGTACAGGTGTTTTTGCGGCAACTCAGTTACCTGATCGCGCTGGACCAGCACCGCCATTTTTCGCGCGCAGCACAGGCGTGTGGGGTGTCCCAGCCCGCACTTTCCTCTGCAATCAGGCAGTTGGAAAACGAGCTGGGCATTACCATCATCAACCGCAACCGCCGGTTTTTCGGGCTGACGGAGGAAGGCCAGCGTGTGCTGATCTGGGCCCGCCAGACCTTGGCGGATCTGGACAGCCTGCGGCAGGAGGCCGCTTTTGCACAGGATGTGGCGGGCGGGTTTGTCTCCATTGGTGTTATGCCTCAGGGGGTGCAGGTTGTGCCTCTGCTGCTGGAGCATTTTCGCAGCGCCGTGCCCGCTCTGCGGGTTGAGGTTACTGTTTACCCTAATGCGGAAATCCTGCATCAGCTCAGGGAGCAGCGTATTCAGCTGGGGTTAATGTATCTGGAGCAGGTGCCCAAGGATGGACCGTTTGAGGTCCAGCGCCTGTACGCCGAGCATTACGTGCTTATTGCAGCCCCTTCCATTCCATTGCCGGCGGAGCACAGGTGTGGCTGGGCAGAGGCGGCAATCCTGCCGCTGGGGCTGCTCAACCGCAACATGCACAGCAGGCAACTGGTGGATGCCTGTTTTGCACAGGCTGGCGTGGTGCCGAAGGTTATGCTGGAAACCAACGTGCTGGAACTGCTGCACGCGGAAATCATGGCAGGCAAGGTTGCGGGCATTATGCCCATATCCGCCTTGCCTGAACGCACGGGCCTTATGCCACCATTGCAGGTGTGCAGGCTCGACCCGTCCCCAGCGCCAGATGTTGGCGTGCTTCGGCTGAATCAGCCTAACTCTACCGCGCTACTCACCCGTCTGTGGCATGTTGCCAGCACTTTGGAACTGGACAGTATTTATACCGTTTAGCGGATTGTGGGTTCATCATAAATTCTGCTTATGATGTGATCAGAACAAACGCTTGGACTTATGCGGGCGACCTGAACATCGTGCGGTTTTTCCGGCTGGCTGAGTACAACACACCATGAGCAATATGGACCCAGACGCAGGCATGCCCGTTGTCCATCGGTGGGGGGGCATGCAGCTGCTGGCTGCGTGGCAGGCCTTGAGCGCGCAATGGGCGGGCAAGCTTAAATGGCTTGTTGCTCCATCCTACGGGGATGTCGCCTTTGCTGTGCGCTCGGCGCTTGCTGCCGGGTTGTCCCTTGTTATCGCCATGGCCATGGAGCTGGACAGCCCCCAATGGGCACCGCTGACCGTGTGGGTGGTCGCGCAGTCCTCCCGTGGGGAGAGCTTATCCAAGGCGCGTTGGCGTATTGCGGGTACAATTCTGGGCTGTTGTGTGGCGGTGGGGCTTATTGCCGCTTTTCCGCAAAGTCCTGCCCTGTTTTTTGGCGTGCTGGCCTGCTGGATTGGCCTGTGCTGTGGCATGGCCACGTTTTTGGAAGGGTATAAAGCCTACGGCTTGGTCCTGACCGGCTTTACCTCCGCCATTGTGGCCACCGGGGCCATTATGCAGCCTGATCAGGTGTTTGACATCGCCATGGCGCGCGGCACGTATATTGTGCTGGGTGTGGTGTGCGAAGCCCTGCTGGCCCTGCTGTTTATGCCCGGCTTGCAGGCTCATGCGCGCGCCCGGCTTAAAACCCGGCTGGAAAGCGCACAGGCGCTGGTGCGCAAGCGCGTGACCTGTCTGGTAGAAGGGCACCCGACAACCGAACTGGACCAGAGCCCACTGCTGGGCGAACTGACAGCCGCAGGCAGTCGTATTGAATACGATGCGCTGGAAGCCGGGGGGTATGGCCATATGGCCGACCATGCCCGTGCTGCACTGGCGGGGCTGCTGGTTATGCTGGCCCGGGCAGAAGGGCTGGCGACCCTTAAGCTACTGCCTGCCAGCAAGGTGCCAACATCCATCTGCAAGGATGAGCGCAGTATTGACGAGCACGTGCAGGCCTGCCTGACCCACCGGCGGGGGGACCATTTCCGTTTTCGTATCCGGTCGCGCAGGCATACGCTGGAAGCGGTGGAAAACGGTGTTCGCGCCTGTGCGGGTATTCTGGTTGGCTGGTTGCTGTGGGAGGTCACGGCATGGCCCGCAGGGCCAACTTTTATGTCGTTGCTGGCACTTGTGTACGGCCTGCTGGCCACGCGGGAAAACCCGGTTGTGGCTTCGGCTCCGTTCTTTCGGGGGGCTGTGTGGTGTGTGCTTGTCGCCGGGATTTACGTAACGCTGGTGCTGCCCGCGCTCAGCACGCCCGAACTGCTGGTACTGCTGCTTATGGTGCCCATGGTTATTGGCGGGCTTGCCGCGCGCAACCCGGCTACGGCGGGCTATGCGTTTTCGTTCAACATGTTTCTGCCTGTTCTTATGGGGCCGAATAATCAGGGGCGGTATGATGAGGTTTCGTTCCTCAATACCGCACTGGCATTTTTGGGGGCTGTGCTGGTGGCGGGGTGGACGTACCGCACGGTTCTGCCGTTCCGCCCCGATTCCCACATGCAGCGCACGGCACGTTGGACCAGCAGGCAACTGCGGGAGCTGGCCTCTGCCAATAACCGGGTTTCGGTTTATCAGTGGTTGTCGGGCAATGCGGATAGTCTGGTGCGGATTGTGCGTAATGCTCAGGGTATTGCCCTGCCGCAGCGCAAAGCATTTGCCCGCCAGCAGTTCTCGGGCATGGTGAGCGGAATGCATGTTATTCTGCTGCGCGAGCTTGCTCTGGCCCCCACCACGCCACGCAATGTGCAACAGGCGTTCCGGGCTTTTCTGCGGCACTGGGAGCAGGATGATGGTGTGGTGGTAACCCGGCAGGCAGCCATAACCGCCCGCTGGCTTGGCAGGCAGGTCGCGCAGATGCCCCCCCAGCAGCAGGAAATATTTGACCACGCTTTGCTCAGTCTCCAGCTTCTGGCCTGCGCGCAGCCTATGGAACTGCCATAAAAAAAGGGGATGCCGGAGCACCCCCTTGTGGTCACCCTCCGCTACCGGGCCTGCCCGTGGCGGAGGAGGTGGCCTGTAACTTAAGCCAGCCCCTGCTTGAGGGCTGCCGTCAGTTCCTTGGATGTAGCATTGCCGCCCAGATCCTTGGTGCGGACGCCGCCTTCGGTGATCACTTTTTTGATCGCGGCATCAATCCGGTCAGCCTGCTTGTCGTGGCCAACATGGCGCAGCATCATAACCGCAGCCAGCAGCAGTGCCAGCGGGTTGGCAATGCCTTTGCCAGCAATGTCGGGTGCAGAGCCATGGACGGCTTCAAACACGGCGGCTTTTTCGCCAATATTCGCGCCCGGTGCCATGCCCAGACCACCCACCAGACCAGCGGTCAGGTCGGACAGGATGTCCCCGAACAGGTTGGTGGTCACAACCACATCAAACTGCCATGGGTTGATGACGAGCTGCATGGCGCAGGCGTCTACAATCCGTTCGTTAAAGGCGATGCGGCCTTTGTATTCCTCGGCAACCTTGCGCCCTTCTTCAAGGAAGAGGCCGGTCAGCAGCTTGAGGATGTTGGCCTTATGCACGATTGTAACCGTCTTGCGGTTGTTTTTTACGGCATAATCAAAGGCGTATTTGACAATCCGGCGGCATTCCGCGCGGGAGGTAAAGCCGGAGCTCAGAGCAATACCCTTGGGGTCTTCACCGACGGGAATGTAGTGCTCCATGGCGGCATAATAGCCTTCCAGGTTCTCACGGAAGAGAACGAGGTCAATGTCCTCAAACCGGCCACCGGGGACAATGGTCTTGGTGGGGCGCAGGTTGGCGAACAGGCCGAATTCCTGCCGGAGTGTCACATTGATGGACTTGAAGCCACCACCAACTGGTGTGGTCAGCGGGCCTTTAAGGGCAAGGCCCGTACGGCGGATGCTCTCAATGGTCTGCTTGGGCAGTGGGTCGTTAACCGCATCTACACCAGCCATGCCGGCCAGCTGACGGTCCCATACAAACGGGGCGTCAACCGCGTCCAGAATTTCTATAACCGATTCAACAATTTCAGGGCCAATGCCATCACCGGGAATAAGTGTGGCGGGAATGGTCTTGCTATGTGCTGTCATTCTGAGAAGCTCCCTTTCAACTTCGGTGCCTGTTCTGCGCCTCTTTGGGCGCTCAGGCGATTCCCATTTACGTGACCATTGGTGGCTAGAGCCTGCTATCACGCCTTGTTGAGAGGCGCACAGGCTGTTTGCAGCCAATTTTTTGCATCTGCGGGCAGGTGCGGGCCAATCTGGTGCAAGATTTCTGCATGGTAGCTATCCAGCAGGGCGGTATCTGCTTCCCCCATAAGGGAGAGGTCGATCAGTTTCCGGTCAAACGGGGCCAGGGTCAGGGTTTCAAACTCCAGAAAAGACCGCGTGGAGTCTGCAACTTCGGCCGGGCGGACCAGAACAAGGGTTTCCAGCCGGATACCGTAAGCACCGGGCAGGTAAAAACCCGGCTCGTTGGACAGGACCATGCCCGCCTGCAACGCAATGGCGGAAACAGCCTTGGAAATACGTGCAGGTCCTTCATGCACCGATAAAAAGCTGCCAACGCCATGGCCGGTCCCGTGGTCAAAATCCAGCCCGGCCTGCCACAGGTCGTACCGTGCCAGTGCATCCAGCGCATGGCCTTTTGTACCCGTGGGGAAGCGCGCATGGCCAAGGCGCAGGTTGCCCTTGAGCACGCGGGTAAACGCGGCTTTTAGCGCTGGCGGGGGTGTGTTGGGGCCACACCAGAGCGTGCGGGTGACATCGGTTGTGCCATCGGGGTACTGGCCACCGCTGTCGATCAGGTAAACGTCATTGGCGGCTATGGCGCGGTTGCTCTGCGGGGTTACGCTGTAGTGGATAATGGCCCCGTTTGGCCCCGTGCCTGAAATGGCCGTAAACGAGTCCTCCACATAGTCTGCCGCAGCCCGCCGGAATGTGGCGAGCTGTTTGGCGGCATCCAGTTCGGTTGTGGTGGTGGCGTGGGTGTCCATCCAGTGCAAAAAGCGGCACAAGGCCACGCCATCGCGCAGGTGGGCTGCGCGCATGCCCTGCTGCTCAACCGGGTTTTTGCAGGCTTTGGGCAACAGGCACGGGTCGGGCGTGGTGGCAACGGTTGCGTTATGGCGGCCCAGTATTTGTGTAAACCACACGGCATTGCTTGCCGGGTCCACCCCCACGGTGCGCCCGGCCAATGAGGCCAGCACCTGCTCCAGCTCTGCGGGCGCATGGATACGCACGTCCGCCCCCAGCCATGCGCGCACGTCTGCGGGAATTTTGTCGGGCTGGATAATCAGGTCAACACTTGCATCGGCATGAATAATGGCAAAAGCCAGCACAACGGGGGTGCAGGGAATATCTGCCCCACGGATATTGAGCAGCCAGGCAATGGAGGCTGAATCGCTCAGCACGGCGGCATCCTGCCCCAGATGGCGCAGGTCGTGCGCAATGCGCTCGCGTTTGCTGGCCGAACTTTCACCCGCATAACGCAGGGGGTGTATAAAAGCGGGGCCAGCGGGCAGGGCAGGGCGGTCCTGCCAGAGTGCATCCACCAGATTATGCGCGGTGGGGGTAAGGCAAAGCTGCTCATGTTGCAGGTAGGGGGCCAGTTCCGCGGCACTCATAATGCGTGGGTCGTAGCCAATGCTGGCATCGGGCCGGGCGTTGGCGGCCAGCCATGTGGCGGGGGGCACCTGCCCGCCATGCACACGCTCCCAGCACGCGCCGTCTACCTGCTGGTCCATTTGTGTGATGTAACGACCATCGGAAAAAACGGCGGCCTTGTCTGCCAGCACAATGGCTGTGCCTGCGCTGCCGGTAAAACCGCTTATCCATGCCAGCCGCTGAGCGCAGGCCGGGGTGTACTCCCCCAGAAACTCATCACCATGTGGAATAATCACGCCATCCAGCCCGTTCTGGCGCAATACGGCACGTAGCGAGGTGAGTCTGCTCATGGATAAGGAAGCCAAGGTACTACTCCGCAGATTTGGGGCTAAGGTCTGGCGCAGGGTAGCCCAAGCATAGGCTGCCCTGCGCAAAGGTGTGGCAAAAGATCAGGCGGGGCAAGAACCGCCGGGGCGGCGCAGGATCAGGGTTGCCCAGTCTCCTTCGGTCAGGACCTGCTCAAGCACCAGCCCCTGCCTGCGGTGGGCCGCCAGCACCATGCGGATTTGCGTTTGCAGCAGGCCTGCCAGAATAACCGTGCCGCCGGGGGCCAGTGCCTGTGCCAGATCCTTGGCCATAAGGCACAGCGGGCGGGCCAGAATATTGGCAAAAACCAGATCATACGGTGCGTTCTTGCGGATGGCGGGCGTTTGCCAGCCATTGCCAAGGCGGCAGGTAAGGGCACGGTTCAGCCGGTTACGCCGCGCATTCTGGGCGGAAACACGGACCGACCACGGCTCAATATCCACCGCCAGCACCTTCTGGTGCAAAAGGGCTGCTGCGGCCATGGCCAGAATACCCGTACCACAGCCAAGGTCCAGAATACGGCGGGGGTGGCGGTGGGCAATGCGTTCCAGTGCGCGCAGGCAGCCACGGGTGGAACCATGCTCGCCCGAGCCAAAAGCCACGCCTGCATCCAGCGTGAGCACAATGCGGGTTGCCTCGGGGGCATCGGGCAGATGGGTGCCGCGCACCACAAAGCGTTTGCCCACCTTCTGTTCAGGAAAAGCCTCATAAGTGCGGGCAAGCCAGCCTTCGGCTTCGGTTGCCGCGCGTTCCAGCGGGGCGGATACGCCACTGGTCAGTTCGGCCAGCATAAGGGCCAGTGTCAGTTCGTCCTCACGGTGGCCCGTGTCTTTTACGCCCTCAACCCGCCACTGAGTGCCTTCGGGGTTGGCCTCAAAAATACCAACCGTGGTACAGACGCTGCCAATGGCGTTTTCGTAAGCTTCCACCGCAGCTTCGGGTACGGTGACAGAAATGGTTTCCAAGCTTGTAGCGTGGCGGCGGGGTATGGGGGCCATTATAGTTTCTCGATAAAGGAGGAAAGAAGTCGTTTTGTGCCCGCGTCTTCAAACGCGATTTCCAGATGGTTGCGGTCAGCCGCAATAACGATGCCCACACCAAAACGGGGGTGGCGGACCTGCTGCCCCAGCTCAAAGGCTGGTTCCGCTTCGGGCGGGCGTTTGCGGCGGGCCACAACGGGGCCGCTGTCAAACAGGCTCTGTTCGGCAAACAGACCGCGGCGGGCGGAGCCGCCTTCGTTTTTGCGGCTGATGTGCTCCTCTGGCAGTTCATCCAGAAAGCGGCTGGGCATGGAAGGCTGCCAGTTGGCGTAAATGCGCCGGCTCCCGGCATGGAAGATCATGGCCTGTTTGCGTGCACGGGTAATGCCCACATAGGCCAGACGCCGCTCCTCCTCCAGCCCTTTAAGCCCGCCTTCATCCAGCGTGCGCTGGGAGGGAAAAACCCCTTCCTCCCAACCGGGGAGGAACACCGTATCAAACTCCAGCCCTTTGGCTCCGTGGAGTGTCATGATCGAGAGTTTGGAATCCTGCGCTTTTTCGTCCGTCTCCATGACAAGGGAGACATGCTCCAAAAACTCGCCCAGCGTGCCAAAATCGGCCAGAGCGCGCACAAGTTCCTTCAGGTTTTCCAGCCGCCCGGGGGCTTCGGGCGAGCGGTCAAGGCGCCACATTTCAAGGTAGCCGCTCTCTTCCAGCAGGTGTTCAACGGCCAGCACGTGGCCTTCGCGGCCCAGAATATCCCGCGTGGTGTTCAGGGCATTGGTGAGTGTGCGCAACTGGTCGGCCATTTTGCCCTTGAGCTGGCCGGTTTCGAGCATGGTCTGGGTTGCAACACTCACCGGAGTATTGGCAAAGCGGGCCGCCTCGCGCAGTTTTTGCAGGCTGGCCGGGCCAACGCCGCGCTTGGGCACGTTGATGATTCGCTCGAACGCCAGATCATCCGCCGGTTGGCTGACCACGCGCATATAGGCCAGTGCATCGCGGATTTCGGCCCGCTCGTAAAAGCGCACACCACCAACAATGCGGTAGGGCAGGCCGGTCTGTACAAGCCGCTCCTCAAATGCACGGGTCTGGAACCCGGCACGGACCAGAATGGCCATTTCCGCCAGAGACTGTCCCTTGTGGTGCAGGCGCTCGGCTATGTCGCACACGCTGCGGGCCTCGGCGTCTGAATCCCATACGCTGGTGACCAGCACTTTTTCCCCATCCGAGGGGTCATCCCGCCCCGAGCGCAGGGTTTTGCCCAGCCGTTCCCCGTTATGGGCGATCAGCCCCGCGGCGGCACCCAGAATGTGGCGGGTCGAGCGGTAGTTCCGTTCCAGCCGGACAATTTTTGCGCCGGGAAAATCTTTTTCAAACCGCAGGATGTTTTCAACTTCCGCACCACGCCAGGAGTAGATGGACTGGTCATCATCCCCCACGCAGCAGATATTGGCCGTGCCATCGGCCTGTTTGGCCAGCAGGCGCAGCCACAGATACTGCACGGTGTTGGTATCCTGATACTCATCGACCAGAATATAGCGGAACAGCCGGTGGTACTGGGCCAGCACATCGGGGCGGGTCCGCAGGATTTCGGTCACGTGGAGCATCAGGTCGCCAAAGTCGCAGGCGTTGAGCTGTATCAGGCGGGCCTGATAAGCCTCGTAAATGGCGCGGGCGTGATGATTGGCAAAGTCCGTATCTTCGGACGGGGTGACACGCGCAGGTGTTAACCCCCGGTCCTTCCAGCGCTGGATAACCCCAAGCAGGCCGGGTGCGGGCCAGCGTTTGGTGTCAATCTGCCAGGGTTCCATAACCTGTTTGAGCAGGCGGAGCTGGTCGTCCGTGTCCAGAATGGTAAAGCTCTGGGTCAGCCCCACATATTCCGCATGGCGGCGCAGCATGCGTGCGCACAGGGCATGGAAGGTGCCAAGCCACAGCCCCTCTGCCGGCGCGCCAAGGAGCAGGGCAACACGCTCGCGCATTTCCCGCGCGGCCTTGTTGGTAAAGGTTACCGCCAGTATCTGCCACGGCTTTGCGCGCTCGGTCAGCAGGATATGGGCAAAACGTGTGGTTAGCACACGGGTTTTGCCGGTTCCTGCACCAGCCAGAACCAGTAGCGGGCCATCTGTTGTCTCAATGGCCGCGCGTTGCTCCGGGTTCAGGCGCGCAAGGTAGGAGGAACCGCTCTGCGGAGCAGCATCGGAGGTGGGGTGAGAAGGGGGCTCGAATGTCGTCACCATTCTCTTATATAGTGATGTCCGCCTCAGGCCAATCGGAGCAATAGGATGGCGAAAACAAAGATGCCACCGCCCCCGGCTTCTTCCGTTCAGGAAGGGAGGAGCGTGTTTGCATCAACCGGGCCTGTGGGGCATCGCAAACGTATGCGTCAGCGGGTGCTGGCCCACGGTGCGGGCGGGCTGGCTGATTACGAATTGCTGGAAATGCTGCTGTTTTACGGCGTCCCCCGGCGCGATACCAAACCCTTGGCCAAAAGCTTGATCAACCAGTTCGGGTCTTTTTCCGCTGTGCTCGATTCCGCGCCTGCGGTGTTGCAGGGGGCGGGGGCGCCACGCGGTGCCGCAGCTTTGTGCGCACAATTGCCGGATGTGGCAGCCTGTCTGGTGCGCGATGGCGGCAGTAACCGTGCCTATCTGGGCGATTGGGACAGTCTTTTACTGTATTGCAACACGGTTTTGCGCGCGGCGGAGCGGCCGCAGATGCGCATGCTGCTGCTGGATAGCCGCAATACCCTACTGGCGGACGAGCAACTGGCATGGGCCATGCCAACCGCAAAAGCCGAAGCAGAGCGTGTGCAGCAGGCTGTGGCCCATGTTCTGCAACGCGCGCTGGAGGTGCAGGCGAGTGCGGTTGTGAGCGTGTATCTGGCCGAACCGGGGCAGGACGTGCAAACCCTGCTCCAGAATTGCACGCCTTTTGTTGCGAGCCTGCGCAAAGCTGCGCCTTTGCTTGCGGTGAGTGTGCATGACCATATGGTGGTTGGGACGAGTGCATGGGCAAGTGCACGCCAGATGGCAGCAGACTGGTGAGCAGCCCTCACACCCCACCGGGCATGGCCGATGGCATGGCTTTTTTAACAAGGCCGCCAGAAGGGCTGGTGCCGGGGCTGCCTCAGGCTAAAGCCGTAGGGCCGGATGACAGGCAATGCCTTGCCGCATTGCTTGGGGCGGCAGGTATGGCCCAAGCGCAGGCCATTGAGCAGGCTGAATCTTTGATGGGGGAATACGCAACCCTCTCTGCCGTGCTGGCGGCAGCAGCACAGCACGAGGGGAGTGTAAGCCTGCTCCCCGAAGCTGCGCGCGTGTTGTTAATTCTTGCGCGTGAGAGTGCGTTCCGCCTGCACCGTGCGCGTTTGCAGCAGGGGAGTGTGCTGCTCGAACGCCCGGCTCTGAATGCGTATCTGTCTGCCCTTATGGCGCATGAAAAAACCGAGCAGATGCGCGTAGTGTTCCTTGATGCAGCCAATCGGCTTGTGGGGGAGGAGGTTATGGGGCGCGGTACGGTGGACCATGCTCCCGTTTACCCGCGTGAGATTGTCAGGCGCGCACTGGCTTTGCGGGCGCGTGGTTTTGTGCTGGTGCACAACCACCCAAGCGGCGATGTTATGCCCTCTGCCGAGGATATGAGCATGACCGCGCAGATCATTGCCGCCGCCCGCGTTGTGGGGCTGCACGTGGCGGACCACCTGATTGTAGGCCGGGAGCGGGTCCTGAGCATGAAAGAGGCAGGGCTGCTGTAGCCGCGCCTCTTCTGCTCAGGCCGTGGGGGTGTTCAGTCTTCGTCCGCAGGTGGGGGGGGAGGCACATTTGGTTGCCAGCGGGCCAAGAGCCGCCTGTATGCCCCAGTCCCCGGGGAGTGCGCCGTAGGGGAACAGAATATTCACATGCCCCATCTTGCGCCCTTCACGGGCCTCTTTTTTGCCGTACAGATGCGGAATGTGGCCCGGATTAGCCAAAATGGCGGGCCACAGGGCCATATCTTCGGGGCCTACAAGGTTTTTCATCACCGCATCCGAATGGCGGGTGGCGTGGGGCAGGGGCAGGCCCGCAACTGCGCGGATGTGCATGTCAAACTGGTCCTGCGCGCAGGCATCCATAGTCCAGTGGCCCGAATTATGGGGGCGAGGTGCGACCTCGTTCACCATGAGTGAGCCATCGCGCACAAGGAACATCTCCACGCCCATAATGCCAACCAGATCAAACCGCTCGGCAATAAGGGCGGCCAGCCGGCCGGCTTCTGCCGCAACGCTTTCGGGCACGGGGGCCGGGGCGAGTGTCAGGTCCAGAATGCCGTGCCAGTGGTGGTTGAGAACCGTGTCAAAGCACCGGGTTGTGCCATCTGTGCCGCGGGCGACCATAACGCTCAGTTCGCAGGCAAAATCGACCATGCCTTCGGCCACCAGCGGGTGCGGAGCGAGTGCAGCAAAGGCTTCATCCAGTTCCGCAGCACTTTGCACACGGCGCTGGCCCTTGCCATCATACCCGTTGCGGGTGGTTTTGAGGATAAGCGGAAAGCCCAGCCGGTCTGCCGCTGCGTGCAGGGAGGCGTGGTCCGTTACCGCATGCCACGGTGCCAGTGGTACCCCGGCTTCTGCCAGAAAGGTTTTTTCCGCCAGCCGGTCCTGGCTGATGCGCAGGATATTGCCCGACGGGCGCACAGGGCAGTGCCTGCTCAGCCTGTCCAGTGCATCGGCACTAATGTTTTCAAACTCGAAGGTGACCACATCAACCGCTTTGGCAAAAGCGTCCAGTGCTGCGGGGTCATCATACGCACCAAGGGTTATGGCGCTGCAAACCTGTGCGGCCGGGCCATGTGCGTCCTGAGTAAGAATATGCGTTTTATAGCCCAGTCGGGAGGCTGCAACAGCAGACATGCGGCCAAGCTGCCCCCCACCCACAATGCCAATAACGGCATTGGGGGCCAGAGCTGCGTGTGTATGGGTCATTCGTTTTCTGTCACGGGTGTATCGGCAACCGATGCGGTCTGTACCGCGCGCCAAGCTTCCAGCCGTGCGGCCAGTTCGGGGTTTTGCAGGGCCAGAATGGAGGCCGCCAGCAAAGCTGCGTTCTTGGCCCCGGCCGAGCCAATGGCCAGTGTGCCAACGGGCACGCCACCGGGCATCTGCACAATGGAGAGCAGGCTGTCCATGCCCTTGAGTGCGCGGGATTCCACTGGCACACCCAGCACGGGCAGGCGGGTCCATGCCGCGCACATGCCGGGCAGGTGGGCGGCGCCCCCAGCCCCGGCGATAATAACAGACAACCCCCGATCCGCCGCCGTACGGGCGTATTCCGCCAGCCGGTCCGGTGTACGGTGGGCAGAGACAATGCGGGTTTCGTGCGGGATTTCCAGCGTGTTCAGAATGGCATCGGCATGGCGCATGGTTTCCCAGTCTGACTGGCTGCCCATGATAATGCCAACCTTGGGGGGCGCGGCCGCTGCGCTGTTATCTGCTGCGTGGGAGGTGGTGGTCTGGGGGGCTGTTGTGTTCACAGGGGTAGGGTATCCGGTCTTGCTAATGCTGGTCCTGTTGCAAAGTCAGGCAATATTGTCGGGTATCAGCTGGCTTTCAACCCGTGTTATGCGGTCTTTGAGCAGTAATTTCCGTTTTTTCAGCCGCTGAAGGTACAACTGGTCGATAAAGGTTGTCTCATTGGTCATTCTGTTGATGACCGTATCCAGATCACGATGCTCGCTTCGCAGCTCAAGAAGCTGCCCCAGTAGTGACTCGCGGTCTTGCATCATGGCGCTGGTTCTCCCTGTGTGCATCTGACTCGTGCATTCAATCGGATTACTCCGTTGTCGCATTTATGGCGCTCTTTACCAACCATGCATTGCGCGGCCAGCTTGCGCAAACGGGAAAAAGTTCCATGTGCACAGCGCATATCGGTATGCAGTGGAATATGAAATTAACATGAAATTTCTGGCCGTCTGTACGCTAGCGTAAAAGAGTCACTAACCGAATGGAGGCAGCCATGGCGCGCCTAGCAAGGATAGAGTCTCTCAAACACCGCCATTCCCATATTGACCAGAAGATTGCTTCCGAAGGGGGCAGGCCCAGACCGGATGAGCGCGTTCTGATGTGCCTGAAGCTGCAAAAGCTCAGGATCAAGGAAGAAATTGAACGGCTGGCGGGCTAAAAACGCAGTGTGGATTTATCTGCCGCATATGTAAAAGCGGCAGATAAATCCGGCAGGATTTTATTCAGCAGAAAAATCAAGGTCGCCTGCATCCAGTGCAGGTACGGGAATTTCCGCCCCTTCGCGCTCAAGCCGGGCATTGGCGTCGGCTACGGCTGCGTTCAGGTCTGTCTGGCTGCACAGGCCAACGGTCACCGGGTCACGCGGTTTGATGTTGGGTGTGTTCCAGTGTTGCTTGTCGCGCACCTTGGCAATGGTGTCCTTGGTGGTGCCAAGCAGTTTTACAATCTGCTGTTCGCTCAGTTGCGGGTAGTTGCGCAGCAGGAAGGCAATACCATCCGGACGGTCATGGCGCTTGGCAACCGGTGTGTAACGCGCACCCTTGGAGCGGCGGCGCACGGGGTTGTTGGTGGCCAGAATTTTAAGCCGCGCCGTAGGTGTTGCTTCGCAACGGCGGATTTCTTCAAGTGCAAGCTGGTGGTTGGCAACGGGGTCGTAGCCAACAATGCCCTGAGCGACTTCACCATCGGCAATGGCCTGCACTTCCAGCGGGTGCATCCCACAAAAAGCGGCAATCTGTTCAAAGCTGAGCGCGGTCTTTTCGATCAGCCACACAGCGGTTGCTTTTGGCATCAAGGGTAAGGTCGTCATTTGGCTTCTATCCTGTCGTCGGGCGGCGCTCACGCAGGCACCGGTAAATTGACGGCCTGGAACCTCTTCCGAAGCCTGCGTGCCTGCCGACGCGCATCTATGCCCCCGATATGGAGGGAGCAGCCCGTTCAGGTCAAGCTGCAAAAATACAACAAAAGGGAGCGGAACCGGAGTTCCACTCCCTTTTGGGGCTGCAAGGCGGGTTCAGGCCGCGTTTGGCACGCTCTGGTTTCGGGGGGAGGCAGGTGTTGCCAGCGTGGACGTGGACGCAAAGGGGGTATGGGCCTGTTGAGGTGGTGTGGGCACCTTAGCCACGCCATGTGGCCCTTCCGTCTGGCCTGCATTAACAGGAATACGCCGTGGCTTGAGCGCTTCTGGCACAATCTGGCGTACACTGATGCGGAGCAGACCGTTATTCATATCCGCCCCTGTAACCTCAACATGGTCCGCCAGTGCAAAGCGGCGTTCAAAGGCGCGGCGGGCAATACCGCGGTGCAGCACTTCACCCTCGTCCTGTGGGGCGCTGACCCGGCCGGAGACAACAAGCGTGCTGTCCTGCACCAGCAGTTCAATATCATCCGGGGCAAAGCCTGCTACGGCCATGGTCAGGGCGTAACTGTCGCTCCCGGTCTTGGCAATGTCATAGGGGGGGTAGCTGGGGGTGCCCGTGCTGCGGGCTGCGGTGTCCATTACCTGTGCCAGCCGGTCAAAGCCGATGGCGGTACGGAATAGGGGTGCAAAATCGTAAGTCATGTGGAACCTCCTCGTTCAGCAAGGTTCTGCCGTGCAGCAGGCCCCATAAGGCGGCCTGTGTGGCAGGTCTTTCTGGCTAACCCCCGTGGGGCATCAGCCATGCTCCAAACGTGGAAAGCCCCGCCTCCTTTTTCAAGAGGGCGGGGCCAAAAGCACACGGTAAGGCTAGAAAAATCAGCCTTTGGAACGGGTGCCGATCCCAGCAAAGCGCTTGTTGAACTTGGCGACCTGGCCCCCGGTGTCCATGATGCGCTGCACGCCGGTCCACGCCGGATGGGACTTGGTGTCAATGTCCAGACGGATGGTGTCACCGGCTTTGCCGTAGCAGGAGCGGGTGGTGTATTCCGTGCCGTCGGTCATGATGACGGTGATTTCGTGGTATTCGGGGTGAATGCCGGACTTCATGGGACAGGTCTTTCTTTACAGCAGACGAAGGCCCGATACCGACCGGGCCGAATTGCCGTGCATATAACGGTATGCGGCAGCAGGATCAACCGTTGATTATGCACCTTTTGCCTGCAACTGGCGTTAAGGCCACAGCCCGATGCGGGGTAACGTCCTGAATAGTCTGCACCAATAACGGCGTGGCGGGGGCAGATATGGCAAAGATTTTTGGTTATTCCAATAATAACGCTTGAGAAATAGCTAGCCACACGGATACAGAACAGTATCTTTGCAGAAAACCTTTTAAACAGGACACCGAATTTATGGTTGATCTTAAAACTGATCTTAAGGCCCACGTGCGTACACCGGGCTGGGTGGGCGAGTTCCGCTCCTTCATCATGCGCGGCAATGTGGTTGATCTGGCTGTTGGTGTGGTCATTGGTGCGGCGTTTACAGGGATTGTGAACAGCCTGGTCAAGGATGTGTTCAACCCCGTTATTGGTCTGCTGGTCGGCGGGATTGATTTTTCCAACCTGTTTGTCACCCTTAAAGGCCCGCATGAAGCAACGCTGGACGCTGCGCAAAAAGCTGGCGCGGTTACGCTTAACCTCGGCCTGTTCGTGAACGCTGTTATCCAGTTCCTGATCGTAGCTATGGCCATTTTCTGGATGGTCAAAGCCCTGACCCGCCTGCATGTGCGTGAGGAAGCCAAGCCCGCAGCACCGCCCGCACCAACCCAGACGGAAATCCTGCTGACCCAGATCCGCGATGAACTTGCCGCGCGCAACACGCAGCAGACCACGCCGCAGGGCTAAAGGCTGGGCCGTGGGCAGGCGCTGTGGCGTATGCCCACGGCAAGCACTGTGTTTTCGACAGGCGGAATATGGAGTAGGCTCTCAACCATGAAGCCCTCTGTATTCCGCTTTTTTTATAAAGCGCCTCCGTTTGCCGCCCTGCTTGCCCTTGTTGGCGTGGCGGGGTGCCAGAGTGTGCCGTATCAGCTCAAGGTGGAGCAAACGCCCAGCACGTTGCTGTATAGTTACGCCATAGCCAATGGTATGGCGCGCGGGCAGTTGATGAGTGGCGGCCTGAGCCTGCCGCAGATTGTACAGATCGTTACCGCCGACCGGGAGGCGCTGGCCGCCATTCTGGTTTTTCGGGACCATCCGGGCAGCAATACGCTCAAGGTGGCAGGGCTTAAGGTGGAGGCTTTTCTGGCAACCATTGATGAACCTGCCCCATTAGGGAACAGCATGCTGGTGTTACCCAATGGTGTGCCCGTTCCACTCTCCCGCCATTAAGGCGTAAAAAAAACGGAGCAGTCTGACTGCTCCGTTTTTTTGTGTCAGTCGTAATTGTGGTGGGGCTTCAGGCCGATGGGGCCGTAGCCTTGCCACTTTTGGCGCCGCGCTTGAGGCGACCTTCCCCCATGAACAGCAGCAGAGGTGCTGCGATAAAGATGGAGGAGGACGTGCCAACAACAATGCCAAACAGCATGGTCCACGCAAAACCGGACAACGTGGCGCCTCCCCACAGGGCCAGCGGCAGGGATGCCAGAAAGACCGTGGAGGACGTGCCCAGCGTGCGGTTGAGTGTTTCGTTGATCGAAAGGTTGATCAGGTCGATCAGCGGCATGGTGCGGTATTTGCGCAGGTTCTCACGCACACGGTCATAAACCACCACCTTGTCGTTGGTGGAGTAGCCCAGAATGGTCAGGATTGCTGCAACCATAACCAGATCGAACTCAAAGCCGGTCAGGACCAGAAAGCCCACGGTCTTGGTCAGGTCGAGTACGAGTGTGATCACCGCACTCAGGGCGAACTCCCACTCGAAGCGGAACCAGATGTAACCCAGAATCATGGCAAGGCTGAGAGCCAGAGCCAGCATGCCGTTGCGGAACAGCTCGGCCGAAACCGAAGCCCCGACCGCATCGGCTCGCAGGATGGTGGTGCCGGGCAGGGATTCGGCCACGGTGTGGCGCACCTTGTCCACAATGGCCTGCGTATCCTGCTCGGAACCAGCATCCAGCCGGATCAGAACATCATTGGCAGCCCCGAAGGACTGGAAGGAGGCGTGCGATACCCCATGCTCGGCCAGAGCTGCGCGGATTTTGGCAAAATCAGCCGGGCCGGGGGTCTGGGCTTCCACCACAATCCCCCCCCGAAAATCCAGGCCCAGCGTAAGGCCGGGATGGAAGAACAGAACAAGCGATGCGATCGAAAGCACGGCCGAGACAATCAGCCCCATGAAGCGGCCGCGCATGAAGTTGATGTGCGTATCCTTGCGGACAAAACGCAGGAGAGGACGTCCGAACATAAGTAGCGCCTCGTTCTTCAAACAGGCAGGCTGGTGGGGCGCGTACGCGCGTACCAGCGGGCCATGAGCATGCGGGAGAGTAGCAGGGTGGTGAACAGGGTGGTCACAATGCCAATGGTAATGGTGAGTGCAAACCCACGGACCGGACCTGTGCCAAAAACAAACAGCATCACATGGGCCAGCAGGGCCGTGGCGTTACTGTCGATAATGGTGGAGGTCGCTTTTTCAAACCCTGTCTGCATGGCTGCCAGCGGGGTGCGCCCGCGGGCAATTTCCTCGCGTATGCGTTCGTTGATCAGAATGTTGGCGTCCACCGCCATACCCAGTGTGAGCAGCATGCCCGCCATGCCGGGCAGGGTGAGTGTTGCCTCAAAGAGCGAGAGAATGGCCACCATGAGCACAAGGTTGGCCAGCAGGGCAAAGTCCGCGTACCAGCCAAAACGGCCGTAGAACAGCACCATAAAGACCACGACCATAATAAAGCCGACACCAAGGCTGATCATGCCCGCGCGAATGGAATCCGCCCCCAGTGATGGACCAATGGAGCGCTGCTCAATAACGCTCAACGGGGCGGGCAGGGCGCCTGCGCGCAGCATAAGGGCAAGGTCGGTTGCCTTTTGTGCATCAAACCCGCCGGTAATCTGGCCATTGCCGCCTGTTATGGGGCTCATGATCACGGGTGCTTCGATAATCTTGTTATCCAGCACAATGGCGAATCGCTTACCAACATTGGCCTGCGAAACAGCAGCAAAAGCATGCGTGCCTATCGAATCGAAAGAGAAGCTGACTGCCCATTTGCCGCTCTGCTGGTCAATGACCGCGCCGGCGTTGGTCAGGTCCGAGCCATCAACATCCACATGGTCAAAAACGGGGAGGGGGCCACCCTCAGCCGGGTCGGCCATTGGCAAAAGGCTGACACCCTGCGGCGGGTAGGTTGCGTGCAGCGGGTTGGCATCGACCAGATGGAAGCTCATCTTGGCCGTGGTGCCCAGCAGTGCCTTGATCCGCTCAGGGTCACTAATGCCGGGCAGTTCCACAACAATGCGGTCATCACCCTGACGGGTAATTTCGGGGTCAACAGCCCCCGTTCCGTCAATGCGGCGGCGCACGATCTCAATGGACTGGGTTACGGCTTCACGCGCACGGGTGCGAATGGATTCGGGAGCCAGAACAAGAGCTATGCTGCCATCTTCACGCTTGCTGACGCTGAACTCGTTGGGCACTGCACGGGGCAGGGCGTTCAGGGCCGCTATGTCTGCCTCGGTTTCCGCGGCGGAGCGCGGCATGAACGAGATGGTGCCTTTGGCGGCATCCACCGCAATGTTCTGGTAGCCCAGATGCGCGTTCAGCAGCGCATCACGCGTGTTTTCCGAGAGGGTTTGCAACCTGTCATGGGTCAGGCTTTGCAGATCCACCTGCATGAGCAGGTAGGAACCACCCCGCAGATCCAGTCCAAGGTGGATCTGTCGCCATGGTATGGAAGGGAGCGGCTTGCGCATGCCATTGGGCAGGCACAGCAGCAGGCCTAAAAGGCATACGCCCAGTACCGAGGCCAGTTTGAGGCGGCTGTAATACATTCTTACCTGATCGCTTGCAGTTTTGCTGCCCGGAACATGCCGCTCAACCCTGACAGATGCAACCCGTTCGCGTGCTTATGGGGGGAATGCTTTGCTTTTTCGCTCATTCTGCGTGGCTCAGGCGCATCACCCAGCCGTAAATGGGGTGGGTGGGCATGGCAGGTAGCGCACGGTCAGGGGCGGGGCTTGTTTGCATTCGGGGGTGGGGCTGCTACCCCTTGGGGGGAACCAAAACACAGGCCAGATCAGGCAGGGGCTGTAACACATGAGCACAACGCTGCGCGTAGGGGTTATTGGGGCAGGGCATTTTGGACGGTACCACGCCCTGAAAATACGTGATGTGCCGGGGGAGAGCCTGTCCGGCCTGTTTGACCCTGACCCCGCCCGCGCCCAGCTGGTCGCGCGCGAGGCCGGGTGCCCGGTTATGGCGGATGTGGATAGCCTGCTAGCCCAGTCCGATGCGGTGGTGGTGGCAGCCCCGGCAGAGTTTCATTTTGAGCTGGCCGTGCAGGCCCTGCGGGCAGGGCGGCATGTGCTGGTGGAAAAACCGGTAGCGGCTACGCTGGAACAGGCAGACATGCTGGTAACGCTGGCGCAGCAGAGCGGGCTGGTCTGCCAGGTTGGGCATTTGCTGCGTTATTCCGCCGAGCACGCCGCCATAAGCGCGCGCATAACCCGCCCGCTCTATATAGAGGCCACGCGCATTGCCCCATACAAACCGCGCGGAACAGACGTGTCGGTTATTCTGGACCTGATGATCCATGATCTGGACCTGGTTCTGGCCCTTGTGGACAGCCCGATTGCACAGGTGGATGCACTGGGGGCTGCGGTCAGTTCCGCGCATGAGGATATTGCGAATGCGCGGGTGCGGTTTGAAAACGGGTGCGTGGCCAGCATTACCGCAAGCCGCATATCGCTCAAGACCGAGCGGCGGATGCGCCTTTTTTCCGAGGAAGGGTATCTGTCGGCTGATTTTGTGAAACGTGAGCTAAGCATGATCGGGCGCGAGCGGGGGCTGCCCCTGCCGGGCACCGGTGGATTCCGGCGTGAGGGCATAAGCTGGGCTGAACATGATTCGCTGTTCGCGGAGCATCAGGCTTTTGTGGCGTCGTGCGTGCAGGGAGCGCCTGTTGTGGTGGACGCGGTGGCCGGACGGCGCGCTCTGGCGGCGGCTTTGGCGGTGGCAGATGGAATCACCTCCTCGCGCAGTCTTATGGAGCAGTCCGGGCTGATCCGGGGAGGCTGAAAAAAGACACCTTTGAGGAAGCGGGAAGAATCAGCCATTTTTTGGATAAGCAAGTCTAAAATCACGCATTCCGGGCAAAAAAAATCCTAGATATGGGGGCAAAGTAGGGTAAGAAGCGCGATATATGGTGTATGCGGCCGCATCAGCCACATACCAACATGATCGTTCGCAAAAACCGGAGAGTAAGCGCCATGAGTCTGATTGACGTGCATGAGAATGACGTTCGTCGTTCCCATTCAGGAGTATCAGGCTCGGCTGAAGAACCGGACCTGTTCGGCGCTGAACAGATGCAGGATATGGTGCAGCTCCCCGGGCACCATCAGGTGCGTGTTGACCGCTCGCGCGATGCGCTGCTGACCCCCTTTGGCAAAGCCACGCTTGATAACCGCTACCTGCTGCCTGATGAGAGCTATCAGGACCTGTTCGGGCGTGTGGCGTCCTATTACGGGGCGGATGCGGAGCATGCCCAGCGTATTTACGACTATATCAGCCGCCACTGGTTCATGCCCGCAACCCCGGTGCTGTCCAATGGTGGCACAACGCGCGGTCTGCCTATTTCGTGCTTTCTGAACGAAGCCAATGACAGCCTCAAAGGCATTGTCGATCTGTGGAACGAAAATGTGTGGCTGGCCAGCAAGGGTGGGGGCATTGGCTCCTACTGGGGCAACCTGCGCTCCATTGGCGAGAACGTGGGCCGCAACGGCAAAACCTCGGGGGTTATTCCCTTCATCCGCGTGATGGACAGCCTGACACTGGCTATTTCTCAGGGGTCTTTGCGTCGTGGGTCGGCTGCGGTCTATCTGCCGGTCTGGCACCCCGAGATTGAGGAGTTCATAGAACTCCGCCGCCCCACAGGGGGGGACCCCAACCGCAAGGCGCTTAACCTCCACCACGGTATTCTGGTCTCTGACGCATTCATGCGCGCGGTGGAAGCGGATGACGAATGGGCGCTGCTCTCCCCCAAGGATAACTCGGTTATCCGCAAGATTTCAGCGCGTGGGTTGTGGATTCGTATCCTGACCGCACGCATGGAACAGGGCGAGCCTTATATTGTTTACTCCGACCATGTGAACAACGCCCGCCCCGAGCACCACAAACTCGCGGGGCTGGAAGTCAAGACCTCCAACCTGTGCTCCGAAATTACGCTGCCAACGGGCATAGACCATCACGGCAAGGCACGTACGGCAGTGTGCTGCCTGTCCTCCCTCAACCTTGAGACATGGGATGAATGGTCGGATAATCCCCAGTTCATCGAGGATGTGATGATCTTCCTCGACAATGTTCTGCAGGATTTCATCGACCGTGCGCCAGAGGACATGGAGCGGGCCAAATACGCCGCCATGCGTGAGCGTTCCGTAGGGCTGGGGGTTATGGGGTTCCACTCCTTCCTCCAGGCCAAGAACGTGCCGTTTGAAAGCGTGATCGCCAAGGTCTGGAACCGCAAGATATTCAAGCACATTCGCGCGCAGGCGGATGCCGCCTCCCGCCATCTGGCCGAGCTGCGTGGCCCTTGCCCCGATGCCGAGGAATACGGGATCAAGGAACGTTTTTCCAACAAGATGGCTATTGCGCCCACGGCGTCCATTTCCATCATTGCGGGGAATGCTAGCCCGGGTATTGAGCCCATTGCCGCCAATGTGTTCTTGCAGAAAACCCTTTCCGGCTCCTTTACGGTACGCAACCGGCACCTGCTGAAGCTGCTGGTGGAAAAAGGGCAGGACACGCCGGAGGTGTGGTCCTCCATTACCACCAGCAAAGGCAGCGTGCAGCATCTGGACTTTTTGACCCAGCAGGAAAAGGACGTGTTTAAAACCGCGTTCGAGCTGGACCAGCGCTGGGTGGTGGAACATGCGGCCGACCGGCAGCCCTTTATCTGCCAGGCGCAGTCGGTCAACCTGTTCCTGCCTGCGGACGTGCATAAGCGCGATCTCAACCAGATTCATTTTCAGGCATGGAAGAAGGGGCTGAAGTCCCTCTACTACTGCCGCAGCCTGTCCATCCAGCGGGCGGATACGGTGAGCAACGTGCTCGCCAAGTCCGAGGTGCTGGGGGCAGGTGTTGCCGAACAGGCCGCCGCAGAGCAGGCCGCCGGTGGCAACAATTATGACGAATGCCTGGCCTGCCAGTAAGGGCAGGCTGGTCCGCATCAGTTTTGTAAAAAAGTCGAGAGGCGGCCTCCCGGGTGGTGCCGTCCGATGGAGGCATCATGAGCGAGCATAAAGCTGGCGAGCAGCCGCAGGAAGAACGTTTTGACCTGCTAACAGCCAACCCGGTGTACAAGCCGTTTCGGTACCCGTGGGCGTATGATGCGTGGCTGACGCAGCAGCGCGTACACTGGCTGCCCGAAGAAGTGCCTCTGGCTGATGACGTAAAAGACTGGCACCGCGTGCTTAACGAGAGCGAGCGCCACCTTGTGACCCAGATTTTTCGCTTCTTCACCCAGTCGGATGTGGAAGTGAACAACTGTTACATGAAGCACTACAGCCGGGTTTTCAAACCGACTGAAGTGCTGATGATGCTCTCGGCCTTTTCCAATATCGAGACCATCCATATTGCAGCCTACAGCCACCTGCTGGATACGCTCGGCATGCCCGAGGAAGAATATTCCGCATTCCTTAAGTACAAGGAAATGAAGGATAAATACGATTACATGCAGTCCTTCAATGTGGACAGCAAGCATGAAATCGCAAAAACACTGGCAGCTTTTGGTGCGTTTACCGAAGGGCTACAGCTGTTTGCTTCCTTTGCCATCCTGCTTAACTTCCCGCGCTTTAACAAGCTCAAGGGCATGGGGCAGATCGTGTCCTGGTCGGTGCGGGACGAAACCCTGCATTGCCTGTCCATTATCCGCCTGTTCCGCGTGTTCATTCAGGAAAACCCGCATATCTGGACCGACAGGCTGCGGCAGGAACTGACCGAGATCTGCAAAACCATTGTGGAGCACGAAGAGGCCTTTATTGATCTGGCGTTCGAAATGGGGCCGGTAGAAGGGCTGGATGCCGCACAGGTTAAAACCTACATCCACTTTATTGCTGACCGCCGCCTGACCCAGCTTGGGCTGGATCCGGTTTACAACACGACCACCAACCCGCTGCCCTGGCTGGACGATATGCTCAATGCAGTCGAACACGCCAACTTCTTTGAAAACCGCGCGACTGAATACAGCCGTGCTTCCACCTTGGGCACGTGGGAAGAAGCGTTTGAAAGCTCTGTCTTCTCGTAATATCGGGCAGGTGGAGCGGGTTTACAGGCCCGGCAGGGCTGTGCCGTTTTCCAGTACATCACGCGCCTGAGGGGTAAAGGCTCCGTCCGCTTCGTGTAGTGTCAGGCCAGACAGCACACGGGCGGGGCTTTTAACGCCCAGTTTGGCCTGAATAAGCAGGATGCGCGCCTCCCGGCCTGTTTTGGGCCAGAAGGGGTAAAGGGTTACGCCCCCAAAACCATGGGCGCTCAGCTCCGCTATGGCCCTGTCGGTCAGGGCTGTGGGGAGTGCGAGCGTCAGGCTGCCTTTGTGGCGCAAAACGGCAGCGGCTCCCTTAATCCAGAGTGGCAGGGTCTGCATGTCCATCCTGCGGGCAAGGTCCCGGCGCGGCTCGGGCGAGGCTGTGCCTGTGGGGGCATGCCATGGCGGGTTGGTCATGCAGTGGTCAAACCGCAGGAGCTCAGGCACCCTTTCGGGGAAAGATGCTGTAATTACCGAAGCTTGTACTTTTTTGTTGGCGAGCAGGTTGGTGCGGGCCAGTGCCGCTGTTTCGGAGTCTTTCTCCACCCCTGTTCCGTGCAGGTCTGGTACGCGGTGCATCAGGCATAACAGCCCTGCACCGGCTCCACAGCCGATTTCGAGCACGTGCTGGCCCGGGCGTGCGGCTACGGCCGCAGCCATCAGAATGGGCTCAAGCCCTGTGCGGTAGCCTTGCTGGAACTGGCTGTAAGCGATACGTCCACGCAAAAGAGTGCCTTGCGAGGTCGGTGGAAGGTGGAGAGATGGGGCTTGCTGCATCGCTGTATCTGGCTGGCTTGAATGTGTTGGTGCTTGACCGTTTTTCAGGTGCCTCGCATATAAGAGGACGTCAACTCATCCCGAGGCTGGGGGAATAGCATTTGGGTGTTGCAGTCAGTCTGTCGGAAATGGACAGTGCCGCGAGCCAGGATGGATCTGGAGTTTCTGTGAGTAAACCAGGGGAAGCTGGCCTTAAGGCGCTGGCTGATTATCTCGCTGCGGATATGCAGGCATGTAATCAGGTCATTGTGGACCGCATGCAAAGCTCCGTAGCGCTTATTCCGCAGTTAGCTGCGCATCTTGTGGCCGCTGGCGGCAAGAGGCTGCGGCCACTGCTCACGCTCGCCTCTGCGCGGCTGTGTGGCTACAACAATCAGGACGGGCGCATGCGGCATGTGGAAATTGCCGCCTGTGTCGAGTTCATTCATACAGCAACACTGCTGCATGATGATGTTGTGGACGACAGCCAGCTACGGCGCGGTCTGGCCAGTGCCAACGCCATTTTTGGCAACAAGGCTTCCGTGCTGGTGGGGGACTTCCTGTTCGCCCGGTCGTTCCAGATCCTTACGGCTGATGCTTCGCTGGATGTCATGGCGATTCTCTCCGCTGCATCGGCTACGCTGGCGGAAGGCGAGGTTATGCAGATGACCACGCAGAATGACCTTTCCACCTCTGTTGAGCAGTATCTTCAGGTTATTTATGGCAAAACAGCGGCGCTGTTTGCCGCCGCATGCGAATCTGGTGCTGTCATAGGGGATGTAACCCCCGCCGACCGTGAAGCCCTGCGTGTGTACGGTGCCAATCTGGGCATGGCGTTCCAGCTTGTGGATGATGCGCTGGACTACTCGGCAGATCAGGCCGTGCTGGGTAAAGAGGTCGGGGACGACTTCAAGGAAGGCAAGGTTACACTGCCGGTGCTGGCAGCATACGAGGCAGGCAGCGAGCAGGACCGTGTATTCTGGCGGCGTGTGATTGAGGAGTGCGAACAGCAGCCAGAAGATCTGGATGCCGCACTGGCTCTTATCGCCCAGACCAATGCGATTGGCGTGACCTTGGCCAAAGCGGAAGACTACGCAGCATTGGCCCGTCAGGCGTTGCAGGGCTTCCCTGACAATGACCTTAAAGCCCTGTTGCTCGAAACCGCGAGTTATTCCGCCAGCCGCGCAAGCTAAGCTGGCCTGTGGCCGTTTTGGCAGGATCGGCAAAAACGCTGATTGTAATGCTGAAACGGCCTTTATCTGCCCGCCAGAGCTAGCCTCCGGCGCTCAGGCCGTGCAGGCGCGTTGCTGGCTTGCCTGCTCGGGCCATAATGTAATCTGGTTAAAACCAAAAGCAGGCAGATGCACGCGTAGGGCGTCTGCGTCGGTTGGCATGGCCGTAAACCACGCCTGCTCTGGCTGTGTGCCTAAACCGGGCATGGGGGGCAGGGCTTGCAAAACCGTGCAGGTCTGCCGCGCGACGGCATCTGCCGGGTCCAGCCATACCATACCGGGTGGGGCTATCCTGCATAGCTGATCGAGCATGAATGTGTAATGGGTGCACCCGAGGCCCACGGCATCAAGACGTGCAGAGTCCGGGTGGCTGAGCAGACCTTCAATATCTTTATAAACAAGATCATCAGGTACGGAGCGCCCGCGAAAAACCTGTTCGGCATAGCTTGCCAGATGTGGTGCCGCATGGGCGATGAGCGTGCATTCCGGCGCATAAAGCGTGTGCAGGCGGGACAGGTAGGGGCGGCGGATGGTCGCCCGGGTGGCCAGCAGGCCAATAACGCCGGTTTCTGTCTGGCGTGCCGCCCAGCGGATGGGGGGCACACAGCCAATAAACGGCAGGCTGGGGCATGTGGTGCGCAAGGCATCCAGCGCCAGAGTGCTGGCCGTGTTGCAGGCAATAACAACTGCCTGAGGCCGCAGGCGTTCAACCGCGTGAGAAAGAAGGGAAATAATGCGTTGGGTCAGGACCGCATCATCCTGCTCACCGTAGGGAAAAACGGCAGTGTCGGCCAGATAGTCCACCTTGACCGACGGGGCATGTGCCCGAATGGCCCGCACAATGCCTAATCCACCAATGCCTGAATCAAACGCCAGAACACGGTAGGGACTAGTCAGTGCGGGGCCAGTCGTCTGCACGGTGTTATTTGTCCTTGCGTGCCTTGAATGCGGCGGCTTCTTCAAGGCTGCCTACGCCGCCACGGCGGGCGGACCAGCCACAGGGGTCTTCCAGAAAGCGGCGGACTTCAGATGCCGCTTCTTCGGAAAAGTAAGGGCGGCTCGCGCAGGCTTCAAGCACATCCCACCACGTGCACAGGGAGTGCAGGGCTACGTTCATGTCTGTCAGCGTCTGCTGGGCACCGGGGAAAACGCCGTAGTAGAACACCACAAAGGCGTGGTTCACAATGGCACCTGCATTGCGCAGGGCATTGGCAAACTGCACCTTGGATGCGCCATCCGTGGTCAGATCTTCCACCAGCAGGGTCCGCATGTTTTCGGGCACGTCGCCTTCAATCTGGGCGTTGCGGCCAAAACCTTTGGGCTTTTTACGCACATAGGCCATGGGCAGCAGCATGCGATCAGCCATCCATGCGGCAAACGGAATACCGGCGGTTTCGCCCCCTACAATGGCTTCCAGGCTTTCGTAACCAACGTGGCGGCCAATTTTTTCTACGCCCAGTTCCACAATTTTTGCGCGTGCGCGGGGGAAGAAAATAATCCGCCGGCAGTCAATATAAACAGGGGACTTCCAGCCAGATGTCAGAGTGTAGGGGTCTTCAGGGCGGAAATTGACTGCCTTGATTTCAAGCAGCAGGCGTGCGGTGGTGAGGGCGGCATCACGATCCCATTCGCTGGTCTCTCCGGTGGGAGAGGCAATGCCTGCTGGCGACATCATGGCAGATTCCTTGAAGTTATGGTGGTTAAAGCTGGATTGGCATACCGCTAGCCGGGCCGAAAATCCATGCCCATCTGCCTGATATATGTGATTTGCTGCGTAGTTTTGGCCGGAAAAGGGAGGATTTATGCACAATACAGAAAAACGGCGAATATAAGCAGGTTGTGATTTTATGTGTAAAGTAAAATGGAACTTAATCCTTGCGTTGGGGCTGGATGTGGCGTTTAATTGCGCGAGTTGAGATTGGTTATCAGTTAAGGGTAAATGTCGTGGCTATAGAAGCAAGTCGGATCGCACGGAAATGCGAGCGGGCCGTCATCACGGCTTACACGGAACTACGCGAAGTGGGTACGGCAGACGTAACCGCGTTTAACGCCTGTACCACCCTTTACCGTATCCACCACCCCGAATCGTCCCTGAGCGAAGCGCGTATGCTGGTTTCCGAATGGATTGACCACCATATGGTTCGCAAGGATGATGGCCCGACAGCCGGGTGCAACTGCGGCTGAATAACCGATTTTTACCGGCCATCAAGTTTAGGCCGGTAGCACCAGACAGTTCTGGCGGATGCTCATGGTCAATGAGCATCCGCTTTTTTTATGGTTGATAACGGCGTAGTATTTATCTGGTTTTGACTGCCGCAAAAAAAAACTGGCCCGCGTTACCACGGACCAGTTTTTTACAAACAATGGGGCAGTCAGCTTTTAGCGCTTGCTGAAGGGGACAAAATCCCGCTCCGTAGCCCCCAGATACAACTGGCGCGGGCGGCTGATGCGCTGGCCCGGTTCCTCAATCATTTCTTTCCACTGGCTTACCCAACCGGTGGTGCGGGCAACCGCAAACAGCACGGTGAACATGCTGGTGGGAATGCCCATGGCCTTGAGGATAATGCCAGAATAGAAGTCCACGTTGGGGTAGAGCTTGCGCTGCACAAAGTAGTCGTCGCTGAGTGCAATGTTTTCCAGCTCAACAGCCAGATCAAGCAGCGGATCATCCTTGATGCCCAGTTCCTTGAGAACTTCGTGGCAGGTCTGCTGCATGATTTTGGCACGCGGGTCGAAGTTCTTGTAAACGCGGTGGCCAAAGCCCATGAGCTTGACGCCGCTATTCTTGTCTTTGACCTGAGCGATAAAGGCCGGAATGTTTTCTTTTTTGCCAATATGGGCCAGCATTTTCAGCACGGCTTCATTGGCCCCACCATGAGCAGGTCCCCACAGGGCGGCAATACCTGCGGCAATACAGGCAAACGGGTTGGCCCCGGTGGAGCCGGCCAGACGCACGGTGGAGGTGGACGCGTTCTGCTCATGATCTGCATGCAGGATCAGGATCCGGTTCATGGCGCGGGCCAGAACGGGGTTGACCTTGTAGGGTTCGGACATGCGCGCGAACATCATGGACAAAAAGTTTTCCGCGTAGTTCAGGTCATTCCGCGGGTAAATAAAGGCATCGCCCTGCGTGTACTTGTAAGCCCAGGCCGCAATGGTCGGGATTTTGGCAATCAGGCGCATGGCGGCCAGTTCCCGGTTTTCGGGAATGGCGATGTCGCTGGCATCGGGGTAAAAGGCGGAAAGAGCGCCAACCGTTCCACACAGAATGGCCATGGGGTGGGCGTCACGCCGGAAACCGTTAAAGAAGTTACGGATCTGCTCATGGAGCAGGGTGTGGTTTGTCAGCGTGGTGGAAAAAGTATCGTACTGCGTTTTGTTGGGCAGTTCGCCATTGAGCAGGAGGTAGATCACCTCTTCGTAGGAAGCATTTTCCGCCAGCTGGGCAATGGGGTAGCCACGGTGTAGCAGAACGCCCTTATCGCCATCAATAAAGGTGATCTTGCTGTTGCAGGAGGCCGTTTCGCCGTAACCGGGGTCAAACGTAAACACGCCCAGTTCTGAGGGCAGTTTACGAATATCAATAACATCCGGCCCAAGGTTGCCAGAAAGTACGGGCATCTCGGCGGTTTTGCCACCGATCGAAATGGTAGCGGTGGACTGCTTACCCTCGTTCTGCGACACGCTCATGGTGTTTCCTTTTGCATAATGGGGTCACGGTCGCGGCTGCGGCCTGCTGTTTGAGTGTTGTCTCCCATTCAGGAGCAAACAAAAAGGTTCATCCCGATAAACCGCGCGTTATCACGCGTGCACACCGGCAGAAAACCGGGGTTTTTTCTCTCAGGGTCGCGTGAATGTGTGCAATGTAAGACTCATGCTGTCGCAGTTTGCCCAAGTGGTCGGGTCCGGAACAAGGTCGCTTCCGATCATCTCGAAGACCGCGAGAGAGGCCGGAGCGAATCCCTGATCGAGCTTTTCGTTCCTGCTATCCAGCCAGCGCGCAAACTCTGAAATGCCGGGATTATGCCCGACCAGCAGAACCGTACGGGCCTGTAGGGGAGCCTGCCGGAGCGCATTGCTTAACGCGCCAAGTGCTGCCTCATAGATTTCGGGGCACAACAACACGGTGTCTGGGCTGGCGGGGGGGAGAGCGCTCTGCACGCCTGCAAGGGTCTGCTGCGTTCTTACCGCCGGACTGCACAGGACCGCATCGGGGGCCACTCCGTTCTGGTGGAGCCACATCCCGCACCGTATGGCGGCGCGCTCGCCATTGTGGGTCAAGGGGCGCGCCATGTCTGACTCGACAGAAAAATTGCCCGGATCAGGTGGCACCGCTTCCGCATGACGGAGCAGAATCAGGCGGCGGGGTGTGGGGAGAGCGGGCATAAGATCACATGATGTTATGGGGAGGAGGGGTGAGGAGCCGATTCAAGCGCGATGGCTTCATGGTGGCGGATCACCTCGTGGATAATGAAGTTGAGGAATTTCTCCGCAAAGTCGGGGTCAAGATGTGCATCTTCCGCAAGGCGGCGCAGGCGCGCGATCTGCTGAGTCTCACGCGCGGGATCCGCGGGAGGGAGCTTGTGGAGAGCCTTGAGTGCCCCCACGGCCTTGGTGCAGCGGAAGCGTTCTGCCAGCATGGCCACGAGAGCTGCGTCAATATTGTCTATGCTGCGGCGGAGGTCCTGCAGGGCTTCCGGGGGGCACGGCTGATTTGTCACGGTGATCAAGGTCTCTGGCTGCTGGAAAAGAACATTATGGGAGCGTTATAAACGCGTAACGCCCTGACGTTAACAGACAAAAAGTTTTTCTTCCACAGGCGGGTAAGGCAGGTCCACCCACGCCAGATGTCCGCCTTTGCCTGCACCCGTATCCACAAATATGGCGCGCCCGCCAGCCCGGCCGGGTATGGTCAGGGGGCAGCCATTGGTCGAACGCTGGTCGTGGCCACAGTAAACCGTGTAGCCGTTGGGAATGTGGTTGACCCAGTTAAGCGTGCGTTCGGGGTAACCATCGGCCTGCACGCGGCTCGTTGTTTCGCCAAACAGTGCGCGTGAGAGCAGGTAGGTTACGCGGCCCAGCGGTGGGGGCGGGGGTTCGTTCAGCATGTGCGGCTCAAACGCACCGTGCACAAAAATGGTTCGCCCCATGACCAGCCATGCCGGAGCCTGCTCCAGTGCTGGCAGCACGTCATGCAGGACGTCCATGTTATCTGGTGCGCTCAACTGGGCCAGTGTTTCATCCAGATGGGGGGAGGAGCGGAGCTTCTTGCCCATAAGCGCACGGCCGAGTTTGCGGTCGTGGTTGCCAATAAGGAACAGGCCGCGCCCTTCGCGCTGGACCTGGAGCATCAGGCGCAGAACACCTGCGCTATCTGGCCCGTAATCCACCAGATCACCCAGCTGGATGATAAAACGATCCGTAGCCACGGCATGGCGGAATGCTTCCAGATCCCCATGCACATCGCCCACAATGCGGAGTCCTTTTCGCATTGCGTTCTTCACGTTTTCGTCATGCCTGGTATCCGTGAACATGCCATCCATACCCGTTCTTTCCTAACCTTCATGTAGGCTTTTCGAGCGAAAACAGGAACGGTGCTGGCAAGTTTTTTTTGAAGGGGGCATACACATGCACAAGTATGTGACGCGCCAGAGGCTTCTGTTTGCGCATAGGGTGCAAGAACTTTCAGGGGCGGAAACAAGCCTGAAAATGCGAAAGCAGGGCAGGGCCATTGCCAGATGGCGCACAGCTCCAGACCGGGGCGTGGCGCAGGAACTCTGTGGTGGTTTGCAGCTTTTGTATGTTCGGAACAGTTTGAGAAGAAAAAACAGGAAGGCCTCTCATGACAGAGCGCATTCGGAACGTCGCGCTGCGTAGCAAGGTTTGCCCGGCAGAGGCCGCGGCAAAGCTGATCCGAAACGGTGACGTAGTGGGCACCAGCGGTTTTACTGGCGCAGGCTACCCCAAGGCCGTGCCCATGGCCCTGGCCCAGCAGATGGAAGCCGCCCATAACAATGGGCAGGAACACCGGATCAGCCTGATTACGGGCGCATCCACCGGCCCGCAGCTTGATGGCGAGCTGGGCAAGGTGAACGGTGTTTACTTCCGCTCCCCGTTCAACACCGACCCGGCCATGCGCAACCGCATTAATGCTGGCGAGACGGATTATTTTGATAACCATCTCGGGCAGGTGGCCCTGCGTGCGGCTCAGGGCAATTACGGCAAGTTCGATGTTGCCGTGGTCGAAGCTACCGCCATTACGGAAGAAGGCGGCATTGTACCGACCTCCTCCGTGGGCAATTCGCAGGCTTTTCTCGATCTGGCCGACAAGGTCATTATCGAAGTCAACGAATGGCAAAATCCGGGGCTGGAAGGCACGCATGATGTCTGGGATGGCAACAGCTATGGTGCCGCCCCGCGTGATATTATCCCGCTCTCCCGTGCGGACCAGCGCATTGGCCGCACCTTCCTCAAGGTTGATCCGGCCAAGATTCAGGCCATCGTCCGCACGAATGACAGCGACCGCAACGCACCTTTTGCCGCGCCAGATGGCACAGCAAAAGCTATTGCGGGCTACCTGCTTGATTTTTTTGAGCACGAAGTCAAACAGAACCGCCTGCCGCCCTCCCTGCTGCCGTTGCAGTCCGGTGTTGGCAACGTTGCCAATGCCGTACTCGATGGCCTGAACGAAGGGCCGTTCGAAAATCTGGTTGGCTTTAGCGAAGTTATTCAGGATGGCATGCTCGCCATGCTGGATTCGGGGCGTATGCGTATTGCCTCGGCAACTTCGTTCTCTCTCAGCCCCGAAGCGGCGGAAGAGATCAACAACCGGATGGACTTCTTCCGCTCCAAGATCATCCTGCGCCAGCAGGACATCAGCAACAGCACGGGCGTTATCCGCCAGCTAGGCTGTATTGCCATGAACGGCATGATCGAGGCGGATATTTACGGTAACGTTAACTCCACCCGCGTCATGGGTTCCAAGATGATGAATGGTATTGGGGGTTCGGGGGATTTTGCCCGTAACGCCTATCTGTCCATCTTCCTGTCGCCGTCCACAGCCAAGGGTGGCAAAATTTCTGCCATTGTGCCCATGGCAGCCCATGTGGACCACATCATGCAGGACACCCAGATTTTTGTGACCGAGCAGGGGCTGGCCGATCTGCGTGGGCTTTCGCCCGTCAAGCGCGCTCAGACCATTATCGAAAAATGCGCACATCCGGATTACCGCCCGATGTTGCAGGATTATCTGGACCGTGCATGCAAGGAGTCCTTCGGCAAGCATACACCACACCTGCTGACCGAAGCCCTGTCCTGGCACCAGCGGTTTATTGAAACAGGCTCAATGCTTCCCGCGTAAGCGGGTTGCGCCCTACGGCCACAAGGCCCCTGCTCCTGTAAAAAGGGCAGGGGCTTTTTTGTTGGGGCGTTTAAAACGCAAGCCGACCCGCTACCCGGTTTTGCAAGGAGCAAAAGGTTCGGGGCAGATGTTATTCGGAATGTGTGGTGGAAGACCCGGGCACCGTAAGGGATGTGGTCAACTGGTACGGTTGGTGGGTAATAACAATATCAACCGGCCTGTTTGCCAGAAAATCCGCCGTAGATATTTTGGCCGAAGGGGTGTCGGTAATAATGGCTTCGGCATCGCGGTGAACCAGAGAGAACAGGCTGGGTGCCGCAGTGGGGGAAAGATAGGCCGCGTAGGGGTGGCGCCCGGCCATGCGGTGCGCGTTATAGGCATCCCGCTCGGAGTTTATGGGAATGGCCACCATAACCTTGGAATCGGCTTTTAGGGCCGCTGCGGTGCTTTTGTAATCGGCTGGTACAAAAATCACCCGGTCACGCATATGGGCCTTGCTGACCTCATGCGCCACTTCCTTGGGGTCTGCTCCATGCAGGTCAAGCATCAGCAGGGTGTTGGAGTGGCTGGCCGTGTCCAGAATGGTTGCAAGCGTGCTGCTGCCCGGTTCTACGGCAACCTGCCCGTCTGCACCACTGGTCAGGCTCAAACGTACCATGCCGGGCCGCCCCATGGAGGAAATGGTCGCTGCCTGTGCCACGCTCTGTGTGCCCGTATTGCTGGCACAAACAATAAGCCCGTGGTGAATGCGCGCCATAATACCACTGGTTTTGGTGTGGTGGATGGCCAGCACGGCTACGGATGCAGCGCATAGGGTTGCTGCAAAGGCAATTTTTTTCAAACACCTGTGCGAGGTGGTGGCACCGCAGCAAACAGATATGTCAGCTCCCTTTTCAGGATGTGACATCAGTGGGTTCCTTGTCCTTCTGACCGACCATAGAGGCCGCTTTAGCCAGATCAACAGAAAGAACGCGGCTTACTCCGCGTTCCTGCATGGTTACACCAAAAAGCTGGTCCATATGGGCCATGGTGAGCTGGTGGTGTGTCACGACCAGAAAACGCGTACCGGCTTCTGCAACCATGTCGCCCAGCAGGGCGCTAAAGCGGCCCACATTGGCGTCATCCAGTGGGGCATCCACTTCGTCCAGTACGCATATCGGAGCAGGGTTACAGCGGAACACCGCAAAAATCAAGGAAAGCGCGGTTAAAGCTTGTTCACCTCCGGACAGGAGCGAAAGTGTGGCCAGCTTTTTGCCCGGTGGCTGGGCATAGATTTCCAGCCCGGCTTCCAGCGGGTCATCACTCCCGACAAGGCCAAGATGGGCGCGCCCACCGCCAAACATACGGGTAAACAGGGACTGAAAATGCTGGTCCACCTGTGTGAACACCGCCATAAGCCGCTCACGCCCTTCCTTGTTGAGCGAGCCTATGGAGCCGCGTAGGCGGTTTATGGCTTCCTCCAGATCAGTCATTTCCGCCCCAAGGGTCTGGGCCTGGGTGGAGGCTTCCTCCGCTTCCAGTTCAGCCCGCAGGTTGACCGGCCCCATATCGTCCCGCTCGCGGGTCAGGCGGGCAATCTTGCGGCGCAGGGAGGTTTCGGCCCCTTCTGTCAGGTCGGAAACGGGTTGTCTGGGCGGGTTAGGGGTTTCTACCAGCAACTGGTCCAGAATGGCCTGTGCCTGCTCGCTCTTGCCTTCCGCCTTCAGCAGGTTTTCACGCGCGGTGGCCAGTTCGCCTTCTGTTTTGCGGCGCAGTTCGTGGGCAGTGGTCAGGGCTGCTTCGGCTTCGGCCCGCAGGCGGTCGGTCTGGGAAAAGTGTTCCTCGGCATCTTCCAGAGCCGCCAATGTGCTGGCTTTTTGCTGCTGTGCCGCCGTGGGGAGTTCGGCCACCTTGTTGTGGTTGGCCCGTGCCGCTTCCAACCGCTGGAGGGCATTTGTGGTGTCTGTCCGGGCAAGGTCCTCACGCGCGCTCCACTCGGCCTGTGCGGTGTTGAGCGTGTTAATCCGGTCTGCCAGCGTGGTGGATTCGGCCTGCAGGGCTGCACGGAGTTCGCGCGCGGCATCAAGCCTGCCCAGCAGGTCGGCCTTCTGGGCGTGCAGGTTGTCCAGTCTGGCCTGTGCATCTTCTGGCACTGCGGCGCAGGCGGCCTCCAGCGCGGTTTGTGCTGCAAGCAGGTTCTGCTGGGTGTCCGTGTGTTCGCTGTGTAGTTCGGCCTGCCGTGGGGCCAGCCCCGCCAGACGGCTGCGCAGGGTAAGGGCCTGCTCGTGCAATGCGCGGCTGGTCTGCGCAGTTGCGGCCATCTGCGTATCGGCCTGCAAGGTGGTCTGGGTTGCAGCCTGTAGGGCCGTGTTGGCGGCGTTCAGCTTTTCCTGCGCTGCGTGCAGGGCATTCTGTGCCTGCTGCATGGACTGGGCAGAGGCCAGTTTATCTTCCATTTCTGCAACGGTTGTGGATTCCGTTGTCAGATTATGGCGCAGGCGTTCAAGCTCGGGGGTGAGCGTTTCCAGCCGCGTTGTGGCGGAGGCATGCTGCTGTTCGGCGCGGGCCAGTTTGTCCCGGGCCGTTTGCAAGGCCGTCTGTGCTTGCTTGAAGGTGGTGTGTGCCTGCTGCTCGGCGGTTTGTGCCGCGGTGTTTCTCTCACGCGTGGTGGCAAGGGCGCGTTGGGTATCCTGTAAGGATGGCAGGCTCTCATGCGCGAGCCGGGCGCTGCTGAGTGTGGCCTCGGCTTCGGCTAGAGCGGCCTGTGCGCGCTCATGCTGGGGGAGTGTGGCATCCAGCCTTGCGCGGTAGGAGGCATGGCGGCGCTCTGTTTCGGTTTCATGCGCGCGGGCCTTCTGGAGTGCTTGTTCCTGCGTGTTGCGGCTGCTGCGCAGTTGCCTGAGCAGGTCCTCATTGGCTTGGACTGCGGCAGCACAGCTTGCAACGCCTGCCTGTATGGCGGGCAGGTCGGCCTGCAACACGCTCAGGCGGCTTTGGGTTTCGCGCAGAACACGGCGTTGGGCCAGCCTGCGCGCGGCCGTGCTGGTTCCCCCTGCCTGAGTGTAAAACCCGTCCCACCGCCACAGGTCCCCTGCGGTGGAGACCAGACATTGCCCCGGAGCCAGCAAGGGCTGAAGCGCTCGCCCATCCGCACCTTCGGGCAGCAGCCCGGTACAAAGCAGGACCCTGTCCAGCTCCGGCGGTGCTGTAATGTGGTTTTTGAGCGGCTGTGCGCCGCCGGGCAGGGCAGGCAGGGATTCAGGCGGGAGGTGCCGCCAGCCTTGGGGGGCATCGGGGGCTGCGGGTGCGTCCAGCCCTTCCGCCAAAGCCGCTGCCAGAGCGTTTTCGTATTCTTCGGGAACGGTAATCTGGGCGGAAACCGGGTTTTCCGCCACAGCACTATCCTGCCCCAGAGCCTGATCCAGCCCTTCGGCCTGTGCCTGCAGGCGGGTCAGTTCGGTCTGGAGTGTGGTCTGCTGCTCCTGGGCTGTTGCGTACTGGGCTTTATGCACACTTAGTGTGTGTTCGGCCTGCTCCAGTTCGGCCCCGGTCTGGGCCAGTGCATTTTCCTGCTGGGTGCGTGCCTGTCGGGCGCTGTCCAGAACCGTGTCAGCAATGGCTTCGGCCCGCACCTTGTCCAGTTCCCGCGTAAGGGTCTGTGCTTCGTGCTGTGCGCGTTGCTGCGTGGTGCTGGCCGTGCGCAGGGCTTCGGCAGCACTACGTTGGTGTGCTTCGGCCTCCTGCGCAGCGCGGCTGGCCTCGGTAAAGGCGGTGCTGGCGGCGCGGCGTTCGGCCTCGGCTTTTTCCTGTGTTTGCGTGGCCTGTTCCAGCGTGGCGGCTGCCTGCTGGGTGCTGGTTTGGAGCGCATCCAGCACATCGGGGCTGATGAGCGCCTCCAGCGCTTCGGCATGCCGTTTTTCGGCCCCATGCAGTTCAGCCTGTAGGGCTGTCAGGCGTTGTCGGGCCTGTTGCAGGGCTTTTTGTTGCTCGTTTTGAGCAGCTTGCGCAGCCTGTGCATTATTTTTGGCAATGGAGAGGTCAATATTGCATTGCGCACAAAGGCGCTCGGCTTCCTCCTGCGCGGCTTTGGCTGCCTGCTGGGCCTGTGCGGCCTGCTCTGCCTGCTCCTGCGCCATAGCCAGTGCCTGCTCGGAGGGGAGCTGGCTTTCCAGTTCCGCCAGTTCGGCCTGAATGGTGTTGAGCGCGAGAGCAATCCGCTCGTGCCGTGTGCGGGCGTTGTTCAGGCTGTCTTCGGCCCGTTCCTTGCCTGCGCGGGCTGCACTCAGCTCGGCTGTCAGGCTGGCAAGGGCCTGTTCGGTTTCGGTCTGCTGGGTGCCCAGTTGCTGTATCTGCTGCTCGGCCTCGGCTGTGCGGGTGGGGAGCGATGTCTGGGCGGCCAGCACCTCGGCCATATCCGCCTTAAGGCGTTCGAGCGTGTCCAGCACGTCCTGCAGGCGGGTCTGTGCGGCCTGTGCATCGGCCTCGTGCTGTTGCAGCAGTTCGGCTGCGGCCTGCGCCTGAGCGGCTGCGCGTTCTTCTTCCTTGACCACGCCTTCTGCCAGAACACGGCAGCGTTCCAGTGCCGTGCGGGCGGCATCGGCTTTTTCGCGCAGCGCGGGGAGGGCTTTGGTGGCTTCAAATTCGGCCAGAACAGCGGTTTCGGCCGCTTCTTCATGTGTCGTCAGGGTTTTGCGGGCCTGCACGGCAGCATTTGCCGCGCGCTCCACGGCCAGTCTGGCCCGTGCGTGCAGGACTGCCAGCAGCTCGGTTTCCGCGTCCCGCAGGGCCGCCGAAATTTCGCGGTAGCGCGTGGCCTCGCGCGACTGTTCGGCCAGACCACTCAGCCGTTCGGTCAACTGCACGCGGCGGTCTTCCGCGCGGGTCAGGTTGCCTTCGGTTGCACGGAGCTTGATCTCGGCTTCGTGCCGGCGGGCATGCAGGCCGGTAATGCCTGCGGCTTCTTCCAGAATGCTGCGCCGCTCTTCCGGGCGGGCACCGACCAGCATGGCCACCCGGCCCTGACTGACCATGGCGGAGGAGCGCGCACCAGATGCCAGATCGGCAAAAAGGGTCTGTACATCCCTTGCGCGAACGGGGCGGCCGTTAATGCGGTAATCGCTCCCGGCACCGCGTTCTGCCCGGCGGGTAATCTGGAGTTCATCCAGATCGGCAAAGGCTGCGGGGCCAAAGCCCTTTGTGCCTTCCAGCGTTACGGTGACTTCCGCCAGCGAGCGGGCCGGACGCCCGGCTGTGCCTGCAAAAATAAGGTCATCCATTTCCCCCCCCCGCAGGGAGCGGGCGGAGGATTCCCCCATAACCCAACGGAGTGCTTCCACCACGTTGGATTTGCCGCATCCGTTAGGGCCAACAACGCCGGTCAGACCGGGGAGCAGATCCACGGTTATGGGGTCGGCAAAGCTTTTGAACCCCACAATGCGGAGGCGAACAAAACGAACCGTCATACAGATCTGTGTTTTTCTGGTCGGGAGGGCTGACTGTTAAAAAACAGTCAGCTTGCCTTGGTCAGATATTTAACAAAGTCGTCGTAGGAGAGGGCGCTGGACACCTGCTCCTTGTTGTTGAAGCGGAAGGTGGGGGTGGACTCAATGTTGTATTTGTCCTGCGCTTCGCTCTGCTCGGTCATGATGAACTGGAGCAGCTTCTGGTCCGTTACCGCTTTTTCAAACGTTTCGGGTGGCATGCCGGCAAAGGCCGCCATTTTTTGCAGCTCGGCCTTGTGGTCGGCCTCGTTGTTGTACGCCCACCGATCCAAGCTGGAGAGCACGGCCGAGCAGAAGGGCTCGTACCGTTCTTCGGGCAGGGAGCGCGCGACCATGGCAGCAAGTGTTGCGAGCTGGTCGGTGGGGAAGTCATGAAAAACGTAACGGATTTTGCCCGTATCGATCAGGTTTTTCTTAACCTGCGGGAAGGTTTCTTCCGCAAAATGCGCACAGTGGATGCAGGTCAGGGAGAACCATTCCTCCACCACCACCTTGGCGTTGGGGTTGCCCAGCACGCGCGGGGTAAAGCGCGTATCGGCTGCATCGGCCGCAAAAGCCAGCCCGGGGAGTGAACTGGCGGTAAGGGCGGCGCCCGTAGCGACAAGAAAAGAACGACGTGTAAAGGACATGAGGAACCAAGCCTTCCCGATCAATGGACCAAAATGCTGCGAACAGGGATGGCGGCAGAAAGAACTGCCGTCAACCTGTTGTTGCAGGCAGACCTGCCTGAGCCGGTGGATTGGAGGGGTTTTCTCCCTCGCTACCCAGCTTGCGTACCCGTACCCGGCGGATATGCCGTGCATCCGCATCAAGCACGCGGAACAGATAACCGTTTTCGTGCGTCAGCACCTCGCCGCGTGTGGGCACATGCCCGGCCATACGAAAGACAAGGCCACCAATGGTCTCGATTTCGGCTTCTTTTTCGCTATCGGTCAGAATCGGGCCAATTTTTTGCTCGAACTCTTCCACCGGGCAGCGGGCATCCACGTCATATGACCCATCGGGGCGGGGGGTAATCAGCACCGCCTCGGGTTCATCATGCTCGTCGGAAATATCGCCCACAATGGTTTCGATCAGGTCTTCAATCGTTACCAGACCATCAATGCCGCCGTATTCATCAATAACAAGGGCAAGGTGCATGTGGCGCTGGCGCATTTGCAGCAGCAGGTCCAGCACGGGAATCTGTGGGGCAATAAACAGGGGCTGGCGGAGCAGGGGTTCCAGATTGAACGCCTCGCTGGTGCCAACATAGGCAATAAGATCCTTTACGTGGATCATGCCAACAATGTCATCAAGCTGGTCGCGGTACACGGGCATGCGCGAGTGGTTTTCGCGCCGCATCATGGCTAGGGCCTCGTCCAGAGAGATGGAAACCGGCATGGCCACAATATCGGCTCGGGGCACCATTACGTCATCGGCCGAAATATTGCGCAGGCGCAGGATATTGGCGATGAGCGCACGTTCCTGCCGGTCCAGTTCGGGTTTTTCGCCGTCCGGGGCGCTCTCATCCCCTGCTTCGGCGGCCTGCTGCACAAGGGCGGCAATGGAACTGCGCAACCCGCCCGTAGGCTTTTTGCGATGAAAAAACGAAAACAGGCTGCGCCCGGAAGGCTCCGCCCGCTCGGCTGACGTATCGTGTTCGCTCATGACCGGGTCTTCCACGGGTTAGGCACTTTCATGCGGGAAAGCAGGCGGGATTCCAGCATTTCCATTTCCCGTGCTTCGCCTGGGTGGTGGTGGTCATACCCAGCCAGATGCAGGCTGCCATGCACAACCAGATGCGCCAGATGGTGGCTGACTGGCCGCCCAGCCTTGCGGGCCTCACGCACAACCGTTTCCAGCGCCAGAATAATATCCCCCCCGCCATAGCCGGGTGGGGGTTCAAAGGTCAGTACGTTGGTGGGTTTATGCTTGCCCCGGTGCCTGCCGTTGAGCAGCCGCACCTCCCGGTCGCTTGCCAGCACAACACTGCCGGGTTCAAGCCCATACTGCGCGCAGGCCGCCAGAGCGCGGCGCACGGTTTTTTCGGGTGCGGGGGCGTAGGAGCGCCAGCGTGCGTCCCGGATAAGCACATCCGGGCCATCCTGCGTCAACTCATCATGAAACCCTGTTGGATACGGGTCCGTATCCACAGGGTCGGCCACGTCCTGCGTCAGGACAGGGCCAAGGCTACTTCGCGGTTCCATTGTTCTCCTGACGGCCCTTGTGGCGGGAGTGCCCTTTTTTATCAGCCGTCGTCGTTTTTGCATCATAAGCTTCAATAATGCGCGCGACCAGCTTGTGTCGCACAACATCAGCGGCTTCAAAACGGCAAATGGTAATTCCCTTGACGTTTTCAAGCGTATCTACCGCATCCTGCAGCCCCGAGGGCGTGTCATGCGGCAGGTCAATCTGGGTCAGATCCCCCGTTACAACCATGCGTGAGCCCGGCCCCAGGCGGGTCAGGAACATCTTCATCTGCGCGATGGTGGTGTTCTGGGCTTCGTCCAGAATAACATATGCGTGCGAGAGCGTGCGCCCGCGCATGAAGGCAAGGGGGGCGACTTCAATCTCACCCGCACTCATGCGGCGCATGACCTGATCACCGGGGAGCATGTCGTGCAGTGCGTCATAGAGAGGGCGGAGGTAGGGGTCGATCTTGTCCTTCATGTCCCCGGGCAGAAAGCCGAGCCGTTCGCCCGCTTCCACCGCAGGGCGGGAGAGAATGATCCGGTCAATGGAGCCTGCCAGCAGGAGGGAGACCGCCTGAGCTACCGCAAGGTAGGTTTTGCCCGTACCTGCAGGGCCGATGCCAAACACAAGCTCCTTGGTGGCAAGGGCGCGCATGTAGCTGGCCTGTCCGGGGGAGCGGGGCTCTATGTTGCCCTGACGCAGCCGGATAACGGGCAGTGTGGGGTCCTGATTGGCAAAGGGCGTTGCCGGAGCAACAGACAGGGGGAGGGTAGGTCTGCTTTCATGTACTCTGGACATGCGTATGGCCGCCTCTACTGCGCTGATGTCTATGGTCTCGCCCGCTGCCAGTTTCTGGTACAGCAGGCTCAGGGTCGTGCGGGCAAGGGATGTGGTTTCTGGCAGACCCCGGATGGAAATGCGGTTGCCGCGTCGCGCAACGTCCACTTCCAGCCCTTCTTCCAGGCAGCGCAGGTGCCTGTCGTGGTCTCCGACCAGTCGGGCAAGCAGCGCGTTGTTTTCAAATTGCAGGGTTACGGGCTGAGCCAGCTCCGCAACCGCGACGGAAGGAGGGGGGGACGTGCGCGTGGTGTTCAAGCGTATACATTCTCCTCTTCCAGAATACCGCCCAGCGAGTTTGTCAGGCGTTCTGTTATGCGGACTGGCACCGTCTGGCCGATCAGGCGGTCAGGGCCGATCACATGGACCGGCTGGAGCCAGGGTGAGCGTCCTGCAATCTGCCCGGGCTTGCGCCCTTTGCCAGTAAACAGGACGGGCACGGTCTTGCCAACCATGGATGCGTTAAACGCATCCTGCTGTTCGCGCAGGAGTTTCTGCAGGGCTTGCAGGCGGGCATCCTTTACGTCCTCGGGCACCTGCAGGGGCGCGCCCGCTGCCGGGGTGCCGGGGCGGGGGGAGTATTTAAAGGAATAGGCCAGCGCAAACCCCACATCGCGCACAAGCTGCATGGTGGCTTCAAAATCCTCATCCGTCTCGCCCGGGTGGCCGATAATAAAGTCGGAGGACAGGGCAAGGTCCGGCTTGGCCGCGCGCAGGCGGTGCACAAGGTCACGGTATTCATCTGCCGTGTGGCCACGGTTCATGGCGCGCAGAATACGGTCGGAGCCGGATTGTACAGGCAGGTGGAGGAACGGCATGAGCTCTGGCAGGTCGCGGTGGGCTGCGATCAGCGCATCGTTCATGTCCCGCGGGTGGGATGTGGTGTAGCGGATGCGGGACAGACCGGGAATTTCCGCCAGCGCATAGGCCAGACGGGTCAGGTCCCATACCGTGCCATCAGGGCCTTCGCCGTGATAGGCGTTGACGTTCTGCCCCAGCAGGCTGATCTCGCGCACGCCGCTTTGGGCCATGCGGCGGGCTTCGGCCAGAACGGACTGCACGCTGCGGCTGCTTTCCGCCCCGCGGGTGTAAGGGACCACGCAGAAGGAGCAGAACTTGTCGCACCCTTCCTGAATGGTCAGGAAGGCTGTGTAATTCCCCGGTGTCTGCGGGGCTTCGGCTTCGGGCAGGAAGTCGAATTTCTGTTCGGTGGGGAAGTCGGTTTCGATCACGGCATTCCCCGCACGGGCCGCGCGGGCCACCATTTCTGGCAGGCGGTGGTATGTCTGTGGGCCAAGAACGATGTCCACATATGGTGCGCGGGCCAGAATTTCCTGCCCTTCGGCCTGCGCCACACACCCGGCAACGGCAATAATGGTCTGCTGGCCTTCCGCCTTACGGGCTTCCTTGATCAGCCGCAGGCGGCCGAGTTCGGAAAAAACCTTTTCCGCCGCACGGTCACGAATATGGCAGGTGTTAAGGATGATCATATCTGCCGTATCGGGCGTATCCACCGGCTGGTAGCCCAATGGGCGCAGCACATCCCCCATGCGTGCACTGTCATACACGTTCATCTGGCAGCCCCATGTAATCACATGCAGGGCGCGTGACGGTGCTGTTTGGTCGGGGGTTCGGGTCATAATGGCTGCCACTCCGCTCTGCCGCTGGCCCATTCCATGCGGCGGAAAGAGGACATCAGGCGTGCGGGGGCGCAGGTCAAGCCTCTTTTCTCACGGCTTGGAAGGGCGTGGTCAGGAATGGTGCGTAATAAGAGCCATGCCGTGCCGGACAGAGTGGCCTCCCGCCGTGAACAATACGCCGGCCGTTTTGGGACGACCGCGCTGGTTATGTCCTCTTTTTCAATGAAGCAAAAAATGAGGTCGTTCTGTCAAGCAGCAGTTTTGTTTTCTTCACATGCGCGGGTAAAAAATTGGCGGGCAGGGATGCCGCATTAAACCGGCCGGGCTGCACACGTGGCTCACGGTTTTGTCGCAGGTCGGCGCAGCCATCAGCCACGGCTTTCCATGCTGCCTGCGCCAGCGCCTTGCGGCTGGGGAACAGGTCAGGGTCCAGTGGTTCGTGTAGCACAACGGTTACACGCGAGCGCTTCCACTGCAAAAGCTGCCAGACATGCGGGCCCAGATCCATATCCCCGTACCATGAGAAAACAGGGCGGCGGAACCGGCTGATCGGCAGGCCCTCCAGTTCGTCATAAACAAGGGAGACAGGCTGTATAAGGGGCACCATGCCGGGCTCGTAGGTTACCGGCAGCAGGCTCTTGTCCATGCCGTCCTTGAGCTTGGGCAGTTTGGCAATGGCAAAAAAAGCGGACATGAACGGCAGAACGCGCGACCCATCGGAGGATGTGCCCTCGGGGAAGAGGACCAGATTATCCCCGTTCACCATACGCTGGATCATCTGGTCGCGTTCGCGCCCGGTGGTGCTGCGCTGGCGGCTGACAAAAATGGTGCGGCCAATATGGGAGATAAGCCCCATGACCGGCCATTTTTCAATATCCCCCTTGGCCACAAAAACAGAGGGTAGCAGCGTGCCCAGCACAGGCACATCCAGCCATGACATGTGGTTGGAAATATAGATAACAGGCCGCTCACCCCGTTTGCGGGCCTTGATGCCCCCAACCGTGCCCACCCGTTTGCCCACAACGGTAATATGCAGGCCAATAATGCGGCACAGCACACCCCAGATAACCCGCGTCCAGCGGATTTTGGCCGTGCCGGGCACGGGCAGCAGGCAGGCCTCAAACCCGACGGAAAGCGGCACCCATACCAGCAGTCCGGCCAGACGTATGGCCGAGCGGGCCTGCCCCGCACGGCGGAACAGCATATCTACCCATGACGGAAGGGGAGAGATCGGAGCGGTGGCAGGCGTGCCCAGGGGCAGGGACTGCGTAGGTTGGTCAGGCTTGGTGCGCATGGTCCTGCTTCTGCCAGAGGCTGGCCGGTTGGGCCAAGGAGCGGGCAGCAATGTGGAAGAAACACATAAACATGCGTTCTCATACCGCGAAGAGGGGGGAGGGGACAATCCACCGTGTGAGAAGGTTTTTTTTGGCGGAATACCTAATTTTTGTCATGGTATGCTTGTAGGCCGGGAGAAACATGTAAAAATAAGCCCCGATAACGGGCCACATAGCCTACATGCAGCAACAGACAGACAGGACAGAGTGGCCGTTTACAATCGCAACATACTTGGCAGGTTTACTGGCACCGCGAATCGGCTTCTGGCTGGAGCGGCGCTGTGGAGCGTTTTAACATGTGGCGCGCGGGCAGCAGACCCACAGCCCTATGTGACAAACCTCGACCCAACCGGGCAGAGCGATCTGGATACCGCGCTCAAGGCTTCGTCCGACCTGTTAAGCCTGCAATCCACGCGGGCGGTTGGCCCGTTTGCGCTGGCCGGGCGCGTGCGCAACGAATATGACCGCCTGCGCGGCGCGCTGGAAAGCTGCGGGTATTACGACGGTACGGTGCATATCATGCTCCGCAATGGCAAACAGGGCATTGCCATGGATGGGATGTCCAACGCCCTGGCATCATGGATTGGGACCGTGCCCGAGCATGACAAGGTGGATATTACCGTTAAGGTTGATAAAGGCCCGCTTTTCCACCTTGGTTCGGTCAAGCTGGTGGAAAGTGCCACTGGCGTTGCCCCGCAACTTACTCCCGAACAGCAAAAAGCGTTTGGCCTGCACACCGGCCAGCCTGCCATAGCCGCAGACGTGCTGGCCGCAGGTGGCCGCCTGATGGATGCTCTGCGTGAGAGCGGGCACGCGCTGGCACAGGTTGACAAGCCCATGGCCTACCTGCGCCCGGGCACCAAAACAGTGGATATTGTGTACCCTGTTGTTCCCGGTCCCATACTGGATATTGGCAGGATCAACCTAGAAGGGCTTAAGCGGGTGCATCAGTCGTTCGTGCGCAGGCGGCTGACCGTGCATGAAGGGGAACTGTACCAGCCATCCCGCATAGAAGCCGCACGGCAGGACCTGACCACCTTGGGTGTTTTTTCCAATGTTACGGTCAGGGATGCCTCCAACAAGGCGGTTAATGGCACCATGCCGCTGGATTTTTCCTTTCAGGAAGGCAAGCGCCACTCCATTGGGGCAGAACTCGGATACTCCACGGACCTTGGCGCCCGTGTGGGGGCCATGTGGACTCACAACAACCTGCTCGGCAATGCCGAGCGCCTGCGCCTGACAGCCCTGATCACCGGCCTTGGCGGGTCTGCCCAGCAGGGGCTGGGGTATGATGTGTATGCAGATTTTTTCAAACCTGACTTTCTGGAAAGCAAACAGAACCTGAATGCCCGCATAGAAGGCCTGCGGCAGCTCTTCTGGTCCTACCGGCAGACGGCATTGCTGTTGCGCGGGGGCATAACCCGCCCACTGGCCAAGAACTGGAACGGCAATTTTGGAATTGCCGCAGAGCAGGAAAGAATTGAGCAGTTCGGCGTTTCGCGTAGCTACACCATTCTCTCGGCACCGCTTTCGGGCATGTATGACAATACCGGGGTGGGCAACCCCATAGAGCCCGCAACACATGGCGTGCGTGCGAGCATTAACGTGACCCCCTCGGTCTCTCTGGGGAGCAAGGGGGCGGGTACGTCGTTCTTTACAATCATGAATGCAACAGCCTCCACCTACGTGGACCTGCACAAGCTGGGCATAAGCCGCCCGGGGCGGAGTATTCTGGCGTTCCGTGGAACTATTGGCAGTATTCAGGGGGCAGGCACGTGGGACATTCCGCCTGACCAGCGCATGTACGCGGGGGGGAGTGCTACGGTGCGTGGTTATCGCTGGCAGGGCGTTGGGCCGCAATATGGCCACACCAAATATGCCATTGGTGGCACCTCGCTGGATGCGGGAACGGTGGAATACAGGCAGCGCCTGTTCAAGAGCTTTGGGCTGGCCGCTTTTGCGGATGCCGGGCAGGTGGGGAGCAACAGCATGCCCTTTACCGGAACCCTGCGTGTGGGTGCTGGTGGTGGTGTGCGGTATTATACACCTATTGGTCCGGTCCGGCTGGATGTGGCCGTGCCGCTTAACCGCGCGCCACGTGGGGATTCGTGGGACTTGTACATCGGGCTGGGGGAAACATTCTGATGCCAGAAGCCACACCCGCCCCCCCGAGCACACCCACACCTCCACCACCGCGCAGCCTGTGGCGGCGCGCAGGCCGTTTTGCGCTGATAACCGCAGGCTCGCTGGCGGGCATTGGCGCGTTGGCAACAACCGTTCTGCTCATCGGTGCCAATACGGGGCCGGGGCGGCGGATGCTGGTGCGCCAGACCGCATCCCTGACCGGGGGCATGGTTACGCTGGATGGGCTGTCTGGCCGTTTTCCCGATAACCTGCGTGTTAAAACGCTGGCGATCCATGACCGGCAGGGAGCCTGGCTAACACTGCATGACGTGCGGTTTGACTGGTCGCCCATGGCCATGGTGTGGCGGCAGGCCCGCATTTATGTGTTTAGTGCAAGCGTGCTGGATATTCCGCGCCTGCCGGTGTCTGACCCAACTCCACAACCTGCCCAGCCGACCTCGTCCTCCCCTTCCGCCTTGCGTATGGGGGTGGATATTCGCAAGCTGGAGGTTGGGCAGATTAATGTGGGCGCGCCCCTTGCCGGGCAGGCTGCCAGCTTCCGGGTGAGTGGGCATGGCAGGCTTGCCAATATTGACCCGGTTATTAACGGGCTGAGTCTGCCAAAACTCCCCCGTTCCGACATTGCCATACAGGTTACACGGCTGGACCAGACCGGGCAGATCAGCCTGTCCACGGCAACGGGGAAGGGCAAGCTGGCCCTGCACCTGAATGCGAGCGAAGGCGCAAATGGTGGGTTTGTGGCAACCCAACTGGGCATGCCGCAACTGGCCCCCATAGCGCTCAAGCTGGATATGCAGGGGCCGGTTACGGCCAACACTCTGGCATTTTCGGCCTCCGCCGGAGCAGTAAGCGCGCAGGCACGTGGTACGCTGGACCTGCTTGCGCAGCAAATGGCCCAGCTGGAGGTTTCGGCCCAGTCACCCCAGCTTGCTCTTACGCCCGAGATCGGGTGGCAGGCCGTGCGCCTTGCTGCCCGGCTGAATGGCAAAATGGCGGCTCCCCATGGCACAGCGCAACTGGATGTGGATCAGCTTGCCGCTTCTGGCGTGCAGGTGGGTACTCTGCGTGTCCGCTTTGCGGGGGAGGGCGGTAACGCTGCCGCACTGGCTGAACAGCTCCACCTGATGCTCACGGCCGATGGGCTGCGCCTGCCGGGTAAAGCCCCCACATTGCTGGCGGCCGCCCCGCTCAAGCTGGATGTTGTGGCCAAGCCAGCCGTGCCGGGGTTACCGGTGGTCTTTACCCTTGAACATCCTGTTATTGCCCTGTCGGGTTCTGTGCAGGCAGCCGCACCACAGCGTGGCACACTCAGCCTGAACGTGCCTGACCTGCTCCCTGTGGGGGAGGCTGCAGGCGTGCCCCTGCGCGGGCATGCAAGCCTGAATGCCCAGTTTGACCGCCCCCGCGACCCGCAGGGCGAGACACATCTGGCTACCGACGGTCAACTGGCCATAACGGGTGGGCAGGCGCAGGCCGCAGGGCTTATTGGCCCGGATGGGCATTTGGCCCTTGCTGCAGCCATGCACCCGCTGCCAGCGCAGGCGGGTATGGCTGCCGGGCAGCAGATTGACCTGTCCTCGCTCACCCTGTCGGGGCAGGCGCTGGACGCCAAGGTGCAGGGCCATGTGCAGACTGGCCGCAATGTGGATATAACGGCCAATATCGGCCTGCCCGCGCTGGAAAAACTGGCCCCCACCTTGCGGGGGGATACTAGTATTGCGCTCGCCCTCAAGGGGCCATTGCAGGACTTTGTTGCCACATTGGGGGCAAAGGCCAATCTGGGTACTGCCTCAATGCCCAAGGGAGCGTTGGCGCTGGATGCCTCGGTTGCCCACCTGCCAGTGGCTCCTCAGGGCACACTTGCTCTGGAGGGCACGCTGGACCGCGCGCCCGCGCAACTGGCTGTGGCATTTGGGCAGGCAGCCGATGGCACGCGCCATCTTGACCTGCAAAAACTGGCCTGGAACAGCACCAAAGGGGAAGGCGCGCTTACACTTGCCCCCAAAGAGGTGGTGCCACAGGGGAACCTGGAGCTGACAATTGGCCGGCTGGCGGATTACAGCCCTCTGGTTGGCCAGAAAATAGCGGGCTCACTGGCCGCATCGGTCAATACCACCATGGCCGAGGACAAGCCGGTGGTGGCCCTCAAGCTCAAGGGGAATGTGCAGACCCCCACATTCAAGGTGGGGTCGATTGCGCTGGCGGGTTCCATAACCGACCCGGTTGCCCACCCCACGCCAGACCTGACCCTGCGCCTTGGCGGGCTGGCTGCCGCCGGGGTAAGCGGGCAGGCGCAGTTGAGTGCTAAAGGGCCGGATACAGGCATGGTGCTTGCTGCGCAGGTGGGGCCAGCTAGCTGGATGAACAGCCCCCTGATGCTGAACACACAGGCTGTGCTGAATCTGCCGGATAAACAGCTTAAACTCCAGAAGCTGAACGCCACGGCAAAGCAGGAAACCCTGCGCCTGCAAGCGCCTGTGCTTGTCTCGTTTGGGGATACGCTGGGAATCGACCGCCTGCGAGCGGTACTGAGCACGCCGGGTAGCCAGCCTGCTACGCTGGATGTGGCCGGGCGGATAAAGCCCAGCCTGTCGGTTACGGCGGATATTCGCAATGTAACCCCGGCACTGGCACACCCGTTTATGCCGGACCTGAACGCCACGGGTGTGGTGTCTCTGAACGCCAAACTCTCTGGTGCGCTGGATAAGCCAGAAGGCAAGGTGCAGGTCAGGGGCAGCAACCTGCGTATGGCAGATAGTTCTGCTGCGGCCTCCGTTCCTGCAATGGAGGTGGCGGGTACGGCCACTTTTGCCCGCACGCAGGCACAGGTGCAGCTTGATGCATCTGCCGGAAGCAAAATGGGCCTGCAGGTGCGCGGCAGTGCGCCCCTGTCCAAAACGGGACCGCTGGATTTGCGGGCCAATGGCAATCTGGACCTGAGCATCGGCAACGGCATACTTGGCGCGCAGGCCCGGCAGGCGCAGGGCAAGGTGCAACTGGCCCTGCAGGTGCGTGGCACGCCGGCCTCTCCCGCCATTATGGGGGCGGTTGACCTGATTAATGCAGATTTTCAGGATTTTGCGCAGGGGTTCCATCTGAGCGCCATTAACGGTCGTGTGGTCGGGGCGCGGGACCGCATTGTTATTCAGACACTCAGCGCAAAAGCAGGGGACGGCACACTGGGTGCAAATGGCTTTGTGGGTGTTGCCATGCCGGGCATGCCCATAGACCTGCATCTGTTTGCCAAGGATGCACGCCCGGTTACAAGTGACCTGCTGACTGCGGTACTCAATGCCGACATAACCGTGCGGGGGCAGGTACAAACCCGTATGGATGTGAGCGGTGGGGTCGATCTGCGGCGCGTGGAAATCAATATTCCCAATTCGCTCCCGGCCTCTGTTGCGCGTCTGGACATCATACGCCCCGGCGAGGAAAAAAAGCGGGTGGAGGAAGCCATGGCCGCCTCCACGCACCAGTCGGTTATCGGGCTGGACCTTAAGCTGACATCTCCGGGCAAGTTTTTTGTGCGCGGGCACGGGCTGGATGCGGAAATGGCAGGCCGCCTGAATGTAACGGGCACGGCACAGGCCCCCGTTGTAACCGGTGGGTTTGACCTCAAGCGCGGTAATTTTGATCTGGCGGGGATCTCGCTCAACTTCACCAAGGGCCGGGTCGGCTTTAATGGGTCGGGCGTTGGACACAAGCTTGACCCAACGCTTGATTTTGAAGCCGACCGGGCGGTGGAAGGCCAGACAGCCATGCTGAAGGTAGGGGGCTATGCCAGCGCTCCCAAGATCAGCTTTGATTCCATACCCTCCCTGCCGCAGGATCAGGTGCTGGCCATGCTGCTGTTTGGCACGGATGCCCGCTCGCTTTCTTCCACCCAGATGGTGGAGGTGGGCACAGCGCTGGCAACCCTGACCGGGCTGACCACCTTTGACCCCATGGGCACCTTGCGTAAAACCCTGCATCTGGACAGGCTGGCCGTTGGCGGCGGTTCAGGCGTTGGTAATGGTGGTACCAGCGTGGAAGCCGGCAAATATGTCATGAAAGGTGTTTACGTAGGTGCCAAGCAGGCGACCTCTGGCTCCGGCACGCAGGCGCAGGTGCAGGTGGACCTGACAAACCACCTTAAGCTCAACACCACGGTAGGCACGGGTGGCTCCGTAACGGGCTTTACTACGCCCGAAAACGACCCGGGGAGCAGTGTGGGGCTGGTCTGGCAGTATCGCTACTAGGTGGGGGTATTTGCGGCCCATGGGGCCTCTGGCGGGGCTGTATTGGCTGCGCCGGAGTGTTTTCAGGCCGCAAAGTATGCGTCACTCACAAGGCGCGCTCCGCAAGGGGGGCTGCTGTGAGTGACGATAGGCTTTTAAAGGCAGCGAGCGAATGTATGCAGTCGCATGGAATAGGCCCGGATCTTAAATGATCTTGACCGCGACGTGCCCTTTTTCTGATGAAAAGCCGATGTATTCGTATTTTATTTTTGTGTCGGCAACAAATTCCTGAAAAGCCTTGAATTCGTTTTCTTTCCATCCGGGGTAGTTAAAGTATTCATCGAATACTATTACGGTTCCGGATTTTATTCTGTCTTTGGTCAGATCCAGCAGAATTTTTGTTGATTCGTACGTGTCACAATCAACGTGCATATAGGCAATGCTGTTGTCTGTCTGTTTTAGAAAAACAGGAATAACGTCATCAAACCAGCCAATGTGGAGCTGAACATTAGGGCGCACTTTGGGGGGAGCCTTGTTCATATTGAACGCTCCTTTTGTTTCCATCGTGCCTTTCCAGTCGGTCGGGAGGCCTTCAAAAGAATCGAACCCGTGAACGGTCTGCTGGGTAAGGGAGGCTAAGTAATTGATTGAGGCCCCTTTTTCGACGCCAAATTCAAGTATTAGTCCCTCTTTGTCGGCATGTTGGAAAGCGTATTTTAGCAAAGAGTAACGGTCTTTGGAGACAATGGCGCGACCCATATTATTTAATATGTAATCTACAGTTTCCTTCTTTGCATTTATTTTCAAATCTATCCATAAGTCATTTGAGTAGTATTTATGTAATAATTTTTTATATATATGGCATAGAATGCCTCTATTATCAAAAATAGACATCGTGACCTTTTTTGAGTGAAAGAAGTTGCCTGTTTGTAAAATAATAGTGGCACTTCTGGCATAAAACGACATTACCGCACAATTTAAATTTATGCTTGCCGTGCATGGTTCTTGGTCAGCTTATCGGCCCCTTGCCGCATGTGTTTCCGCGCAGGTGGGCCGGGTATTTTGCCGGGGGTGCCGTAATCGGCAGATAAGGGGTGTTTACCCGCGTGTATTGCGTTGTTTTTGGGGCCTGCACTGCATGTCGCCAAGGTTGGTACAGGCAGACACCCTGCCCAGTTCTTTCAGAACCGGGCAGACGGCCTTGGTCGGACGGCGGGCAGGTGCATCGTGCGAGCACTAAGGGGGCATGAATATAATAGCCCCTGACCCTGTTTTTGTTCAGGACTGAGGGTGAATGTCCATGACCACAGGCACATGGTCGGAGGGGGATGGCCAGTCTCTGGCCTCTTCCAGCACGGACATGCTGGCCAGTTCCGGCACCAGATCGGGGGTGACCCATATGTGGTCCAGCCTGCGGCCCCGGTTGGACTTGCGCCAGTCCTTGTTACGGTAAGACCACCATGTGTACAGCTTGTCGGTGGGGGGTACAAAGCGGCGCATGGCATCCACAAAGCCGGTCTGCTGCCATTGGGTCAGGCGCTGGGTTTCCGGTGGTGTGTGGCTGACAATTTTCAGCAGTTGCTTGTGGCTCCACACATCATGCTCAAGGGGGGCAATGTTCAGGTCGCCTACCAGTACCGTACGGGCTGGTTTTTGCTGGGCAAACCACTGTGTGGCTTCGTCCACAAAGGCAAGTTTGTGGGCAAACTTTGGGTTGGTTTCCGGGTCCGGTTCATCCCCACCTGCGGGGACGTAAAAATCATGCAGGGTGATGTCCCCCCCCGGTGCATGAACGGTGGCAGCAACATGGCGGCAGTCTTCCTGAGCGTACCATGTTGGCGTGTCCACAACCGGGCTGAGCGGCAGGCGCGAGAGAATGGCCACGCCGTTATACCCCTTCATCCCCTTGTAGTGCAGGTGTTCAAACCCAAGGGCACGCACGCTCTCATGCGGGAAAAGTTCGTCTGTCACCTTTGTTTCCTGCAGGCAGACAACGTCTGGTTGCAAGGCGGTGGTCAGTTTTTCCAGCAGCGGCATACGCAGGCGGAGGGAATTGATGTTCCATGTCACAAGTCGCATGGGCAGGGCATGGCGTATTGTGTGGGGGAGGGCAAGCAAAAACACAGGCACCTCCATGCACACAGGGGTGGGAGGAGTCTTGCAATTTCTGGCAACCGCACCATGATATTAGAAGCATGGATACCCAACGCCCCCAGCCAGCCCCCCCGCAGGATGCCATAGCCCTGCACCGCGCCCTCCTGACACTCGATAGCCATATCGACATTCCATGGCCTGACCGGGCCGATGCGTTTGAGGACACCCCCCAGCGCAAGGTGGATCTGCCTAAAATGCAGCGTGGCGGCATGTCGGCAGGCTGCTTTGTGGCCTATACGGCACAGGGGCCGGTTACAGCGCAGGCGCACGCACAGGTGCAGCAGGAATGTCTGGCCATGCTGGACGCCATCAACACCATGCAGGGTACCCATAATGGGGTTACGGCCCGGGTGTGCTCCCGCGTGGCTGATATTCGGGCAGCTCACGCCCAAGGTGTGATCGCGGTTATTCCCGCTGTGGAAAATGGTTATGGCATGGGTGAGGACCCGGCTCTGCTTGGCGCATTTGCCCAGCGCGGCGCGCGGTACGTTACCCTGACCCATAACGGGCACAACGCTCTGGCGGATGCGGCCATCCACCGCCCCAGTCTGGGGGATACACCGCAAAAACACGGTGGGCTTTCCACCCTTGGGCGTGAAGCAGTTCGGGAGATGAACAGGCTTGGCCTGCTGGTGGATGTGTCCCACGCCTCCAAGCAGACCATGTTGCAGGCTGTTGCGGCTTCGGCCACGCCAGTTGTTGCCAGCCATTCCTGCGTGCGCACATTGTGCGATCATCCGCGCAATCTGGATGATGAACAGCTTGATGCACTCGGGGCTAGCGGCGGGCTGATCCAGATAACCGCCATGCCGGCCTTCCTCAAACCCAAACCGGAGGAGGGGCGGCGTTCTGCTGGTGTTGCTGACCTTGTGGACCATATTGACTATGTGGTGCGCAGGCTCGGCCCCGCTTATGTCGGGATTTCCTCCGATTTTGATGGCGGCGGCGCACTGGCGGACTGGCAGGATGCAACGCAGGGTGCCAACATTACCGCCGAGCTGCTGCGCAGGGGGTATGACCGAAGCGAGATAGCGGCCTTCTGGGGTGAGAATTTTTTGCGGCTGCTGGAAAAGGCGGAGCAGGTGGCAGAACAAAGCGGGACTACAGCCCACGCTGCGGACTGAAAATTTTGTCCACTATTCCTCTTGACACGCCCTATTTTCAACAAAGAGTTCAAAAAAGCAAAGATGGGTTAAGGGTGCTCAGGAGTAAAATCCTTTTAAATCAATGGCATGATGTGTTTGATTAAAAAATATGCAATCCGTTGGAAGGGCTGAAAATCTGCGGTTTGCACCCTTTCCGCCCCCCATCGTCCACAGACTTATCCACAAAAACGGTGGATGAAATTGATCGCCCCCCAAAGAGCGCCAGATGACTGCACAAAATTCGCCACAGGATAACGCGGAGGCCCTGACCAACGCCCAGCCTGACCTTCCGGCCAAGGGGGTGGAGGTCATTCGCCATGCCCTGCGCACCATGCCCTTTGCCCCGGGCGTTTACCGCATGCTCGGGAGCAAGGGGGAGGTGCTGTATGTGGGCAAGGCGCTCTCGCTCAAAAAACGTGTCACGTCCTATACGCAGGTTGGCCGTCTGCCCGAACGCCTGCGGCGCATGGTGTCGGAAACCGCCTCCATGGAGATCGTGACAACCCATACCGAGGCCGAAGCCCTGCTGCTGGAGGCCAATTACATCAAGCGGATGAAGCCCCGCTTCAATATCCTCCTGCGTGATGACAAGAGCTACCCGTGGCTGATGCTGACCGATGGGCAGGCATTCCCCCAGATTGCCAAGCACCGGGGCAAGGCGGTCAAGGGGGCCAGCCTGTGGGGGCCTTTTGCTTCCGCATGGGCGGTCAACCAGACGCTGAACCTGATCCAGCGGGTGTTTTTGCTGCGCTCTTGTGCGGATTCCGTTTTTAACAGCCGCAGCCGACCGTGCCTCCTGTTCCAGATCAAACGCTGTTCCGCTCCGTGCGTGGAGCGCATAGACCAGCAGGCTTACGGGCAACTGGTGGAACAGGCGCGGGATTTTCTGTCCGGCAAGGACACCGCATTGCGTGAGACACTGGGCGCGGACATGAACCGTGCGGCGGAGGAGATGGATTTCGAGCGCGCGGCCGTACTGCGCGACCGTATTCGCGCGCTGGCCCAAATGCAGGAGTCTAGCGTGATCAATCCCGCGTCCTTGCAGGATGCGGACGTGTTCGGGCTATGGCAGGAGGCCGGGCAGACCTGCATTCAGGTCTTTTTTGTGCGTGGCGGGCGTAACAATGGCAGCCGCTCGTTTTTTCCGGCCCATGCGCAGGATGAGGCCCCGGCTGATATTCTTTCCGCTTTTATCGTCCAGTTTTATGATGACAAACCTTGCCCGGCGCAGATTCTGGTCAACCATGCTCTGGCGGAAAGCCCGCTCATGGCCGAGGCTCTTGCCCTGCGGCGCGGCAAAAAGGTGGAGATTCTCAACCCGCAACGCGGTGAGAAAAAACAGGTGGTCGATCACGCCGTAACCAACGCGCGGGATGCGCTCAACCGCAGGCTGGCCGAAACAGCAGGGCAGGCCAAACTGCTTCAGGGTGTTGCGGATGTGTTTGCGCTGGATGCCCCGCCTGAGCGCATAGAGGTGTATGACAACAGCCATATTCAGGGCGCGCATGCCTATGGGGTGATGATTGTGGGCGGCCCGGAAGGGTTCAACCGCAAGGCGTACCGCAAATTCCGCATTAAAGGCCCCATCACACCGGGGGATGACTTTGCCATGATGCGTGAAGTGCTGGAGCGCCGCTTTGGCCGTGCCCTGCGGGAAGCGGAGGATGGAGATACCTCCAACTGGCCCGATGTGCTGCTGATAGATGGTGGCGCAGGCCAGTATTCCGCCGTGCGGGCCGTGCTGGATGAGCTGGGTGTAACAGGCGTCAAGCTCGTGGGGATTGCCAAAGGGCCGGACCGGGATGCAGGGCGGGAGTGGTTTTATACCGACCATACGGAGCCTTTCCAGCTCCCTTTGCGCGACCCGGTTCTGTATTACCTGCAAAGGCTGCGGGATGAGGCGCACCGCTTTGCCATTACCACGCATCGCTCGGGGCGCTCCAAGGCACTTGTGACATCTGAGCTGGATGACATTCCCGGCATTGGCCCTGCGCGCAAAAAAATGCTGCTCAACACCTTTGGCTCGGCCCGGGCGGTCAAGCAGGCGGGGCTGGAGGCACTGGAGGCGGCTCCGGGGGTGAGCCGGGAACTGGCACGGGTGGTTTACGGGCATTTTCACCCCGGTTGGTCACCAGACTAAACGGGGTAAGCACTTTTTTGCGTGCCGATGGCAGCCCTGCAACCAAATTGTGGATGGGTGACGACTTTGCGATAGGTCAAACCATTTCAGTTTGGTGGAAAATGCGCTAGCATGCATCGCAATGCTGACAGACCTGCCCAACGTCCTGACACTTTCGCGCATTGTGGCCATTCCCATCGTGGTTGGATTTGCCGCATGGGGAACACCGCAGGCGGATGCGTTGGCCTGTCTGCTGTTCATACTGGCCGGTATTACCGATTATTTTGATGGCAAGCTGGCGCGCTCGCGCCATCAACTATCCGATTTCGGGCGTATGTTTGATTCCATAGCGGACAAACTGCTGGTAGGGGCCTGCCTTATGGTGCTGGCGGGCTTTTTGCGCCTGCCCTACCTTAGCCTGTGGCCTGCCATTATCATTCTGTGCCGCGAAATTCTGGTATCTGGTATGCGTGAGTATCTGGCCGAGCGGCGCGCCAGCCTGCCCGTAACCCGGCTGGCAAAATGGAAAACCGGATTCCAGATGACCGCCATAGGCTTTTTGCTGGCGGGGGATGGAACGGGCGCGCTGCTGGGTATTCCCTGGCTGCCCGTTGCCCTGATTGGTGCGATACTGCTCTGGATTGCCGGTGTGCTCACAATGATTACCGGCTGGGATTATCTGACCAAGGGTTTGCAGCACGTCGATCTGTAGTAGCCTTTGCGCCAGAATGGGCAGCATTGGTCCTATGGCAGACAATACTGGCGGAATGCGGAGTCTGGGTATGCGAAAAGCCGCTCTTCTTGGAGTGTGCGTGATGATGAGCGGATGTGCTGGCTTTGAAAAAGTCATGTCCGACACCATCTCCCTACCCGGTGAAAACCCCAATGCACCGGCTGGTTCGGACCTGAACATGCGGCGTGTGCAGGGGCAGGCCACCAAGGAGGTGCCTATTCTGCCCCAAGGGGGCAATATATGGCCCGGCCCGCCAGACCCGCTGCCAACGCTGGAAGATGTCGCCAAAGGCCGCATGAGCAGCCAGACAGGGGCAGAACTGCCAGCAACAGGCCCACAACTGCCAGATGGGCAGGAAATCAGTCTGGGCGAGCAGGAGAGCATCCATAAAGGGGTTGTCAGCCCGACCCGGTACGCTGCACCAGAACTGGGGCACACCAGTACGCAACCCGCAAACGCAGGCAAACCCGTGCCTGCACCTATTGAAATTCCCAATGGGGATGGCACAACAACCCTTGTTCATTCGGATGGTTCCATCAGCACCATTGGCACACCCAGCCGCCTGAGGCTGCCTGTGCATTGATGTCAGGCAGGTTCCGCAGCGCAAGCGGTGCGCAAGATCTGCTGGTAAAGTAAAAGGTTGGTAAGGCGGATTATGGCAGACCGGGTAACAGTTTTGTTTTTTGCAGCACTTCGTGAGCAGATCGGTCAGGAAAGCCTGAGCGTGGCCATACCCGCATCCGGGGTCACGGTTGCCGCCCTGCGTACCCAGATTGAAGGGGCAAACCCCACCATTGCACAGGCATTGGCGGACCAGCCCAAACTACGCGTTGCCGTGAACAGAACACTCAGCACATTTGAGCAACTGGTTACGCCGGGGGATGAAGTTGCCTTTTTCCCACCCATGACGGGGGGCTGAGCGGGCCATGGTGGTGCATGTTGCGGTGCAGGCCGCTCCGTTTGACGTAGGGGTGGAGACTGAGCGCCTGAGTGCGCTTTCTCCCCTGACAGGTGGGGTGGGGCTGTTTGTCGGGCAGGTGCGTGGCGGGCAGGGACTCCGCGCCATGATGCTTGAACACTATCCGGGTATGACCGAAGCAACCCTGCATGCGCTGGCGCAGGAAGCACTGGCACGGTTTGACCTGACAGGCTGCACCGTAATCCACCGCGTAGGGCGGCTGGAGGTAGGGGCGGGCATTGTTTTTGTTGGGGCCGGGGCTGCGCACCGGGGGGCGGCACTTACGGCCACCTCCTTTTTGATCGACAGGCTAAAAACCGGCGCACCATTCTGGAAGCGCGAAGAATATGACGATGGCCGTACTATCTGGGTCGATGCGCGCGAGACGGATGAAGAGGCCGCCCGCGCATGGATGAATAACCCGACCGCCTGAGCGTGCCCCTTCCTGTCCGGCGTATAAGCCGGGCTTATTCTGCCAGCACGGTATGGATTGTGCGGCACAGGAACCGCAGGTCTGCCTCGGTTATGGTAAAGGCCGGGGTCAGGTACACAATATTCCTGAAAGGCCGTATCCACGCGCCGTGTGCTATCAGCTTCTGGCGTAGCCTGTCCGGGTTGCCCAGTGTTTCCAGCTCCACAACGCCAATGGCACCAAGTGTGCGCACGTCCCGCACACCGGGGAGCGTGCGGCATGGTTCCAGTGCTTCGGTCATGATCGCATTGATCGCGGCAACCTGTTCCAGCCGTGGTTCTGTTTCAAACAGGTCAAGGGCCGCATTGGCGCAGGCGCAGGCCAGCGGGTTGGCCATAAAGGTGGGGCCATGCATCAGGGCATGCTCGGGGTTATCGGACAGGAATGCCTCAAACACATGCCGCCGTGCAACGGTCGCGGCCAGGGCCATGGTGCCGCCCGTAAGGGCTTTGGACAGGGTGATGATGTCTGGCGTAATGCCGGCCTGCTCGCAGGCAAACAGGGTGCCGGTACGGCCAAACCCTGTAAAAATTTCGTCCAGAATCAGCAGTACGTCATAACGGTCTGCTGCTTTGCGGACTGTGCGCAGGACTTCTGGCGCATGGAAAAGCATGCCCCCGGCCCCCTGCACCAGCGGTTCCATGATAATCCCCGCCAGTTCATGCGCATGGCGTGCTAGGAGCACCATAAAAGCCTGCGTGCTGGGGGCATCTACTGGCAGGGGGGCTATAACGTGCTCGGTCAGTGCGGGGCCGTACAGGTGGTGCATGCCTTCCTCGGGGTCACATATGGCCATGGTGGCCAGTGTGTCCCCGTGGTAGCCGCCCCGAAAAGCCAGTAATCGGGTGCGCTGGCGTTCGCCCCTGTTCAGCCGGTACTGGATGGCCATTTTCATGGCGACTTCCACCGCGACCGAGCCGGAATCGGTAAAAAATACCCGCTCCAGATCGCCGGGCAGTAGCGCGCATAATCTGCTGGCAAGGCGCAAGGCGGGTTCATGCACCATGCCACCAAACATCACATGGGGCATGGTCCCGAGCTGCTCCGTAACAGCCTGGCGGATATGGGGATGGTTATAGCCGTGGCAGGCCGTCCACCATGCGGCAACACCATCTACCAGCACGCGTCCATCGGTCAGGGTAATGTGGCTGCCCTGCGTGCTCCGTGCCGCCAGAGGCGGGGAGGCTGTTTGCATCTGGCTGTAAGGAAGCCAGATATGGGGCAGGCCCTGCTGGTACCAGTCGGGCATGGAGGCGGGTGCGGACATGCTGTGGTGTTCCTGTAGATGATTGACCCGGAGGGCTGGCTCCGGCACCACAGATGTCATGACGCGGTTTGACAATCTTTTCCAGCAGGGGCTGGCCGGTTTTGCGGAGCAGGGGCGTATGCGCTCCTGCAAACAATGGCATGCGGCAGGCCCCGGCCTTTTGCAGCGCCCCGATACGGGTGCTGTTCTGGTTGATTTTTCGTCCAATGATTATCTGGGGCTGCGCACCCACCCGCGTCTGCTTGAGCGGGCCATTGCATGGGGGCAGGCAGAAGGGAGCGGGAGCGGGGCTTCACGCCTTGTTACGGGCACTCCACCCCAGACCATGGCGCTGGAGCAGCGGCTGGCTACGCTTAAAGGCATGGAAGCGGCCCGCATATTTTCCTCCGGCTGGCAGGCCAATGCATCCGTGGTGCCTGCTCTTGCCCGTTTTTCTGCTCAAGTTATGGGGGCGCGGGCCGTTATTGTGGCGGACAAGTTCATCCATGCCAGCCTTTACCATGGGTGTGCTGCCGCAGGGGTAACGCCCAAACGCTTCAGACATAACGATATGGCGCATCTGGATACTCTTCTGGCGCAGGATGCAGGGGCAGGGCTGAAAATTGTCCTGACCGAGAGCGTGTTCAGCATGGACGGGGACCGGGCAGATATGGCCCAACTTCGTGCCATAACCCAGCGGCACAATGCCTTTTTGTGTGTGGATGAGGCCCACGCCACGGGTATTCTGGGCACGCAGGGCAAGGGGCTTGCCAATGGGCAGGCGGACCTTGTTGTTGGAACTTTCAGCAAGGCGCTGGGCGGAATGGGGGCCTTTGTCGCGGCATCCGATGCTGTGTGCCGTTGGCTGGATAACACGGCCTCTGGCTTTATTTATTCCACGGCACCTTCGGCCATGGTGCTTGGGGCGGTGGATGCTGCACTGGACCTTCTGCCCGATATGGAAGAGGCCCGCACACATGTGGCGGAGCTTGCCTGTGGGTTCAGGCAGCGCATGGGGCAGGCCGGGCTGGAGGTTGGCCCTTCCACGACCCAGATTGTTCCCGTTGTGGTGGGGGCGGAGCAAACGGCGCTCGCACTGGCGCAGGCTGTTGAACAGGCTGGTTTTCTGGCGGTTGCCATTCGCCCGCCAACGGTGCCGCCGGGTGGCTGCCGCCTGCGGGTTGTTTTTCACGCTCACCATACGCAGGAGCAGATGCACGCTCTGGCTACCGCCATTATCAGTGCTGCGGCGCAAAATGGCATTTTGCAGGAGCGTGGAGCTTTGGGCGCATGAACCCGGTTAAGCCCGTATTTGTGCACGGCTGGGGGTTTGGTCCGGAGTTCTGGGTACCGGTGGTAGATGCTCTGGGGTGGACGGATGCGCTGATTCTGGACCTCGGTTTTCTGGAAGGTTCAACTCCCGCATCCCCAATGCTTGCTGCGCAATTATTGCAGGCCGTGCAGGTGCCGGGGGAGGCATTGCTGGGAATTGGGCACTCGCTGGGTTTTTTGTGGCTGGCTGAGCATATGGCGCTCTCCCCCACGGATCGGTTGGTGGGGATTAACGCTTTTGCCGCCTTTGCTGCGCGGGAGAGCTTTGCCTCTGGAGTGCCTGCCCGGGTTTTGCAGCGTATGCTCAAAGGACTGTCAAACACGCCGGAAAAGGTTCTGGCCGATTTTTACAACCTTTGTGGCGCATCTGGCTCCAGCAAGGTGCCATGTGTACCTAATCTGCGCGACGGGCTGGACCTGCTGCTGGCAGGCGATGCCCGGCCCGCACTGGCAGCCAAGGCCGGGCAATACGATATTCTGGCTGCCCGGCAGGACCCGCTAGCCATCCCGGCCATGACGGAGCAGAGTTTTGCCGGGTGCGCAGCCGTGCAGTGGGTGGACGGCGGGCACCTGCTCCCGCAAACAGATGTGTCAGCCTGTGTGACGTTCCTACAGGCTGTGCGCAGGACAATGGAACAGGACGTACAATGACAGACCCGCAGCACAGGGAGCGGATACGCCGCAGCTTTGACCGAGCCGAAGGGTATGATGGTGCCGCAACGCTGCAACGCCTTGCCGCCCACAACCTTGCCGCACGGCTTGTCCGTGCGCTGGACGGCAGAAAACCCACCCGTATTCTGGAAATAGGGTGTGGCACCGGCCTGCTGACTGAACTGTTGGCCCGGAACTGGCCGGAAGCACAGATTGTCGCAACCGATTTTGCCCCGCAAATGCTCGAACGCGCCATCCGTCGCGCCATCCCGCGGGCAGAGTTCAAACTTATGGACGCCGCCAACCCCACGGTTGAAGGCCCGTTTGATGTGGTCTGCGGTAATCTGGTCATGCAATGGCTGGAGCAGCCTGAGCAGGTGATGGAGCGGCTGGGTGGGCTTTTGGCTCCGGGTGGCGTGCTGGCGGTTTCTACCCTGCTGGACGGGACATTCGCGGAGTGGAAAGCCGCCTGTGCGAGCGAAGGTGTGCAACCCGCCACACCGCATTACCCGCAGGCCGGGCAGATACAGGCATGGACGCCATGGCTGTTCGCAGGTCTGTGGGAGAGCGAGAGCTGTGTGCAGGCTTTTGGCTCCGGTCTGGGGTTTGTCAGGCACCTCAAGGCAACGGGGGCTTCTGTTCCGCAGGCCGGGCGTAAACCAATGGGGGCGGCTGCGCTCCGGCGGGTTGCGCGTAGGCTGGACCACTCCGGGGCCGCCATAACGTGGCAACTGGCCTATGGCTGTTTTCGCAAGCCGCCGGTTGCGGGGGTGTTTGTTACAGGCACGGATACGGGGGTGGGTAAAACCCTTGTTTCCGCCTGTCTGGTCCGGCGGTGGCAGGCCATATACTGGAAACCCCTGCAAAGTGGTCTGGCAGATGAAGCAGGAGATACCACCACCGTTGCCCATCTTGCGCAGGGGGTTGAGTGTTTGCCACCCGCTGGGGCGTTTCAGGCTTCGCTTTCCCCTCAGGCTGCAGCCGAGGCGGAGGGCGCGCATGTAAGCCGCGCCCAGCTTGCGTTGCCTAAAGTCGAGGATGGCAGGCTGCTGGTGGTGGAAGGTGCTGGTGGGGTGATGGTCCCCGCAACGGATGAATTGATGATGCTGGACCTGGCCGCAATATGGGGGCTGCCGGTTGTGCTGGTGGCCCGCAGCGGGTTGGGCACACTCAACCATACACTGCTCAGCCTACAGGCATTGCGTAGCCGGGGCGTAGCAGTGGCGGGGGTTGTGCTGAATGGCCCGCCTAATCCGGCTAATAGCCGCACCATTGCGCAAGTGGGCAAGGTCCGTATTTTGGCAGAAGTGGGGCATATGCCTGCACTGTCCCCCGCTTCCGTGACAGAAGCGGCGGCCACATTCCCGGCGTGGGAGGCCGTTTGCACAAGGCCATAACGGCATGTGAGTGTTTACAGGCAGGAAAAGCACAATGGCCACGTCCTAATCAGGCGTGGCCTTTGGTGATTAGTACTGGCGGATCAAACCGGCCAGATGGCCTTGAATAACCAGCCGTTCAGCGGGAACAATGCGGGTTTCGTAGCGGGCATTGGCGGGCTCAAGGGCAATCATGTTGCCTTTGCGGCGCAGGCGTTTGAGCGTGACTTCCTGCCCGTCAATCAGGGCGACGATAATCTGCCCGTTTTCGGCCTGATCCGATTTTTTGATAATGACCTGATCGCCATCCAGAATCCCGGCTTCGATCATGGAATCCCCGGCCACTTCCAGCGCGTAATAATCCCCCGACCCCAGCATGTCCGCGGGGATGGAGAGGGAGTTGGACGTATCTGCCAGTGCTTCAATCGGCAGCCCGGCAGCAATGCGGCCATAAAGCGGGATTTTAATTGGGTCCTGCTTTTGCCGGGTAAAACTGCCACGGATGACGTTGGTTGGCAGTTCCTCCTCCATTTCGGGGAGCTGGATGACTTCCAGCGCGCGGGCGCGGTGGTGGTGGCGGCGCAGAAAGCCGCGTTCTTCCAGCCCCGAAATCAGGCGGTGGATGCCGGACTTGGAGCGCAGGCCCATGGCCTCACGCATTTCGTCAAAAGAGGGGGAAAAGCCGGTCTGCTTGAGGTGCGAATCAATAAAAAGAAGAAGCTTGTGCTGTTTTCGGGTCAGCATGTCGCACCTCGAGCTGTCTGTTTGTAATGGAACATCAATCTTATGGTTTGTTCTATGTAAGTTCTTGTTTTTGTCAATATCAAAATCAAAATCAGGGCAGGGGCATAATCTGGCACGCTGTGCCTGCTTTTTGGGCGGGGTCGTGGGGAGGGCGTATAATCAGCGCCTGACTTTTGGACAGAATGTTCAGCTGTGCAGAATCCTGCGGCCCAAACGGGGTAGCAACAAGCTGGCCTTCCTGCGTGGTCTGGAGTGTGGCGCGCAAAAAATCCTGCCGTTGGTCATTTTCGGGCACATCTGCACCCAGGAGTGCGGACTGTGTTTGCATGGTGTCGGCCACGGCAATGCCCATGAGCTTGTGCAGGGCTGGCAGCACAAATACCAGACTGCAAACCAGTGCTGCCACGGGGTTGCCGGGCAGGCCAAGCACAGGCATGCCGTGGAGTGTGCCAGACATGAGCGGCTTGCCCGGACGCATGGCAATTTTCCAGAAGTTCTGGACAAGCCCGGCTTTTTCCAGCGTCGGGCGCACCAGATCGTAAGCGCCTACACTGGCGCCGCCAATGGTGATCAGCATGTCCAGATCACGGGTATGAGCAAATGCGTTGGAGAGCGATGTGGCGTTGTCACGCGCAACGGGCAGCACAATGGAGTCTGCCCCGTTCTGCCCCAGCAGGGCTGCCAGCATGAAGGATGCTGAATTGAAAATACCATCAGGCGGGGCAGTGTCACCGGGCAGGAGAATTTCGTCCCCCGTAGCCAGAATCCCCACACGGGGGCGGCGGAACACTGGTAGCCAGACCAGCCCGCCAGCGGCTGCCAGGCCTATATCCCGCGGGCCGAGTCTGCTGCCTGCGCTCAACAGCACGGCACCTTGGGCAAAGTCCTGCCCCTGCCGGCGAATAAACTGCCCTGCCGTGGCAGCCTGCGTTAGCGTGATCTGCTGGCCTGCTCGCTGGGTGTTTTCCTGAATAATAATGGCATCCGCCCCGGCAGGTATCTGGCTTCCCGTAAACAGCCGGATACACTCACCCGCAGCCACGGTGCGGGCAGACGGTCTGCCTGCGGGGGCCTCGTCTATAATCTGCAATACAGCGCCGGGCCGGGTATCTGCCGCCCTTACGGCGTATCCGTCCATTGCAGATACACAGACCGGTGGGTTGGCCCTGCGTGCATGCACGTCCTGGGCCAGAATGCGGCCGCATGCAGCACTCAGGGCGACGGTTTCCTGCCCGCACGGCAGCAGATTTTCCAGAATTCTGGCCCGCGCGGTTGCCACATCCAGCATGAATTCGTCTCCTTTTGGCGTCCGTGGCGCCATATTGATGTAAGAAAGCTTGACCTTTTGCCTTTGTATGCGCATTTTGCCGCAACTTGAACACCGCCGGAGCCGTATGGACCGGCTCTGTAAATATGTTCTGCTGAGGAAGTCATGGCCAAGACCAACGTCATCAAGATCCGTCTCGTCTCGACGGCTGACACCGGTTACTTCTATGTGACCAAGAAAAATGCCCGCGCTCACACGGGTAAAATGGAACTGAAGAAGTACGACCCGGTTGCACGCAAGCACGTCGTATTCCGTGAAGCCAAAATTAAGTAATTCTGGCCAGATCGGTATCTTATAAAAAAACGGCGCCATCGAGCGCCGTTTTTTTATGCGGGCATACAGGCTCACGCCCGGTTAACCCGGCTTGAATATATGTTGGGTCGGCTTAAAAAAGCGGATCGCGCCGATCGTAGGGGATAACCACATCATTGCGGTTAGCCATGTTCAGCATGGCACGGGCGCGTTCATCCAGAATATCTGTATCCAGCGTGTTTTCACGCAGGCCATTGACGCGGCGCTTCCATGCGTTCTGTTCGGCCTGCGCATCTGTACGGGCCTGTTTGGCCTGTTCAAGCAGGCCAAGCTGCTGCTGGTAGGCCTGCATGCCGTGGTCGCCCTGTGTGGCGTTCCAGCCAAAGTAACCGGCAATGCTTAAAAACGCCAAAGGTGGCACCACGGCGCGTACAACGCGGCGAAAGAAACGGCCAATCTGCACTTTTGGTCAGCTCCTTGCCAGAGTCGTGGTTACCAAGAGACATGAATACAGAGTAATCTGTAGCCCATGTTACGCCAGATGGGGAAGGGCGTTGCATACAAAAAAAGCCGGCCCCACAAGGGACCGGCCTGATCTGACGTGGCACAGGGGCAGAACAGGCTGCCCGCGCCACAGTTTTTAGCTGTTTTTAAGGATCGTACGGCCTGCATACTGGGCGGCTGTAACCAGTTCCTGCTCAATACGGATGAGCTGGTTGTATTTGGCCGTCCGGTCGGAGCGGGAGAGCGAGCCGGTTTTGATCTGCCCGCAGTTGGTTGCAACGGCCAGGTCGGCAATGGTGGAATCTTCCGTCTCACCCGAGCGGTGGCTCATAACGGCGGTGTAGCCGGCCCGGTGAGCCATTTCCACAGCCTGAAGGGTTTCGGTCAGTGTGCCAATCTGGTTGACCTTGACCAGCAGGGAGTTGGCAATGCCAGCCTTGATCCCGCGGCTGAGGCGTTCGGGGTTGGTTACAAACAGGTCATCGCCGACGAGCTGCACTTTTTTGCCCAGTGTTTGCGTCAGCAGTGCCCAGCCTTCCCAGTCATCTTCGGCCATGCCGTCTTCAATGGAAACAATCGGGTAGCGGTTTACCAGATCTTCCAGATAAGCGGCCATGCCTGCGGAATCGAGGCTCTTGCCTTCGCCTTCCATGACGTACTGGCCGTTTTTGAAGAATTCCGTGCTGGCGCAGTCCAGTGCAAAGGTTACGTCCTGCCCGGGGCGGTAGCCTGCGGCTTCCACGGCGCGGGTAATAAAGCCCAGTGCCTCATCAGCAGATTTAAGGGCCGGGGCAAAGCCACCTTCATCACCAACATTGGTGTTCAGGCCGGCAGCGCTCAGCGCTTTTTTGAGCTGGGCAAAAATTTCAGACCCCCAGCGAATGGCGTCCGCAACGGTTGGCGCACCCACGGGCTGGATCATGAATTCCTGAATGTCGATCGGGTTGTCCGCGTGCTGGCCACCGTTGACAATGTTCATCATGGGAACAGGCAGGATGTGGGCAAAAGACCCGCCAACATAGCGGTACAGGGGCACTTCCTGCTCTGCCGCCGTTGCCTTGGCCACAGCGAGTGAGACACCCAGAATGGCGTTGGCCCCCATGCGGCTTTTGTTGGGTGTGCCATCCAGATCAATCATGGCGTTGTCGATGTCGATCTGGTCAGAGGATTCTGCACCCTGCAAGGTGGGCAGGATTTCGCTCTCAATGTTTTCAATGGCGCGGAGCACGCCTTTGCCACCATAGCGCCGTGCATCACCATCGCGCAGTTCCACGGCTTCATGTGCGCCGGTTGACGCGCCAGAGGGAACAGCCGCGCGGCCTTTGGCACCGGATGCCAGTTCCACGTCCACTTCCACGGTGGGGTTGCCACGGCTATCCAGAATTTCACGGGCGATAATGTCAACAATGGCGCTCATGGTGTTTGTTCCTGCTTGTCAGTGGCACTGGCTGGGGCCGGTGCCGTCGTTTCTTATTCTTGATCTATGACGCAACCTGCATGGAGCTTTTCCCCCACGCGGTTGCTAGTGGCAGCGTCTTGGGCTTTTCTGTCAACACTGAGAACAAGAAAATACAGAGAAAAGGGTGTCTGTTCCCCTATGAAGAAGCTTCCGTTTCTGGGTGTGGTTCTGATGCTGGCAGGGGTTGTGCCCTATGTCTTATGCACATGCGCCATAGTGTTTTACGATTCCCGCATTCCCGTGCCCAACCTGCTCATGGCCGAACTGTTTTACGGGGCCATCTCCCTTTCCTTTATTGGTGCAGTGCACTGGGGGCAGGCGCTGGAGATGGAACGCACCATTATTGTGGCATCTGCTTCACGCACGGACCATGTGCGTCTGCTGGCGGGTGTTGTGCCCGCCCTGCTGGGCTGGGTTGCAGCCTGCACGGGGTTTATGTGGCAACCATTGGGCGGGATTGCCGTGTTGATAGTTGCATTCGCGCTTGTTGCCGTGGCCGAGCGCGCGGCATGGCGGCGCGGCTGGGTGCCGCCGGGTTATATGGGTGTGCGCTGGATTGTAACGGCGGTTACGGAGTGTTGTCTGCTTATGGTGCTGCTGGTTCGTTTTTTGTGAATGGCAGACGCTGGACCGGTGCGCTAAAAGTTACGCGGGGTATGTTATAACACGCAGGTATCGCATTAAGGCGCGCATATCAGTCAGGAAGTGGAAAGCAGGGCTTATGAACGGCAAACCGCGCATTCTGGTAAAAGGTGCTGGTGTGGCGGGGCTGACCGCCGCCGTAACACTCGCGGAGCGTGGCGGGGTTGTAACCCTGTATGACTGCGCGGAGCGGGTAGGGGCTGGTGCATCGTGGATGGCGGGCGGCATGCTGGCCCCATGGTGTGAGGCGGAATCGGCCCCGGCGGAAGTTACTGCCCAGTCGGTCGATTCGGTGGACTGGTGGGCAACCCATGTTCCCGGTGTTGTGCGGCAGGGCAGTCTGGTGCTGGCCCCCGCGCGTGATGTGGGTGAACTGGCCCGCTTCGGGCGGCGTACCTCGCACTACGAAACCGTGGGTGAGGCTGACATTGCACGGCTGGAGCCGGACCTTGCCGGGCGTTTTCAAAAAGGCCTGTTTTTTGCGGATGAAGGGCATGTGGACCCACGCAAGGCCCTGCCTGCACTGGCCCATGCGCTGGAGCAGATGGGAGGGCAGGTTCTGGTGGCCCCCGAGCCAGCCCCGGATGAGGCCGGGTTTGACTGGGTGGTGGACTGCACGGGTCTGAGGGTAAGGGATCAGCTCGACCACCTGCGCGGTGTTCGTGGCGAAATGCTGCTGCTCCATTGCCCGGATGTTATTCTGCACCGGCCCGTACGCATGCTGCACCCGCGTATTCCGGTTTACATTGTGCCGCGTGATAACCATGTGTTCATGGTCGGTGCGACCATGGTGGAAAGCGAGAATGCAGGCGGCATGACCGTACGCTCCATGATGGAGCTGCTCAATTCCGCATGGACCCTGCACCCCGGCTTTGCCGAAGCGGAAATTCTGGAAATGGGAACAGGCCTGCGCCCATCCTACCCCGATAACATGCCCCGTGTGGTGCGGCAGGGGCAGCATATTTATGTTAATGGCATGTACCGCCATGGTTTTCTGCTCTCCCCCGCTCGGGCACGGGAGGCCGCAGATCTGGTTTTTGGGTCCTAAACCCCAAGGAGTAATGCCCGATGAAAATAACCGTCAATGACGAGGCACAGGACGTGTCCGCCACAACCCTGGCAGGGCTGATTGATGAGCTGGGATACGCCGGGGCGCGGATTGCCACCGCGCTGAATGGGCAGTTTGTGCCAAAAACCGAGCGCGAGCGTGCAGCACTCGCAGCCGGTGCGCGGGTGGAAATTGTCGCCCCCATGCAGGGGGGGTAAAAAGCATGACGGCGTTATTTTACGGGCAGGCACTCTCCTCCGCCCTTATGCTGGGCACAGCGCAGTACCCATCCCCCGAAATCCTGCGCGATGCCGTTCTGGCCGCGCGTCCGGGGGTGTTGACCGTATCCCTGCGCCGCGAGTCCGCGGGGGAGCGGGCCGGGCAGGCGTTCTGGTCTTTGGTGCATGAGCTGGGTGTGCCCGTTCTGCCCAACACGGCAGGGTGCCACACGGTCAAGGAGGCCGTAACAACCGCACATATGGCGCGCGAGGTGTTTGGCACGGACTGGATCAAGCTTGAGGTGATCGGTGAGGCCGATACACTCCAGCCCGACGTGTTCGGGCTGGTGGAAGCCGCACGGATTTTGAACGAGGAAGGCTTTAAGGTTTTCCCTTACACCACGGAAGACCTTGTGGTGGCCGAGCGTTTGCTGGCCGCAGGGTGCGAGGTGCTTATGCCGTGGGGGGCGCCCATAGGCTCGGGCAAGGGGCTGAACAACCTGTTTGGCCTGCGGGCCATGCGGGCACATTTTCCCTTCGTGCCGCTGGTGGTGGATGCAGGTATTGGTGTGCCCTCCCACGCTGCTCAGGCGTTGGAACTGGGGTATGATGCCGTGCTGATCAACACCGCCGTAGCCAAGGCGGGGGACCCTGTGCGCATGGCGCAGGCTTTTGGTCTGGCTGTGCAGGCCGGTATGCTGGCCCGTATGGCCGACCCGATGGAAGCGCGCGATATGGCTGCCCCATCCACCCCCGTTGCAGGAAAGGCATTTTTGGGATGAGCGCACTACCACAGAAGTTCTACCCGGTTGTGGATCACGCCCAGTGGGTCAAGCGCCTTGGCGCTGCGGGTGCGCGTTTTATTCAGCTACGGCTCAAGGACCTGCCGGAGGAGGAACTGCGCGCACAGGTGCGTCTGGCGCGCACATATGCGGCAGAGCATGACGTTTGTCTGGTGCTGAACGACTTTTGGCAGATCGCGCTGGAGGAGGGAATTTCCTACATCCATCTGGGGCAGGAAGATCTGGATACGGCAGACATGCCGGCTATTCGCAAAGCAGGCCTGCGCGTGGGCATAAGCACGCATTGCCCGGAGGAACTGGAGCGTGCTCTGGGCCTGACTCCCGACTATGTGGCGCTGGGGCCGATATGGGAAACCCGGCTCAAAAAAATGGCGTTTGGCCCGCAAGGTGTGGACAAACTGCGTGAGTGGAAGCAGCGTATCGGCACCATGCCACTGGTTGCCATTGGCGGCATAACGCTGGAGCGTGCGCCGGTGTGCCTTGCCGCCGGGGCAGATTGCGTTTCGGCCGTATCCGCCTTTACCCAGCACGCTGACCCGGAAGGGCAGGTCCGGGCATGGCTGGAGGCCACCACAGGCGTGTGATGCCCGCGGTGGCGCACCGCTTGCTCGCGCGGTGGGTGCGCCTTAACCGCCGCTAAAAATGCGGGAGGCATCCGCCTTGCCAAAAAGGGTAAGCAGCACACGGGCCGAGGCCGGGAGCCGGTAGGTGCCGGTTGGTCTGGCTCCTGTGTCAGGCAGAATACGCTGGGCTTCGGCGTGGGCGGTGTCGAGCAGCAGGTCAACCAGAATTTCCGGGGCCATGCGGTATTCGGGTAGGCCCGACTGCCTGCGGCCTGTCGCTTCCCCCCCGCCACGTAGGCGAAAGTCCTCATCCGCGATCAAAAAGCCATCTTCCGTCTCGCGCAGGCAGGCCAGCCTGCGGCGGGCTGTCTGCCCCAGCCCGGCATCATGCAGCATCAGGCAGTAAGAGGCCTTGGCCCCCCGGCCCACGCGCCCGCGCAACTGGTGGAGCTGGGCAAGGCCAAAGCGTTCAGCATGCTCAATGACCATGATGGTTGCACTGGGCACATCCACCCCGACTTCGATTACGGTTGTGGCGACCAGAATACGGGTGCGGCCATTGGCAAAATCCTGCAAGGCTTGTTCGCGCGTGTTTGTGTCCTGCCGCCCGTGGGCGATGCCCACCAGATCACCAAACCGGTCGATCAGAGCGGCCTGCCGAGCTTCGGCTGCCGCAATGTCGAGCGCTTCGCTCTCGGACACAAGCGGGCAGACCCAGAATATCTGTGCCCCGGCATCAAGGGCGCGGCTAATGCCGTCCAGCACATCGTCCATGGTGTTCAGGCTGTGCAGGGAGGTGCGGATAGGCTTGCGGCCAGATGGTTTCCCCTCCAGACGGCTGACCTGCATATCCCCAAACTGGGTGAGCAGCAGGGTGCGTGGTATGGGGGTTGCGGTCATGACCAGCATATCCGCCTTGTGGCCTTTTTCTACCAGTGTCAGGCGTTGGTCCACGCCAAAGCGGTGCTGCTCATCCACTACGGCCAGCCCGAGATCTGCAAATTTTACGCTCTCCTGCACCAGTGCATGGGTGCCGACCACCAGCTTGGCAGTGCCATCCGCCATATCTGCCAGAGCCTGCTTGCGGGCCTTGCCTTTGACCGAACTGCATAAAAACGCAACCGGCACGGGGGACAGGCGCGTAAAAGTTGCAGCATGCTGGCGGGCCAGAATTTCGGTCGGAGCCATAATGGCGGCCTGCGCGCCAGCCTCCACCGCCCGGAGCATGGCCAGCAGGGCAACCAGTGTTTTGCCTGCCCCCACATCACCTTGCAGGAGCCTGCTCATGCGGTGGGGGGCGGCCATATCGGCCTCTATCTGGCGCAGTACATGCGCCTGCCCGTGTGTGAGTGGGTGCCCAAAGGCGGCAAGAGCCTGCTGTTGCAGGTGCCCATTGCCCTGCATGCTACGGCCGGGGCGGCTACGGGTGGCCTGCTGGGCAATGCGCATGGCAAGCTGGTCGGCCAGGAGTTCGTCACAGGCCAGACGGGTCTGTGCGCGGGAGCGCTCTGCCTGCCAGTTGGTGCCTGTGTGGCTGTCGGGAATACTGTCTGGCCTGTGCATCCATGTGAGAGCGGTGACAAAATCGGGCCAGTTTTTTTGTGCGATCAGGGCTGGGTCATGCCATTCGGGCAGGTCCGGGGGGAGCAGGGCCAGCGCTGTGGTCATGGCCTGGCGGACCTGCCCGGCAAACAGGCCCGCAGTCAGCGGCCAGACCGGGTCCAGCAGGGGGACGCGTTCAATCTGGCGGGCGGGAAGCAGGTAGTCGGGCGAGGTCATGCACAGCCGCTCACCAAACCGTTCGATTTTGCCCGATACGGCAATCTCCGCTCCGGTGGTGGCCTGTTTGGCCTGCCATGGGGAGAAAAAAGCAATTTCCAGCAGCCCGGTCCCGTCCGAGAGCGTGGCCCGCCACGGCTGGCGGGTGCGCGGGGCAGGGGCGCGCAGGTCCTGCACCGTGCCGCAAACTGTTGCAATTGTGTCAGCCCTGAGTTGTGCCACAGATGGGCGCAGCCGCCTGTCCGTTACACTTTCGGGCAGGCAGAACAGCAGGTCCGTGACCCGCGACCCACCGGCAATTCTGGCCAAAAGCCGCGAGCGGGCGACATTAACGCCGCTCAGGCTGTCAAGCGGGGCGGTCAGGGCCTGCAGGGCAGGCACGTTTGCCCATTGCGGAACCGAAGCGGATGTGAAGGATGGGGGGCTGGACACGGACGGTATACAGGCCTCTGTTTGCAGGCTGACAGACAGGAACAGCCCCGGTATAGGACAGCAACGCCATGCAACACAATTTTACAACGTCTTCGCACACGCTTCCCTCCAATGCACCTGCCGGGGAGGAAGAACCTCTGGCGGCCCGCCGCCGGCGGCTCAAGTTCCGTGCCAACCATCGCGGCACGTTTGAGACCGATATTCTGATCGGTGGCTTTGTGGAGGATACAGCGGATAGCCTGAACGCCGCAGAACTGGCGGATATGGAATCCATACTCGAAATGCCCGACCCCGACCTGACCGACTGGCTGTTTGGCCGTCTGCCCTTGCCGGAGGAAAAAGCAACCCCCATGTTGCGGCGCATGGTTGAGGCATGCCGCGCAAGGTGCGGAAAATAAAATTTTCTTTCCATAAGGGAAGAGCAGGCAGGACAAGAGAAACAGGGCCTATGACAGCAGACACAGGTGCAGCACCAGACCGTCGGATTGCCACTATTTGGGGCGTGCCGGAGGGGTACGATGCCCTTTTGCTTGCCCGGCGCGCGCGTGAGCATAAGGGGCCTTTGCTGCACATAGCCCGCAACGATGCCTCCATGGCGCGGCTTGCCGAAACGCTGGCTTTTGTTGCGGCCGATGTGGACGTGCTGCGTTTTCCCGCATGGGACTGCCTGCCATACGACCGGGTTTCGCCCAACCCGACAATCGTGGCCGAACGGGTGGCTACACTGACCCGCCTGCTCGAACCCTCGGGGGGTAAACCGCGCCTTGTGCTGACCACGGTTAACGGCGCAATCCAGCGCGTGGCTCCGCGCAAGACCTTCAAGGGCCAGTCCCTCACTATCCGCACGGGGGAAAGTCTCGACCAGTCCCTGCTGATCGAACTGCTGATCGCCAATGGCTACACCCGCACCGATACGGTGATGGAGGCAGGGGAATTTGCAACACGCGGCGGTATTTTCGACCTGTACCCCGCAGGTGCGCCCGAGCCTGTACGCCTTGATCTGTTTGGGGATGAGGTGGAGAACATCCGCGCCTTCGACCCCGGCACCCAGCGCTCGACCGAAAAGCGGGATGGGCTGGTGCTCTGCCCGGTATCCGAATTTTCGCTCGATGCGGCCAGTATCTCCCTGTTCCGCACCGGCTGGCGGGATGCGTTTGGCCCCGCCGCGGCTTCCGACCCCCTGTACGAACATATTTCCGACGGACGGCGCTACCCCGGAATCGAACACTGGCTGCCTCTGTTCCATGAGCAGATGGAAACCCTGTTCGACTACCTGCCCGGTGCCGCACTCTCGCTCGACTATCAGGTGGAAGACGTTCTGGCCGCCCGGCTGGATATGATTGCCGACCATTATCAGGCTCGCAAAATGCCTGTGCGGGAGGGGGAAACACCTTACCGCCCGTTACCCCCACACCTGCTGTACATGGACCTTAAAGGGTGGGAAGCCTCCATTGCCCGCCTGCCTGCCGTGGCATTCAGCCCCTATGCGCAGCCTGATGGCGCGGAGGGCATGGATGTGGGCGGCAGACCGGGCAAAATGTTCTCCAAGATTGTGCCGGGTGCGCAGCGCGAGCAGGTGTTTACCCTGCTGGGTGAGCAGGTGCGGGAGTGGGCGCAGGTTAAACGCCGGACCTATGTGGCCGCATGGAGCAAAGGCTCGCGCGAGCGGATTGGCGTGCTGCTGCGTGAACACGGTGTGGCAACAGATACGTTTGAGACATGGGAGCAGGCGAGCAAGGCCAAGGCTGGCCCCGTAGGGCTGCTGACCCTTGGGTTGGAACGCGGGTTTGTGGCCGAGGATGTGGCGTTTGTGTCCGAGCAGGATCTGCTGGGCGAGCGCATAGGCCGCCCGCCACGCCGCCGCCGCCGCGCGGATGAACTGATTGCCGAGGCCAGTGAACTGTCTGCGGGGGATCTGATTGTTCATCAGGACTACGGCATAGGCCGGTATGACGGGCTGGAAACAGTGAGCGTAGGCGTGGCCCCGCATGACTGCCTGCGCCTGTTGTATGATGGTGGGGAAAAGCTCTACCTGCCGGTAGAAAATATTGAACTGCTCAGCCGTTTTGGCTCGGATCAGGCCGGGGTATCGCTCGACCGTCTGGGCGGGGTCGCCTGGCAGAACCGTAAATCGCAGATGAAAAGCCGCATCCGCGATATGGCGGGTGAGCTTATTCGCACCGCAGCAGCCCGCGCGCTCAAGGAGGCGCCTGAACTGCTCCCGCCCGAAGGAATGTGGGACGAGTTCTGTGCCCGCTTCCCCTTTGTGGAAACAGAGGACCAGTCCCGCGCCATTACCGATGTGCTGGAGGATATGTCCTCCGGCCGCCCCATGGACCGGCTGGTGTGTGGGGATGTGGGCTTTGGCAAAACCGAGGTTGCCCTGCGGGCTGCGTTTGTTGCCGCCATGTCCGGCGGGCAGGTGGCCGTGGTTGTGCCCACCACCCTGCTGGCCCGCCAGCACTACCGTACTTTTGCCGCGCGTTTTGAGGGCTTCCCCATCAAGGTGGCCCAGCTTTCACGCATGGTAACAGGCAAGGAAGCCACGGAGGTCCGCAAAGGGCTGGCCGATGGTAGCGTGAATGTGGTGATCGGCACCCATGCCCTGCTGGCCAAGACAATCAAGTTCGCAGTCCTCGAACTGCTGATTATTGATGAAGAGCAGCATTTTGGCGTCTCGCATAAGGAAAAGCTGAAGGCCCTGCGCGAGGATGTGCATGTGCTCACCCTCTCCGCCACACCTTTGCCCCGCACACTCCAGCTCTCGCTCTCCGGTGTGCGGGAGATGAGCCTTATTGCAACGCCGCCTACGGACCGCCTTGCCGTGCGGACCTTCATTATGCCGTTTGACAGCGTGGTAATCCGCGAGGCCATTCAGCGTGAGCGCTTCCGCGGCGGGCAGATTTTTTGCGTAGCCCCCAGAATTGAAGACCTGGACCAGTTGGCTGAACGCCTGAGCAGCATTGTGCCCGATGCCCGGCTGGTACAGGCCCACGGCCGCCTGTCTCCCACGGAGCTGGAACGGGTGATGACCGAGTTCTCCGATGGTCAATACGACATCCTGCTCTCCACCAATATTGTGGAAAGTGGGCTGGATATGCCTGCGGTTAACACGTTGATCATCCACCGGGCCGATATGTTCGGCCTTGGCCAGCTTTACCAGCTCCGTGGGCGCGTGGGGCGTGGCAAGCAGCGTGGCTACGCGTACCTCACATGGCCGCAGACACACACATTGTCCGCTTCGGCGGAAAAGCGGCTTGAGGTCATGCAGACGCTCGACACACTGGGCGCTGGCTTTACGCTGGCCTCGCACGATCTGGACCTGCGTGGTGCGGGCAACCTGCTGGGGGACCAGCAGTCCGGCCATGTGCGTGAGGTGGGCATTGAGTTGTACCAGCAGATGCTGGAAGACGCCGTAGCCGACCTGCGTAGCGACAAGGGGCGGAGTACGGAAAATGACCGGGACTGGACCCCCAATATTGTTATGGGGCTGCCCGTTCTTATCCCCGATGCATATGTGCCTGACCTGCCAGTGCGTCTGGGACTTTACCGTAGAATCAGTGCTCTGGCGTCTGATGCTGAGCTGGAGGCTATGGAGGCAGAACTGGTGGACCGTTTTGGCACGGTTCCCGAGGAAGTTAAAAACCTGCTCGATATTGTTGATCTTAAAAGACTTTGCAGGCAGGCGGGCGTGGAGCGGGTGGAGGCAGGCCCCAAGGGTATGGTGCTCCAGTTCCGCAACAACAGCTTTGCCAACCCCGGTGGCCTTGTGCAGTGGATGGGCCGCTGGAAAGATGGGGTGGTCCGCCTGCGGCCAGACCATAAAATGGCTGTTGTGCGGGAATTGACCAACGTGCAGCGGATTGACCTTGCCCGTAAGGTGCTGCGCGAACTTGCCAATCTGTGTGAGCGTGAAATGGCCTGACGGAACACCCCACCAGTTGAGTGCCCAGTGCCCTCCGCACGGAATAGCCCGTGCGGAGGATGTGGTTATTTGATGGGTAGGGGAAAACCGTTAACTGTAAGAACGCCACCTTCCCATGTGGTGTCCCACGTATTCTGCTCGCCCGCGCGGTGGCTGACCAGCCTGCCCAGCACAAGGCCTGCGGCCAGTTTCATCTGATGTACAGCGCGGGCTTTTTCTATCAGTTCCTCCAGATTGGAAATTTCCAGATGTCCGGAGGCGGATGTGGCTGCAACATCCCCTGTTAGCGTGGCCTGACCATGCCCCTGGAGCTTGACCGTGCCTTCGGATGCTTCAAAGCTGCTTATGGTGGCGTGCACGGCGGGGGCTGCGGTACTCCGCCCGCCTATGGCGCTCATAAGTGCCGGCAGTTCCGATGTGGGGAGCGAAAACGCCGCATGGGCCGCAGTGGGCAGCAGTTGCTGGTTAAGCACGTTGTGGAAGGATAACCCGCTCATGCTCAGGGTTGCGGCACTGGTCCGCGGGGTGGCTGCACCCTGAATCTGGTAGTGCGCCATTGTGGCGTTGACGTGTGCCGCACCCTGTTCAACCGTGGCGTTGTTCCATGTCAGGTCATAATGCCCGCCGGACTGGAGGCTGCTGGTCACCAGTCTGCCCTGTTCCATAAGCCACTGGGTGCAAGCTGCATTGTGGTGCCCGGTCATGGCGGAAACCAGCAGCAGGGATGCTGCCTGCGCCAGATCCTGCGTGGCTTCCGGGCTGGATGCCTGACCGGTAAAGACCAGTTTTTTAACATGCAGGCTGGTTGTGCCGCTGGGGGCGCGTACGCTCAGGTCATGGTAAATCAGGCCTTTGGGTGTGTCTTCCTCCGCGCTGGCGCTTACGGTTGCGCATGCGGTGGGAGGGGCGGCTAGGGCGGTTTCTGCGGTGGCGATGGTGCAAAGACTCACGACCCCGAGAAGATGGAGGGAAAAAGGAGAGTTCTGCTTCATTTCATCATGAAGGTGCCGTAAGTAAAAATTGCAGGCAACAAGATTATCATGGAAGAGCCCCAACCGTGCGCTTTTTGAAAATTGACCCCTTTTTGCTGGGGCTGCTGGCCTCTGTTCTGCTGGCAACGCTTGTGCCGTGCCATGGGGCCGCGGTGCCGGTTTTTCACTGGCTGTCTGTCGGGCTGATTGCGCTCATGTTTTTTTTGCAAGGTGCGCGCCTGTCACGCAAGGCCGTGCTGGATGGTATGGTGGCATGGAAGCTGCACCTGCTTATCCTGAGCTGCACGTTTGTCCTGTTTCCGCTTTTGGGGCTGGCGGCACATGCCCTGTTCCCCGGTCTGTTGCAGCCGGATATATGGATGGGTGTGCTGTTCCTGTGCTGCCTGCCGTCCACGGTACAGTCTTCCATTGCGTTTACCTCCATCGCCGGGGGTAACGTGCCTGCCGCCGTGTGTGCGGCCACGGCGTCCAACGTGTTTGGTATTTTTATTACCCCCGTGCTGGTGGGGCTGGTGCTGAGCCAGCACGGCCAGGCCACAGGTAACCCGCTGGATATTGTTTACCAGCTGCTGCTCCCGTTTGTTCTGGGGCAGGTGTTGCAGCCATGGCTTGGGGCATGGGCGCACCGGAACAAGAAAATCCTGTCTTTTTCCGACCGGGGTTCGGTTCTGGTCGTTGTTTATGCGGCTTTTAGCGATGCAGTCATGCAGGGGCTATGGCACCGCCTGCCCATGGCCGAGCTGGGCATGATTGCCATTGCGGATTCAGTTCTGCTGTTCAGCGTGTTGGGCCTGACCATTTTTGGTGGCCGCCTGATTGGCCTGCCCCTGAAGGACGAAATTGCCGTGGTGTTCTGCGGCTCCAAAAAAACGTTGGCATCTGGTGTGCCCATGGCCAACGTTCTGTTCCCGCCTGCCTCCGTGGGGGTTATTGTTCTGCCGCTCATGCTGTATCACCAGATTCAGCTTTTTGTCTGTGCCGTGCTGGCCCGCAGGTTTGCCCGGCTCAGTCAGGAGCACGATCATGCATCCACAACGCCAGCGTAGCAGTCTGGCAAGGGCGCATTTGTTGATATTATGCAAGAGGAGAGCAAGGTTGTGGCGGGTCTGGATCCTGAAGACTGGGAAGAACTGAAAGCTCAGGGGCACCAGATGCTGGATGATATGCTGGAAAATATCCGCCATGTCTCGCAAGGCCCCGTCTGGCAACCTATGCCTGTTTCTGTGCGCGAGGGGTTCAGGGATGCCCCGCTCCCTGCCAGTGGGCAGGAACTGGGGGCACTGTACCAGCAGTTCACACAAACCGTGCAGCCCTATGCCGTGGGCAACCGGCACCCACGCTTTATGGGCTGGGTGCATGGGGGGGGCACCGCACAGGGTATGCTGGCGGATATGCTGGCCGCAGGGCTAAACGCCAATCTGGGCGGGCGTGACCACGCACCTGTAGAAGTCGAGCGGATGGTTATCCGCTGGGCCGCGGAAATGTTCGGTTTTTCCCCCGAAGCCACGGGGCTGCTGGTAACCGGCTCCTCCATGGCCAACTTTATTGCCATCCTGACCGCCACCCGCAATGTGAGCGGAGGGCAGGACCTGCGGCAGCAGGGTGTTGGTGGCCGCAGGCTGGTGGGTTATGCGGGTGAGAGCGCACATGGTTGCGTAGCCCGTGCGTTTGACATGGCAGGACTGGGCGAGCAGGCCTTGCGCCGTGTGCCAATGGACAGCGCATTCCGTATGGATATGGCAGCCCTTGAGCGCATGATTGCGCAGGACAGGGCCGCCGGGTTTGAGCCGTTTCTGGTCGTTGGTACGGCAGGAACGGTGGACACGGGCAGCATTGACCCGCTGAATGCACTGGCCGATCTGGCTGCGCGGGAGGGGCTCTGGTTCCATGTGGATGGGGCTTTTGGTGCGCTGGCCAAGCTTGCACCTGACCTGGCCCCTTTGCTTGCTGGTCTGGAACGGGCCGATAGTCTGGCCTTTGATTTTCATAAATGGGCACAGGTTCCATACGATGCAGGCTGCGTGCTGGTGCGTGAGCCGGGCAGGCAGGCGGCAGCTTTTGCGCAATCCCTCGCATATCTCTCACGCGAGGATAGGGGGCTTGCTGCAGGTGCCCCATGGTTTTGTGATCTGGGGCCGGATCTCTCACGCGGGTTTCGGGCACTCAAGGTCTGGTTTGCGCTGGCAGGGTTTGGTACCCAAAAGCTGGGGCAGGTAGTAACCCAGTCCTGTGCACTGGCGCAGGAACTGGCACGGCAGGTGCAGGCCACTGCCCAGCTGCAACTGCTGGCTCCTGTAACGCTGAATGTTGTGTGTTTCCGTGTGGCGGCACCTGATGTGGAGGACCTTGACCGTTTGAATGGGGAACTGGTCAAGGACCTGCAACTGAGCGGTGTAGTCGCGCCCTCCACCACCCGGATCGGGGGTGTGCTGGCTATTCGTGTGGCACTGGTTAACCACCGCACGACCAAGGCAGACATTGCTATTCTGCTTGACGCCGTACACTCCTTTACGGAAGTGCGTCTGGCGCATGCGAAGATGATGAAAGAACTGGCGGGTGCGCCGCAGGCTTAAGCCCGCTTGCGCATCCGCTTTTCATCAAACAGGGCGGAAAGGGACTGGAGCATGGTTCCGCCCAGTTCCTCCGCATCGGTAATGGTAACGGCCCGCTGGTAATAGCGGGTTACGTCATGGCCAATACCTATGGCGCTCAGTTCCACCGGGCTGCGGTTTTCAATCATGCCGATCACCTCGCGCAAGTGGTCCTCCAGATAGGAGGCCGGGTTGACGGACAGTGTGCTGTCATCCACCGGAGCGCCGTCCGAGATCACCATAAGAATCTTGCGGGCCTCGGGCCGGCTTTTAATACGTCGCCATGCCCAGAGCAGGGCCTCGCCGTCTATGTTTTCCTTCAGCAGCCCTTCACGCAGCATCAGGCCCAGATTGGTGCGTGCGCGCCGCCACGGTGTGTCCGCACCCTTGTAAACAATGTGGCGCAGGTCGTTCAGGCGGCCGGGGTTTTCGGGCTTGTTGTTCTGTACCCAGAGTTCGCGGCTTTGCCCGCCTTTCCAAGCACGGGTGGTAAAGCCCAGAATTTCCACTTTTACTCCGCAGCGTTCAAGCGTGCGTGCCAGAATATCCCCGCAGGATGCGGCAACGGAAATGGGGCGACCGCGCATGGAGCCGGAATTGTCGATCAGCAGCGTGACCACTGTATCGCGGAACTCCGTATCTTTTTCCTGCTTGTAGGAAAGAGACAGGCGTGGATTGACCACAATGCGCGACAGCCTGCCTGCATCCAGCATGCCCTCCTCTAGATCAAACGACCAAGAGCGGGTCTGTTGCGCCATAAGGCGGCGCTGGAGCCGGTTGGCCAGACGAGAGACAACCCCGTGCAGCGTGGCTAATTGCAGGTCTAGCTGGTGCCGCAGGCGGGAGAGTTCCTCGGGGTCGCACAGGTTTTCGGCCAGAATTTCTTCATCAAAACTGGTTGTGTAGGCGTGGTAGCCTTTGGCGGTCTGGCCCGGTTCTATCTCTTTACGGTTGCCCGGTCCTGCGGCATCCCCCGTGCCTTCGGCAGAGCCGGATTCCTGCTCTACCTCTGGGGTGTTGTCGGCTGCATCCGCACTGCCCGCCATAAGCTGGGGTTCGGACACCGCATCGGACATATCCGGTGCCGCGCCCGAGGTTTCGTCCTCCTGCTCGGGGGGAGGCTGTTCGCTTTCATCCTCGTTGGTGTCTGGCGCATTGCCCGAGTTTTCGTCTTCTTCCTCCTGATCAGAGAGGGAGTCGTCATCGGTTAACGCGCAGGCGGCCAGCAGTTTGCGGGCCGCGCGGGAGTAAGCTTTCTGGCTGTCCTGGTCAGCGGCCAGCGTATCCAGTGCGGCCAGTGCATCTTCGGGCAGGCTCTGCTTCCACTGCTCCATAATGGCACGGGCTGATTCGGGCAGGGGTTCGCCTGTCAGCTTTTCACGCGCCAGAAGTTCCAGCCCTACAACGGGGGAAAGCTGGGCGGCATCGGTCATATGATCCAGACCAGCGGCGCGGATTTCCTGCTCCAGCCTGTGGCGCAGGTTGGCGGCAACGCCTTTCATGTGGCGGGCCCCTACGGCTTCCACACGGGCCTGCTCCAGTGCGTCATACACTTCGCGGGCAATAGTGTCTGCCGGGCGGCGGGCGGCGTGCAGGTCAAAATCGTGGTGTTTCAGCCGCAGGGCCTGTGCGTCTGCCGCACCACGCAGGCGCTGTGCTTCTTCCTCATTCAAGTTGAGGGAGGGGGAGGAGAGGCGAATTTTCTCCCCCAGACTGATCGGGGCCATGGGCATGTTGCCGCTATGGAAGGAGACATTGGTCTCCTTCCGCCCGCCGAGGGCGCGTAGCGTTGCCTCGGTTGCCTGTTTAAAGGCATCGGCCCGTTTTTCCGCCTCCTCGCGGGAGAGGCGGATGGACGGGTTGCCCGTGTTGTTTGCCTGATCAGCCATAACGCCCCCTGTCTGTGTAGATTATTTCTGTCAGGCAGGGCGCTTGGGCAGGGGGCTGCTGTTAAAACAACGCTGGTAATATTCCGCCACCATGCCGCGCTCGGCCTCGTCACACTTGTTGAGGAATGTTACGCGGAAGGCAAAGGCCAGATCCTTGAAAATAAGGTCATTTTCTGCCCACGCGATAACCGAACGGGGGGACATGACGGTGGACAGATCCCCCGCCATGAACCCTGCGCGCGTCAGCCCGGCCAGAGCCACCATATTGCCAATTTTTTCACGCTCGGCCTTGTCGTCTGCCGCAATGCCCAGACGGGAGCAGACAATGCCGACTTCCTGCGCATGGGGCAGGTAGTTGAGCGAGGTCACAATGTTCCAGCGGTCCATCTGCCCCTGATTGATCTGCTGGGTGCCATGGTACAGGCCAGTAGTATCACCCAGCCCCACGGTGTTGGCCGTGGCAAACAGGCGGAACCACGGGTTGGGAGTAATGACGCGGTTCTGGTCAAGCAGGGTCAATTTGCCCTCGACTTCCAGAATACGCTGGATAACGAACATGACATCCGGCCGCCCGGCATCGTATTCATCAAACACCAGTGCGCAGGGGCGTTGCAGGCACCATGGCAGCAGCCCTTCCTGGAACTCGGTGACCTGCTGGCCATCCTTGACCACAATGGCATCCTTGCCCACCAGATCTATGCGCGAAACGTGGCTGTCCAGATTGATGCGGATGCACGGCCAGTTCAGGCGCGCTGCAATCTGCTCCACATGGGAGGATTTGCCCGTACCATGGAAGCCCTGCACCATAACGCGGCGGTTAAAGGCAAAGCCTGCCAGAATGGCCAGCGTTGTATCGTGGTCAAACAGGTAGGCCGTATCAATCGGGGGGACATGCTCGGTACGCAGGGAGAAGGCGGGAACCTTCAGGTCGGAATCGATCCCGAATACCTCACGGACGCTGACTTCCGTATCCGGTACGGAAACCGCCGAAATGGGCGGAAGATCAAGAGCTGCTGTCTGGGGGCTGGAATCCGTCATGATTATCCGTCTGATCGTAAGGGGTTCAAAACAAAACCGGCGGGCATACCGGAGCAGGATACATGATCAGCCTGCTTTTTCGAGTTCTTCCGTCTGCAGATGTGCCTTCACAATAGTAAAGGCAACGTTGATCTTTTTCAGACGTTCCTCAGCCGCAAGGTCCCCCTGATTGGTATCAGGGTGATGTTTGCGGGCAAGGGCGCGGTAATGCGTTTTGGCATTTGCCAGCGTAACCGGCCAGTCCAGCCCCAGAACGGCGAGTGGTTCGCGCAGATGGGCAGGAATCCGTGGCTCGGCCTGTGCGCGGGCCCGGTCGGCGCGGGCGCGGCGGTTCTGGCCCAGTATGTCCAGCGGGTCCAGAATATCTTCTTCGTTCGGCATGGTGCGTTTGCTCTGGCCCGGACCCTGGCCAAACGTCCATGTTGGCCGGTCCCAGCTTATATCGGCCCGCAGATGTGCTTCTATCTGGCCGGGAGACATGCCTTTGTAATAGTCCCATCGTGCATTGTATTCACGCACATGCTCCAGACAGAACCAATAATACTGGTTCAGACTATCGCGGGAGCGGGGCGCGCGGTATCCTGCCGGGCTTGTGCAGTCCGGCATGTCGCAGCAGCGCTGCGGCGCGTTGGGATCAGGATCAAACGCGCGGGGACGGGTGTTCCTTCGCTTCATCATTCATCGTTATTTGCGTTGCAAATGCTTTGGTCGCAAGAGGTGAGTTGCCATATGACCAGTCTTTCAGGCCCAACATCATCCTCCATATCGGGTGCCACGCGCGCCGTGCGGGTGCGCAAAGTGCTGGAAACAGCGCTTTTTCCGACCAGATTGGACATACAGGACGAAAGCCACCGCCATGCCCACCATGTGGAGCAGACGCGCGGCCCCAATGCCGGTGCGACGGAAACGCACTTCCGCCTTTATATTGTCTCACCTGTGTTTGAAGGCATGAGTCGCGTTGCACGCTCACGCAAGGTGCATGACCTGTTGGCCCCCGAACTGGCCGATGGCCTGCACGCACTGGCGCTAACCCTGCGCACCCCGGCGGAAGAAGAGGCAACTGTATGAGCAAGGGGGTCTTTAGCCGTCGTTCCCTGTTTGCCCTTGCGCCACTCGTGCTTGCCGCCTGTGCAACGCAGCAGGTGGGGGGAGGGCCACAAAACGCCACGGTCAACCGGGTGGAGGCATATTTCCGCACGGTTAACCTGCAGGATGCGCCGTTTACGCAAATATGGCCCAATGGTGCCAGTGGCAGCGGGCTGATCACCTACCGCCCCGGTTACCTGGACATGCGCTTTACCACCCCGCATGAGATGGAACTCAAGGCATCCGAGCGCTCAGCCGTGTTTACGGATGCAGCTAATGGGTCGGTCACTCATATCGGGCTGGGGCATAGTGCGTTGGGAATGTTGTTGAGCAACCCGGTGCGCCTGTCTGGCCCGGTTATGGTTTCCGACGTTCAGCAGCAGCGTGGCCTTGTCCAGATTTCTCTGACCAGAGCGGATAATCCCTCGCAGGGGTTGATCACGCTCCGGTTCAGGGACGAACAGGGCGCTTTAAGCCTGTATGACGTGCGCATTCTGGACGCGCAGCGCAAGCTTACGCAAATTCGACTGGACTAGGTGCCACCTCAACAGGTGTCAGGGCAGATGGCGTGCTGCCAAATACGGTGTGCCACGCCGCTGCCAGAGCAAGGTCCAGCTCCTGCATGCTGACTTTGATGCCCAGTTTTTCAAAACTGGTCACGCCGTATTCCCGAATCCCGCAAGGTACAATGCCCTCAAAGTCAGGCAGGGCAGGGGCCAGATTAATGGCTACGCCATGCCAGCTTACCCAGCGGGAGACACGGACACCTATGGCCGCAATTTTTTCTTCTCCCCCTGTCTGCGGGTTGGTAACCCACACGCCCACCCGGCCTTCCCGCACTTCTCCACGCAGGCCAAAACTGGCGAGTGCGGTAATAATCCACGCTTCCAGCGCCTGCACATAGGCCCGCAGGTCGCGCGCGGGGGTGTTGCCATGGGGGCGTTGCAGGTCAAGCATGACGTAGGCCGTGCGTTGGCCCGGCCCGTGGTAGGTCCACTGTCCGCCCCGGCCAGCATGGTAGGTGGGGTATCCCGCAGGGTTGAACAGGTCCTCCGCCTTGGCAGATGTGCCGGATGTGTACAGGGGGGGGTGTTCAAGCAGCCATACGCGCTCGGCGGCCTCTCCCGCCCTTATGTCTTTGGCAATCTGTTCCATTCTGCTCAGGGCCGCAGGGTAAGGCACCAGTTTTTTGCTTATTTCCCATAAAATTTGTTCTTTGGTCATTGCCGCCTGCTTATGGTTCGGTTATAGGGCTTCCTAACACACGGTATCGCTTTTTTTGATACCGTTTGTCACGTGCGGTCGTGGCGGAATGGTAGACGCGCAAGCTTGAGGTGCTTGTGGGGGAAACCTCGTGGAAGTTCGAGTCTTCTCGACCGCACCATTTTCTTTCATGACAAAATGTTATGTTATGGACGGCAAAAGGCTAACGCCTTGAGCCGTTTTTTTTCGTTTGCACGCGTTTTTTCTGCAAATTAGGCGGAAGTTGTCATATTCACGCCGTTCTTTTGCGGTCTGTTGCGGTGTAGAAGCATGGTTGTGATTATGTAAAAAAGACTATGCAATCGGCCACGGATACAAGGCACAATGTCAGCTAGCACTGTCGGCCGCCTTGATCTTTTTTCCGGCGCAGGCGGGTATTGGGGTGGATGCCTCCATGCTTTGGCCAGGTCAGGTCGGATGGTCTCAGGTTTAACTTGATTTAAAGGTGTTATATTCGTGTCCAATCCCAAGCCTTTACGTAAAGCAGTCCTGCCAGTTGCGGGGCTGGGAACGCGCTTTTTGCCTGCCACCAAGGCCATGCCAAAAGAAATGCTGCCGGTCGTGGACAAACCCCTTATCCAGTACGCAATTGATGAAGCACGCGCCGCAGGTATTGAGGAATTCTGCCTGATTACCGGCCGCGGCAAAGATTCCCTGATCGACTATTTCGATATTGCCTATGAGCTGGAAAGCACGCTCAAGGAACGCAACAAGGTTGATTGTCTGGAGGCGCTGGAGCCCAGCAGCATCCAGGCTGGCTCGCTTATTGCCGTGCGCCAGCAGGAGCCGCTGGGGCTTGGGCATGCCATCTGGTGTGCACGCTCCTTTATTGGCAACGATCCGTTTGCCATCCTGCTGCCGGACGACATGGTGATGTCGCAGAAAGGCTGCCTGAAGCAGCTGGCCGAAGCCTATTACGAAACCGGGGGCAACGTGGTTGCCGTGTCCGAAGTGCCGCGTGAGCATACCAACCGCTACGGTATTCTGGACATTGGCAAGGATGATGGCCGCCTTGTGGAAGTTAAGGGGCTGGTTGAAAAACCCAAACCCGAGGATGCGCCGTCCAACCTGTCCATTATCGGGCGTTATATCCTGACCCCTGATGTCATGCCGCATCTGGCCAAGCTGGAAAAAGGTGCCGGCGGTGAAGTGCAGCTGACAGACGCCATGGCCAAAACCATTGGCCATGTGCCGTTTAACGGTCTGCGGTATGAAGGCGTGCGTTACGATTGCGGTAACAAGCTCGGCTTTCTGGAAGCCCAGATCGCCTTTGCGCTCGAACGCCCTGAACTGGCCGAAGGCGTGCGCGAATTCCTCAAGAAGTATGAGGGGCAGAACTAATGTCTTTTGCGCATGACTTTGAAGCAACAAGCCTGCGGGAATACGATATTCGCGGCATTGTTGGCAAAACACTGAGCGCTGAAGATGCGTTTGCCATCGGCCGCACATTTGGCAGCCTTGTCCGCCGTAATGGCGGCAAAACGCTGGTGGTCGGGTATGATGGCCGCCTGTCTTCCCCCATGCTGGAAGAAGCCCTTGTAAAAGGAGCTCTGGAGTGTGGTCTGGATGTAACCCGCGTTGGGCGTGGGCCTACCCCCATGCTGTATTATGCATCAGCCACGCTTAATGCGGATGGTGCCATTATGGTGACGGGCAGCCACAACCCGCCCAACTATAATGGCTTTAAAATGATGCTGGCGGGCAAGCCGTTCTTTGGTGCCCAGATCCGTGAACTTGGGGATCTGTCGGCCAAGGGGAATGTGGTCGCAGCAGAACAGGGCACCGTGCGCACGATTGATGTGCGTGATGACTACGTCAAACGCCTTGTAAAGGATTATGACGGCGGTACGCGTAAGCTCAAAATTGTCTGGGACAACGGTAACAGCTCCGCAGGCGAAGTGCTGGAAAAAATGGTCGCGGCCCTACCGGGCGAGCATATTGTGCTCAATGCCGCCATTGATGGCACATTCCCTGCCCACCATCCGGACCCCACGGTTGCCAAAAACCTTGAGCAGCTTATTGCCGCGGTAAAGGACAACCATGCCGATCTGGGCATTGCCTTTGATGGGGATGCAGACCGAATCGGGCTGGTGGACAATAAGGGCGAGATTTTGTGGGGCGACCAGATTCTGGTCCTGCTGGCGCGGGATGTGCTCAAAAGCCATTCCGGGGCAACCATTATTGCTGATGTCAAAGCCAGTCAGGTGCTGTTTGATGAGGTCGCACGCGCTGGCGGCAAGCCGCTCATGTGGCGTACGGGGCATTCGCTCATCAAGTCCAAAATGGCGGAAACCGGCTCCCCGCTGGCGGGCGAAATGTCCGGGCACATCTTCTTTGCCGATAAATGGTACGGGTTTGATGATGCACTTTACGCCGGTGTGCGTATGCTTGGCATTGTAGCGCGGTCCTCAGAATCGCTTGCCGCATTCCGTGAGGCCCTGCCTGCAACGCTTTCCACGCCGGAAGTCCGCTTTGACTGTGATGACCACCGCAAGTTCAAGGTGATTGAGGAAGTTGCCGAACGCCTGCGTAAAGCTGGCGCTGACGTGTCCGAAATTGATGGCGTGCGTGTTAACACAACCGATGGCTGGTGGCTGCTGCGCGCATCCAATACGCAGGCGGTGCTGGTTGCCCGTGCAGAAGGGCGCGATAGCGCAGGACTGGAACGGCTGAAGGATGCTCTGGTGGAGCAGCTTGAGCACTCCGGCCTCTCCAAGCCTGACTTTTCAGGTAACAACGCGGGGCACTAACCTCCGTTTTTTCAACTTGCCTGCTGCATACGGCCCGCTTAAAGCGGGCCGTATGTTTTTTAAGGGCAGGGTGCTGTTTCTGCTGCGCCGGGGTGCTCTTTTGCATTTAAAGCCGTCGAGGTTTCTGATATAAAGTGTACCTATGTTGTCCTCTTTAACGGACCCCGCCGGAAGGCGGATTTCCTACCTCCGTCTTTCTGTAACCGACAGATGCGACATGCGGTGTGTGTACTGCATGTCCGAACAGATGTCGTTTTTGCCACGGGCGGATGTTCTGGATTTTGAGGAACTTCTGCGTCTGAGCCGGGTCTTTGTGCTTCACGGTGTGCGCAGGCTGCGCATTACGGGGGGGGAGCCTCTTGTACGGCGCGACATCGGGCTTTTCTTCAAGGAACTTGGGACATGGCTGCGCCACCCAGAGCAGGCGGGGCGGCTGGATGAGCTGACATTAACCACCAATGGCAGCCAGTTGGCGCATTACGCTCCCATTCTGGCACAGGCTGGGGTCCGGCGTGTGAATGTCAGTCTGGATTCTCTGGACGAGCAGCGTTTTGCCAAGCTGACCCGCCGTGGCAGGCTAGCCGCAACGCTGGAAGGTATCCGCGCTGCCCGTGCGGAAGGGCTGGCCGTGCGTATTAACACCGTGGCCATGGCGGGTGTGAATGATGATGAGTTTGATGCCCTGCTCGCCTGGTGTGGAGAAATCGGGGCCGACCTCTGTCTGATAGAAACCATGCCGATGGGGGAAACAGGGGAAGACCGTGCCGCGCAGTACCTCTCGCTCGACGCGGTACGGCGGAGCCTGTCTCAACGCTGGACGTTAGAACCTCTGGCCTACCAGACCGGAGGGCCCGCGCGTTACGTGCGGGTGGCGCAAACCGGGCAGCGTCTGGGCTTTATTACGCCCATGAGCCACAATTTTTGCGCGACCTGCAACCGCGTCCGCCTTTCCTGCACCGGGCAGCTTTATACCTGTCTTGGGCAGGAGGAGGGGGTGGACCTGCGCCACCTCATGCGCGAGGGGGCAACAGATGCTGCACTGGAAGTGGCCATACAGCAGGCCATAGCCCGCAAACCCGTAGGGCATGATTTTCTGCTGGATGGACAAACAGGTGCTGTATCCGGCCCGCAAAGGCATATGAGCGTAACCGGGGGCTAACCTCGGCCCGGTTGGGTTGTGGGGGCTAGATTAAGCGGGTGGTTCCTGCGGGTTCAGGGCATCATGCAGGGAGTGCTGGAACTGGCCGGGCTGTAAGGGTACAGGTTGGGTTGGAGCCGGTGCCCAGCCGGATAAAACAGCCATATGCAGGGGCATGGCAAAGCTGTCTGGCCCCTTTTTTTCCAGCTCGGCTGCGGCAGCAGCAAACATCATGCGTGGTGGTATGGTGCGTGTACGCTGGGTCAGGGCATTTGTCTCACCCGCAGCACGCAGGTCGGCCATAAGCGCGCTGAGCGAGCGGTAGCGCAGGTCCAGACGTTCGGTATCAATAACAGGTAGGGCAAATCCGGCCCGCTGCATAAGCTGCGCACAGCTCTGCTGCGTGGGAAAAGGCGATACACGGGGCGATACGCCATCGCACACTGCCAGTTCGGCAGCTTCCAGCGCCGTGCGCAGGGGGCGCAATGTGGGGAGTATGGGCATGCTGGCCAGAAAAAGCCCATCGGGCCGCAGAACATGCCGGATCTGGGCAAAAACACCGGGCAGGTCGTTCACCCAGTGTAGAGACAGATTGGCAATGACCAGATCAAAGCTATGCGGGGCAAACGGCAGCCATTCCTCATCCGCACAAACACGCATTTCTCCGGAGCGGGTGACGAGTCTGGGGGAGAGGTCCATGCTGGTAGTGGCAATGCCCCGCACAGCAAGGCGCGGGCTAATGGCACCACGCCCGCCTATATCCAGTGCCGCGGAAAAACTGCGCACCATATCGTCCAGTCGGTCGAGCAGCAGGTCGGCGGTAATGTCCAGCACGGGCATAATGCCATCCAGCCTGCGTGCCGCACGGTCCCTGTGCTGCCTGACGGCTTTGCGGTCAAAAATAACGGGTGTATCCATAAAGGCAGATGTGCGCGTATCCACACTTTTTGCCAAGCCGCCAGCCATGACAAACCTGTGTTTATGCTAGGCGCGCGCGCTGTGGCGCAACTGCGCACCCTTGGGCAAATGGGGTTGGGGGTTCTTTACCCGCCCGCCTGCCTGCATTGTGGAGCGGATGTTGCGCAGCATGGCCTGCTTTGCGCCGCCTGTTTTGCGCATGTGCGGGTTGTTGTTGCGCCATTTTGCAAGGCGTGTGCTGTACCGCAGGTAAGTGCCGCAATGCTGGGAGTGAATGATCTGTGCCCGGCATGCGAGCGGCATCCTCCCGTATGGGGGCAGGCGCGTGCGGCCTTTGTGTACGAAAGCGTGGCAAGAGAGCTGATTTTAAAGCTTAAATATGCCGATCAGACGGAAAACACATCTTTTCTGGCCCAGCAGATGGTGCGGATAGGGCAAGACATTGTGTGTGGTGATGCGCTGGTGGTGCCCGTACCCGTGCATCGCTGGCGGTTGTTCAGGCGGCGTTATAATCAGGCAGCATTGCTGGCGCATGGCGTGGCCAAACTGGGCGGCCTGCATTGCCTGCCCGATGCTCTGGTTCGTGTCCGCTCCACGGTGCCTCTGGCGTCTTTTTCCCGTCAGGCGCGGCGGGATGAGGTTGCTCAGGCCATGAGTGTGCGTCGCACGCGTGCACACAGGGTGCGGGGGCGTGATATTGTGCTGGTCGATGACCTGCTTACAACAGGTGCGACTGCTACAGCCTGCACCAATGCCCTGTTACAGGCGGGTGCACGCAGTGTCAGCCTGCTGGTGGCTGGGGTCGTGCCTGCCCGCCCGGAGGTGGATATTGACCAACCCGGCTAGACAAGGCGCATGAAGCCCATAACATGGCCCGGCAAAAGCTGATTGAATCCATAACCCGGAACCAGTAAGGACAATCTATGCCTGAAATCAAAATCTATACCCAGCCCGGTTGCCCCTACTGCATGCGTGCAGTTGCCCTGCTGGAGAGCAAAAAAATTCCGTTTACCGAGATCAACGCCCCACGTGGCACGCCCGAGCGGGACGAGGCCATAAACCTGTCCGGTGGGCAGACAACCGTGCCCCAGACCTTTGTGGATGGCAAAGCCCTTGGCGGGTGTGATGACTTGATGCGGCTTGAACGCACGGGCCAGCTGAATGGCCTGCTTGGGCTAGGCTGAGTATTCATAACGACCAAAGGGTATCTGCTAGGGTAATACACTATGATCTGCTATCGTCTGCGTTGCGCCCATGACCATGTGTTTGAAGGCTGGTACAAAGACAGCAGTACATTTGCCATGCTCAGGCAGAAGAACCTTTTAAACTGCCCCGAATGTGGCACGTCCAGTGTGGATCAGGCCCCCATGGCTCCGGCCATTGTGGGGCGTGCGCCTGAGCGTTTGCCACAAAGTGATCCCCCCCCCACACCAGATATGGCAGCGCCCCCGGCGCCCGCGGCAGGCCAGATGCCCCCCGGCCTGCCGGATGCCATGCTGAGTGCCCTGCGTGACGTACGGCGCACAATTGAAGAGAATTGTGAAAACATGGGCAACCGATTTGCCGATGAAGCCTTGCGCATTCATTATGGCGAAGCCCCCGAACGCGGGATTTACGGTGAAATGTCCCAGTCCCAGAGAGAAGAGCTGGAAGAAGAAGGGGTTGCGTTCCAAAACGTGCCCTGGGTGCGGGATACGGATAGTTGAATGTCTGGGCTGACCATATACAAATGGGGGTGGTGGGTAAGAAGGTGATCCCCCACATCTTGGAGGGCTAGGCGGGCAAGCCAGACCGCCGCCCGCTTGAGGGAGAGGCAGATATGACAAAGAACGGAACGTGCGGCGCAGTGCATAAAGCCAAGGTGGGGTTTGCTGCCCTGCTGGCGATTTTGCTGGCTGGTGCGCACGCTGTACCTTTATCTGCCGCAGAACCGCCGGTGTCGAACGCTGCCACCTTAACGGGGTACTGGCTTAGTCAGGACCATGACGGCGTGTTTAAAATTGACCACTGCGGGCAAAATCTGTGCGGCCATCTGGTTGGCCTGCGTTACGATGGTACGGATGTACCCCGTGGGCATGATGGCAAATCCGAGTGTAACCTGCTGATGTTAACGGATTTTCGTCCCATGGGCGAAAGTAATGCAGGGCGCTGGGCCGGGCATATTCTGGACCCCGATACGGGGCACCTCTATGATTCTCAAATCTGGCTGGCGCAACCTGATGTGCTCAAGCTGCGTGGCTATATAGGGCTGCCTATTTTTGGCGAAACCCAGACATGGACCCGCTACAATGGCCCAGCCATGGGGCCTGTGTGCAAAATTCCCGATTCAGTCAAATAGGGGGGTGGTCTGGAGTGACTGTAAGCCTCCAGACCATAAAAAACTTTAAAATCAGTATTTTGTAAACGCCGCGATGTAGTTGATGCCGAGGTCGCGGGTTTCCTTCCAGCCCATTGGGCCGGGTGCCATGCCTGCTATGGCGGTCATGCGCAGGCCCGCCGCACGGGCATACTGGCCCAGTTCGGATGGCTGGATGAACTTGCGCCATTCATGTGTGCCTACGGGGAGCAGCCGCAGAATATACTCGGCACCAATCTTGCCAACCGCAAGGGAGCGCAGGGTGCGGTTCATGGTGGAAACAATGACCGTGCCCTTTGGCCCTGCAAGCTGGGCCAGCATGTCCATAAATGCCGCAGAATCAGTGACATGCTCGATAATTTCTAACGCCACAACCGCATCAAACTCGCAGCCTTCAGCCACAAGGTCTTCGGCACTGCCATTGCGGTAGTGCAGTGGCCCCGCATGTTCGGGCAGCGGGCAGGTGGCCAGATGCTCCTTGGCGGCGGCAATGCCGTTGGCTGAGGCATCCAGCCCCAGCACGTCATAGCCTGCTTTGGCCAGAGCTTCACTCGCAAGCCCCGCGCCACATCCGATGTCCAGAATTTTTGCGCGGCGTGTGGTGCGGCCACGCAGGGGCAGGTGGCGGCTTGCCCAGTCTATGCGCAATGCATTCATGGCGTGCAGTGGGCGCATGGGGCCGGAAGGATTCCACCACTGCTCCGCAAGGGCGCTAAACCGTGCGATTTCTTCATCAGAGACGGATGAGGACGCGTGTGGAGTGGTGGCGTTCATGCAACAAAATCCTTTCCTGCTGGTCTCCCCGCTGGACGAAAGGGGGCCGGGAAGGTTATGTGACGCGCCTTGTAAAGCTGTGCAACCATTCCTGTTCGTCTTTTCTGGCAAAGCTGGGGTCGAACTGGAGCTGGTGGCATGTTCTGCGGCTTGTCTGGTGGAGAATAAAGCTATGTCCGGTTCCGCACCCCGGATTGTCATGAAATTCGGCGGAACGTCTGTCGGCGACCTTGATCGTATTCGAGCCGTGGCCGAGCGCGTCAAAAAACAGAAAGACGCAGGATGTGATGTTCTTGTTGTCGTTTCCGCCATGGCGGGGGAGACAAACAGGCTTGTCGGTTTCTGCCAGTCCCTCTCTCCCCTGCATGACCCCAAGGAATACGATTCCATCGTGGCCACGGGTGAGCAGGTGACCAGCGGCCTGCTGGCCATTGCGCTGCAAAAGCTGGGTGTGCCCTCACGCTCGTTCGCGGGGTGGCAGGTTCCCATTCTGACCGATTCGGCACATGGCAAGGCCAGTCTGGATACAATTGATGGCACAAAGCTGCTTGGCTGCATGGCCGAGGGTATGGTGCCGGTTGTTGCAGGCTTTCAGGGCGTTGCGCCAGACGGGCGTGTTTCCACCCTTGGGCGTGGCGGGTCCGATACCTCGGCCGTAGCTCTTGCCGCCGCAATCAAGGCGGATCGGTGCGATATTTATACGGACGTGGACGGGATTTACACAACCGACCCCCGTATTGTGCCCAAAGCGCGCAAGCTTGATAAAATTACCTATGAGGAAATGCTGGAACTGGCATCAGTCGGTGCCAAGGTGCTGCAAACCCGCAGCGTAGGGCTTGCCATGCGCGAAGGGGTGCGGGTGCAGGTGCTTTCCAGCTTTGCGGATGGTCCGGCAGTTATGGAAGGGCACCTTCCCGGGTCTTTGGTGGTGGATGAGGACGAAATCGTGGAAAAGAAACTGGTTACCGGCATTGCCTACTCGCGTGATGAAGCCAAGCTGTCGGTCCGGCGCATTCCGGACCGCCCTGGCATTGCCGCAGCAATTTTTGGCCCCATGAGCGAAGCGCATGTGAATGTGGACATGATTGTGCAGAGCACAGGCGCAGACGGCACCACCAACATGACCTTCACAACCAGCAAGAGCGACCTGCCGCAGGCGATCAATGTGCTGGAAAGTGTTCGGGACTCCGTGCAGTACGAAGAACTGGCAACAGACCCGGATATTGTTAAGATCAGTGTTGTTGGCACGGGTATGCGCTCGCATGCCGGTGTGGCCAGCACCATGTTCCGCACACTTTCGGAACGCTCCATTAATATTCAGGCCATTTCCACCAGCGAAATCAAGATTTCGGTGCTGGTGGCGGCGGAATACGCAGAGCTTGCCGTGCGGGCCCTACATACCGCATATGGGCTGGATAATGTCTGAGCAGAACAACACGGTTGCCGTGACCGACGCCCCCACCCAGCCCGAACTGCAACGCGCGCGCAAGCGGCTGGAGGCGTTGTGGCGGCGTGGGACCGACTTTTTGGGAACGCAGTACGCCATTCTTGGCGGGGCCATGTCCTGGGTGAGCGAGCGCAATCTTGTGTCCGCCATTTCCAACGCAGGCGGGTTTGGCGTTATTGCCTGCGGGGCTATGGAACCTGCGCGTCTGGCGGAGGAAATTCAGGCAACCCGCGCCCTGACCGACCGCCCGTTTGGCGTAAACCTGATAACCATGCACCCGCAGCTGACCGAGCTGGTACAGGTCTGTCTGGATGCAGGCGTTGGCCATATTGTGCTGGCTGGTGGCATTCCACCCGGTGCGGCCATCAAGGCCATCAAGGACGGCGGGGCAAAGGTTATTGCCTTCTCTCCGGCGTTGGTTCTGGCTAAGCGTCTGGTCAAAATGGGCGTGGACGCGCTGGTAATTGAAGGGGCGGAAGCAGGCGGGCATGTTGGCCCTGTTTCGCTGACCGTTCTGGCGCAGGAAATTCTGCCGCATATCCAGAGTGTTCCGGTTTTTGTGGCCGGTGGTCTGGGGCGTGGGGATGCTCTGGTGTCTTATCTGGAGCTTGGGGCTTCGGGTGGGCAGCTGGGGACCCGCTTTGCTGCGGCGGAAGAAAGCATTGCTCACGAAAAGTTCAAAAAAGCGTTCGTGCGTGCCGCCGCGCGGGATGCCGTAACGTCCGTGCAGCTGGATGACCGTTTTCCGGTTATTCCCGTACGTGCCCTTGGTAACGAGGGTGGGCGGCAGTTTGTTACCCATCAGGCCGATGTGATCCGCCGCTTTCAGTCGGGGGAACTCACGCGTGAGGCTGCCCAGCTGGAAATTGAACATTTCTGGGCTGGTGCGCTGCGCCGTGCGGTTATTGACGGCGATGTTGAACAGGGGTCTGTTATGGCAGGCCAGTCTGTTGGTATGGTAACGTCAGTCCAGCCTGTGGCGCAGATCATTGACGATCTGGTGGAACAGGCGACTGTGGCTTTGGTACGTCAACAACGTCGTATGGATGCGGATGGCTGAATACGCCCAAGGTTCCGATCAAGAGCAAGGCTCGCCTTTGCCTCCGCTTCCCGATGTGGAGGTGCTGGGGGTAGGCGAAGCTTTGCGTAAACGCCGCGAGCAGCTTGGCTGGAGCATCGGGGATGTTGCGGCCTGGCTGCGGATTCGCAGCGTTTATCTGGAAGCGCTGGAAAATGGGAATGCCAGCGTATTACCAGCAGAGGTCTATGCTCTGGGCTTTTTGCGGGCATATGGGCAGGCTCTCGGGTTCAATCCCGACCAGATGCTCAAGCTTTATCGTCAGGAAGGGCGGCTGGGTACGCGCAAGCCGGATCTGGATTTTCCCGATCCGCCGCCAGACCGCCGCCTGCCGCCTGCCGTTAGCATTTCCCTTGGGTTGGCCGTTATTCTGGCAAGCTATGTGGGGTGGTATTGTTTTGTGGGCCATGCTCCACCTGTACCCGAACGCGTGCCGCCCGTTGCAACCCTGATGCCCGGTGAGAGTGCAAAGAATGCGCCCTCGCCACAGGTTGCTTCCATCCTGCCCGATCATAACATGGCGCAGCTTCCTCCCTTGCCGGCGGCCCAGCTTGCACCGGCACAGAGCACCCCAGTGGTGCCCACAGGGGCAGATGCACCCGCACCAGTTAATGCGCCCGGTGTGGTGGACGCACCGGTGCCACCACAACCGGATAAGCCGGTTGCAGGAGAAGCGCCCGCCGTACCTCCTGCGGTTGAGCAGCCTGCTGCCAGTGTGCCAGAAACGGCCAGTGCCAGTGCCAGTGCCAGTGCCAGTGCCAGTGCCAGTGCGGATGCGCCTCTTATGCTCAAGGCGCAGGCTCCAAGCTGGGTGCAGGTCAGGAATGCGGCCGGTAAGGTCGTGTACGACCATATTCTGCAACCCGGTGATGTCTGGACTGTTCCTGTCGATAACGGGCCGTACAGCCTGACTGTTGGCAATGCAGGCGGCGTAGCTTTTGCCCAAGGGGACATGACAACCCCGCCATTGGGGCGGAATGGCGCGGTTCTGCGGCACATTGCCTTAACGCCGGAAGTGGTTCAGCAGGTCCGGGCCGGTGGGGGAGTGAATGCCACAGGAGCACCAGCGGTTGTGCCGTCACCTGCCCGGGCGGCTGTGCCTACCAGAACCAGCACGGTTGCAATGCCTGCGGCTGATGCGCCCGTAGCACCAGAAAATGGGGCAGGGCATGTTGCCCAGCCTGCGCTCGATGTGGCCAAACCACCACCGCACCGTGAGGCCCCACCGCCTGCCGAACCAAGTGCGGATGACCTGAATGCCCGCCAGTTGAATGGGGCTGGCGCGCACTGAATGGCTCTTTCCATGCTTTATGTGTAGCCAACCGGACTTGATTTTGGCAGGAAAGCACCAAACCTAGAGCGGGAGACACCGCAGCGCCGAACTGCGGCCAGACCTCCCCCAACTGTCGTTTCGACAAAAGGATGCAAGATGAGCGGCTACCGGCCTTACCAGCATATCGAGCGTCGGAAATCTCGGCAGATCCACGTCGGCAAGGTAGCCGTCGGTGGTGATGCCCCGATTTCCGTCCAGACCATGACCAATACCCTGACCAGCGATGCACAGGCGACCATCGAGCAGATTCGTCGTGCCGAACTGGCCGGGGTGGATATTGTTCGTGTTTCCTGCCCGGATGAGGATAGCACGGCAGCACTGGCGGAAATCGTAAGGGAAGTGAACGTGCCGATCGTGGCCGATATTCACTTCCACTACAAACGCGCCATTGAGGCCGCCAAGGCCGGGGCTGCCTGCCTGCGTATTAACCCGGGCAATATCGGCAGTGCCGAGCGTGTGCGTGAGGTGGTTCAGGCAGCCAAGGATTACGGCTGTTCCATTCGTATTGGCGTTAATGCCGGATCGCTGGAAAAGCACCTTCTGGAAAAGTATGGTGAGCCCAACCCCGAAGCACTGGTGGAAAGCGCGCTCGAACACGCCAAGATTCTGGAAGATCATGACTTCCGTGAATTCAAGATCAGCGTAAAAGCATCGGACGTGTTCATGGCTGTTGCGGCTTATCAGCAACTGGCAGATGCGTGCGATTACCCGCTGCACATTGGCATTACCGAAGCAGGTAGCAAGCGCGCAGGTACGGTTAAGTCCTCCATCGGGCTGGGTAACCTGCTCTGGGCTGGCGTGGGCGACACCATGCGTGTTTCCCTGTCTGCCGCCCCGGAAGAAGAAGTGCTGGTCGGGTGGGATATTCTTAAATCCCTTGGCCTGCGGCACCGTGGGGTTAAAATTATTTCCTGCCCGTCCTGCGCACGCCAGGGCTTTAATGTGGTGGAAACGGTGCAGACTCTTGAAGATCGTCTGGCCCATATCAAAACCCCGCTTACGCTTTCCATCATCGGTTGCGTGGTCAATGGTCCGGGTGAAGCCCTTATGACCGACCTTGGGGTGACCGGGGGCGGTTCTGGCCGCCACATGGTTTATTCCGCCGGTAAGCAGGACCATACAATTGCTGCGGATGACATGATCAACCATGTTGTTGATCTGGTTGAAGAGCGCGTGGCTGCCATTGAGGCAGAAGAAGCCCGCGCAAAGCAGGAAGGGGCTACCCCAGAACTGCCGGATATGGCGTCCGCCAACTAAGTTCGCCTATCACCCGCCACGCGCTCCGGGCATGTTCGGGGCTGTGGCGGGTTTTATTTGCCCAATAGACAAAGATCAGGGAGCAGCCCGCAAGGTGCCGCTTCAATCAGGAAAAACAGGCCGTGAGCAGCATTCAGCCCGTAAGAGGAACGCACGATCTTATTGGAGAAGAGCAACGCCGCCATGCGCGCGTGGTCAATACCGCACGCCATATTGCCGGGCTCTACGGGTTTGATGAGTGGTCTACCCCCATTTTTGAAGAAACCCGCGTATTCTCTCGCTCTTTGGGCGATACATCGGACGTGGTTTCCAAGGAAATGTATTCCTTCAATGACCGTGATGGGGATAGCCTGACCCTGCGGCCAGAAGGTACGGCTGCCGTCTGCCGTGCGCTGGTGACCAATGCGCTCACCCAGTCACTCCCCCAGAAGGTGTTTTATACGGGGCCCATGTTCCGGCATGAGCGGCCACAAAAAGGGCGTTACCGCCAGTTCCACCAGATTGGTGCAGAACTGCTGGGCGCGGCCGAACCTCTGGCTGATGCGGAAGCTATTGCTCTGGGTTATGCGGTGCTTGAAGCACTGGGTGTTGCCCAGTACGTAACACTTGAGTTGAATACGCTGGGTGATGCCGCCAGCAGGGATGCGTGGCGGCAGGCGCTGGTAACGTATTTTTCCGCCCATAGCGCCAGACTGTCTGAAGATAGCCGCATCCGGCTTGAAAAAAACCCGCTGCGTATTCTCGACAGCAAAGATCAGGGCGATCGTGAGCTCGTGGTCAACGCGCCCCTGATGGAAGAGTTTCTGACCCCAGAGGCCCGGACATTCTGGGAGGAACTGCGCCACCAGCTCGATCTCTTTGGCATTGCTTACACGGTTAACCCTGCCATTGTCCGCGGGTTGGATTACTACAACCACACGACGTTTGAATTTGTAACCAACCGCCTTGGCTCGCAGGGTACGGTGCTGGCCGGTGGGCGGTATGATGGTCTGGTCAAGCAGATGGGTGGGCCGGAAGTGCCCGCAATTGGTTGGGCCGCCGGGGTGGAACGCCTTGCCATGCTGCTTGAAGAAGCTCCTTTGGCTCCGCGTTCCGTGGTACTGATTCCGGTAGGCTCGCCGGATGAAAAAGCCGTGTGCCAGATTTTGCAGGCATTGCGCCAGCAGGGCGTGCGGACCGAAATCGGCTACAAGGGCTCGCTGCGTAAGCGTATGGAACGGGCAGGTAAGCAGAACGCAAGCCATGTGCTGTTTCTGGGCGAGGATGAACTGGCCCGCGGTGTGTTCCGTGTCAAAAGCATGGAAACCGGGCAGGAAAACGAAGTGGCGACACAGACGCTTCTCTCTGATGCGCGGAGCATTTTTGCGTAATGAATCTTGATGAACGGCTGGACCGGATTGCCAGTCGCGCGCTTGAACTGGAAGCGCTTCTGGCGAGTGGCCTGAGTGGGGATGCCTTTACTCAGGCATCGCGCGAATATGCGGAAATTGAGCCGGTTGTAAGCTGCATTAACGGCCTGCGTGCAACAGAAAAGGGTATTGCTCAGGCAGAGGCCCTTATGGCCGACCCGGAAATGCAGGAACTGGCGGGGGAAGAACTGGCAGAACTGCGTGAGCAGTTGCCAAGGTTGCAGCGTGAAGTGCGGCTGGCACTGCTCCCCAAGGACGTAGCGGACGAGCGCAGCGCCATTTTGGAAGTGCGCCCCGCCGCTGGTGGGGATGAAGCGGCTCTGTTTGCGGCTGAATTGTTTGATCTGTACCGGCGGTATGCGGACCTCAAGGGGTGGCGCTTTACCGTTATGGATTATGACGAGAGCGAACTCGGCGGCCTGCGCTGCGGCATTGCCGAAATTAACGGCAAAAGTGTTTTTGCGCGGCTTAAATACGAATCCGGTGTGCACAGGGTGCAGCGCGTTCCTGCAACAGAAGCGCAGGGGCGTATTCACACATCCACGGTTACGGTGGCCGTCCTGCCAGAGGCGGAAGAGGTGGATGTAACCATTAACGAAAGCGAACTGCGCATAGACGTTTTTCGGGCGTCAGGGGCCGGTGGGCAGCACGTTAATAAAACTGAAAGTGCGGTGCGGATTACCCATCTGCCGACCAACATTGTTGTGTCCATGCAGGAGGAAAAAAGCCAGCACAAGAACCGTGCCAAGGCGATGAAGATCCTGCGTGCCCGCCTGTACGAGCGCGAGCGGGAGCAGGCTCATGCCAGTCGTGCGGCGGACCGGCGCTCTCAGGTTGGTACGGGGGATCGGTCCGAGCGGATACGCACGTACAACTTTCCGCAAGGGCGGGTTACGGACCACCGGATCAACCTGACCCTGTATAAAATTGATCGCGTTATGCTGGGCGAACTGGATGAGTTTGTGGATGCGCTTGCGCAGGAAGAGCAGGCCGCTCTTCTGGCGGATGCGGGGTTCTAGCGTTTTCAGCTAATCGGGGCGGAGCATACTTCGCCCCGACCGGGGAGCCGCTCTGCGGCCTGCGGAGCCTGTGGGTCTACCAGAAAGAAATCCTTAAATCCGTCGGACCCCAAAGCATCAAAATGGTGGCCATCGGGGTTGTGCAAAAGGCCGCTACTGCTCACTTCGTGCGTTTCTGCCCGGCCATCCGCGGTGCGAATGGTAATTTCCCCGCACAACGTATAGGTGTGGTCCACACGGCCCAGTGGGGTAGGGATGCGCACGGTTTTGTAACGCGTGGCATCATCAAGCCGGAACTCGGATACGAGCTTGCCGTCCAGATAAATGCGTGAGACTTCGGAAATTTCCATGTCAGCTTTTTCATCCGTTACCGTAAACTCGCCAGCCAGAGCCGGGCGCAAGGGCACCGCCACAGCCAGCAGGCTTATGGCGCTCAGCAGCACAGCGGTCGGGAGAGTGAATGAAAAGCGTGAAACAGACATGGATATTGGGTCGGGTGATTTGTTGAAATGACGTGTTCGAGCAAAGCAGAAAAAACCTCACACCACCAGTCTCTACACGACCTGCTGGCCAGTGGTGCGCAACTTTTGCGTGACGCGGGGGTGGAAAACCCCCGGCGGGAAGCACGTCTGCTCTTGCAGCATGCTCTGGGTATAACGCCCGAGACGCTGTTGGGTCTTTCCCCGCGTGAAGAGGTGGCTACCGAACCGTTTTTGGGCTGGGTTGCCCGCCGGGCAAGGCACGAGCCGTTTGCCTATATTACGGGTAGCAAAGGGTTCTGGAGCCTTGATCTGGCAGTCTCTCCGGCGTCCCTTGTGCCAAGGGGGGACACGGAAACCCTGATTACCGCCCTGCTGGACGCTCACCCGGACCGCAATGCGCCTTTGTCGTTTCTGGACTTGGGAACGGGGTCTGGCTGCATTCTGTTAGCGGCTCTGGCGGAGTACCGGCAGGCTTGGGGTATTGGGGTGGATGTTAATCCGGCTGCTGCCAGTTTGGCCCATGCCAATGCCCGACGCTGCAATATGGCTGATCGTGCGCTGGTTATGGCAGCCCGGTGGGGAGATGCGCTGGCCCCCCAGACCCGGTTTGATGTTGTGTTCAGCAATCCGCCCTACATTCCCACACCAGACCTTGACGGGCTGATGGAAGAGGTAAGGGCGCATGAGCCCGTGCGGGCATTGGATGGCGGGAGTGATGGCCTGGACGCCTACCGCGACCTGTGTGCCCGACTACCTTTGTTGCTGCGTGATGGCGGGGTTGGTATTTTTGAAATCGGGATAGGGCAGGAGCAGGCCCTGCGGGACATAGCCGCCCAGAACGGGTTGGGTGTGGTGCGTGTACTGGCCGATCTGGCCGGAATAGCCCGCTGTGTTGTGCTGCGTTAAGGGCTGCCATAAGCCGGAATATAAAAAAACCGGTTGGCTTTGTGGTTGTGCGTTGTTATTGTCATCTGGCTCAGTCCTGCGGCAGTATTCAGATTAGCCAGATCTGCCTCGGTGGATGAGCGGTAAGGGCCTTTCTTCCGGCAATAAAAACAGATTGCCGCCAAAAGCCCATTCCGAAAAAACAATTCGGCCTTCATTCAGGAACATGCCTTTTGTATCGGACTGTTTCTTCATGCAAAGTGCCATGAACAGGAAAGCACTGTGATAAACCCATGAATGTAAAACGGATGCGTACCAGACACCATCGCTCCAACGGGAGCAATGGAGCGTCCAGGCAGTTGAATGGCCAGATTCCAATGAACCGGAATCATGTTTTTGACAGTCATGGCCCCGATGTACGGGTCAGAGGCACAGCACAGCAGCTTTTTGAAAAATATCTCCAGCTCGGCCGTGATGCGACGGGCAGCGGTGACCGCGTGGCGGCTGAAGCCTATTTCCAGCATGCCGAACATTATTTCCGTATTCTGAACGCCATGGCGCAGGCTGCGCAGCAAAGCCAGCAGGAGCGTGCAGAACGGCAGGCTGCCCGCCAGCAGCGTGTTACGTCCAATGCGTCCGAGGACGAGGAAGACGATCAGGCAGAAGCCGAGAATGAAGCTGTGGCCGAGGTCAAGGATCTGTCGAGCGAGCCGCAGCCCGAACTGTCCGAAGGTTAATCCGGCGCTTCGCTATCCTGCATTCGCCCTGCTGACCACGGATGTGGAGCAGGGTGGAGCAGGTGTGCTTCCGTGTGCAGATGCCACGCACAGGTATAACAATGCCTGTTTGGTCTGTTTGACCAAAAGGTAAAGTTAACGCTTTGATTTTTAGGGAATTTGGTAGCGGCGGAAGGATTTGAACCTCCGACCAAGGGATTATGATTCCCCTGCTCTACCACTGAGCTACGCCGCCATTGGTTGGTGGCGGTTATGTATCTGTTCCCGGGGGGGGCGTCAATCCATCTTGTCAGATTTTTTTGAAAAAACTGATTGGTTGGAGGCAATTGGCTTACTGCTCCAGATTGCCCGCGCCAAAAATGTAGTTGCTTACCTGCTGTTCAAGGCTTGAGGGTTCAAGTGTGTGGGTCATTACCTGCCCGGTCTGGGCGAGGGTTGTCGCTTTTCCCGGCTCGATCATCAGCGCATTTTCGGAGGAGAGGGTGCCGCTGCCAATGGTCAGGGTGCTGTCGGTTGGCAGGTGGAGTGCGCTATCCAGCCGGAAGCGGACAATGGCCATCTGGGAGGCAGGGTCGAGCACAATGCTGGACACGCGACCAACCTTGACCCCGGCAATATCCACATCTGCCCCGCGTGCCAGACCGTTGGCAGAAACAAAGCGGGCTGTAAGCTCGTAGGATGATTTGCCCGGTGTTTTCTGGGTATTGATCGCGTACATGCCAAACCCTGCTGCCGCAGCCAGAACCAGAGTGCTGCAAATAATAGCGCCTATGTGGTTTTGTCGGCTCATGGTTGGCTCAGGCCCTTATCAAAAAGTGTGCTTGCGCAAAAAGTTAAACAGGACGAAATCCTTGCAGCACTTAGGCGCATGGTGCAAGGACAGCAGTCAGATAACAGACCGTTTGGAACGCTAAACTTACATGTCCCTTTTTCAGGCACTTATCATGGCGCTGCTACAGGGCGCTACAGAGCTTTTTCCTGTCAGCAGTCTTGGGCATGCTGTTGTCCTGCCGTCTTTGCTGCACTGGTCGTATGATCTGCATGACCCGACCTTTCTGCCATTTCTGGTCATGCTGCATATGGGGACATCCGTCGCCCTGCTGATTTTTTTCTGGCAGGACTGGCTGGCCTTGGGCAAAGGGGCGTTTGGGGCGTTCGGGCACCGTATCCAGCTGGAAAGCCTGCATATCCTGTGGCTGATCTGTCTGGCAACTGTGCCTGCGGTTATTGTTGGTGGTCTGTTCGAGCACTGGTTGCGCAGTGTGTTTGGCTCCGCTTCCTCTGCCGCATTATTCCTGTTCCTTAACGGGGTACTGCTGCTGGTGGTTGAAAAACTGCGGAACCGTGTCGTCCGCAAGGATGTCCGGTATCTGGCCAGCCTGACATCGCGCGATGCGCTGTTTATTGGTTTTTTTCAGTGCTTTGCCTTTTTCCCCGGTCTGTCGCGCTCGGGCGCAACCATTTGCGGGGGGCTGCTGCGCGGACTGCACCATGATGCCGCGGCGCGTTTTTCGTTCCTTATGGCTCAGCCGGTTATTATTGCCGCAACAGTGCGCGAAGCCTTTAAAATGCGTCATACCCCCATTGACCCGGCCCAGATGCATATTGCCCTGTTGGCGGCGGTTGTGTCGGGGGTAACTGCTCTGGCGAGTACGGCTTTTCTGATGCGCTATTTCCGTAAGCATGACAGTTGGGCGATGTCACCTTTTGCATGGTACTGCATGGTGGTTGGCGGGACTGCGTTTCTGATCTTCCATTTCGCACGGTAAGTGGTGGGCGGGATGAAACGGGTGCGTGCTCCCTTGCTGCGCAAGTCACTGGCCAGAATAGAGCTGGAAAACGGGCAGCAGCGCCTGAAAAAAACGCTAGGACCATTGCAGTTGACCATGCTGGGCGTGGGCTCAACCATTGGTGCGGGCATTTACGTCATGACCGGGACTGCCGCTGCCAATTACGCTGGCCCCTCCATTCTGCTGTCTTTTATTATTGCGGGTATTGCCTGCCTTTTTACGGCTCTGTCCTATGCGGAGCTGGCATCTGTTATGCCGGTATCGGGGTCAGCCTACACGTATGCCTACGTATCCATGGGGGAAGGGTGGGCATGGGGCGTTGGCTGGCTGCTGTTGATGGAATACGGCATTTCCTGCGCGGGTGTTGCGGCCGGTTTTTCAGGGTATGCTGCCAGTCTGCTGGAAGATCTGGGGGTGCATGTTCCACCTGCTTTGCACACCACAACTCTGGAAGTGGTTTCGCTGGGGCTTAACCGGCATATTGCAGGCCATTGGCAATGTGACCTGCTGGGAGCCTTGTCCATTGCGATCGTGACCGGGCTTCTGGTCGTGGGTGTGCGGGAATCCTTTAAAATCAATTCACTCATTGTGGTGCTTAAGGTGGGTGTGCTGGCGGTTTTTGTGGCTCTGGGTGTGTGGCAAATGCACCCGGCCTACTGGACGCCGTTCATTCCGGCGTATCAGGGTGGTTTTCGTTACGGTGTTCCCGGTATTTTCCGGGCGGCGTCGGTTATCTTTTTTGCTTATGTCGGGTTTGAGGCCGTTTCTACCGCAGCGGCCGAAGCCAAAAACCCCAGGCGGGACGTGCCGGTGGGGATTGTGCTGTCACTGGTGGTGTGCACGGCGGTATATATGGTGGTGGCTGCCGTGCTGATAGGTGTTGTGCCATGGCAGACGCTGGATGTGGCGGACCCACTGGCTATTGCGGTTAATGCCATGCATCAGCCATGGCTTGCTCTGTTTGTTAAAATTGGCGCGGTCGTTGGCCTGTGTTCGGTACTGATGGGTCTGTTATATGCCCAGAGCCGAATCTTTTTTGCCATGGCTGAAGATGGCCTGCTGTTTTCCGTTTTTGCGCGTTTGCACACGCGTTACCACACGCCATGGCTTGGCAGCATCATGCTGGGGAGTGTGGTCGCTCTGGCGACTGCCGTTCTACCAATTGATATTATTGGTGATCTGGTCAGTCTGGGCACGGCAACAGCGTTTGGCATTGTCTGCTTTACCGTAATATGGATGCGCAATACGGCTCCGGACTATAAGCGCGCTTTTGTTGTGCCGTTTGGCGGGTTTGTGCTGCGCGGCGTATGGGTTGGGTATGTGCCGTTGCTCGGCATGGTGTTCTGCGGGTTTATGGTTGCCCCGCTCTGTTGGGAAATGGTGTTGTCCCTTATGGGGGGAGACCCCGTGCCTGCTCTGCTGCTGGCGGTTTATGCGCTATGTGGGTGGGGGTGCTACCGCTTTTACGGGCGGCGTCATTCCCGTCTGGCGCAGGAGCATCGGGCTGCAATGGCGCAGGATGCGCTCAGTCATTAAGCGGGTAGGACGCCAGTAGTTTTTTCTGTTCGCGCCACAGGCGTAATCCGTACCACAGGTTTGTGGGTTTCCAGCCTGCGGCCTTGTTTTTGGCCCCTATGCGGTAGCTTTCGCCGTAATGCAGGAACTGTGCTGCATAGGCCTCGCGCAGGGTCGTTCTGGCATCCCAGATATGGATGGCTTCCGCGCCAACACCGTTGATTTCTATAATCTCAAAATTCTCGCCGCGGGCGAGGTCTTCCTCACACCGGAATTTCAGGTCAATGCGCCCGAAATAAAAGTCGGGAATATCCTGCATAATCTGGTCGATCTGCTGAGTCAGCTCCGGCGTAATGTCGGCTATGCCATTGCGAAAAACCGCCCCTTTGCAGTGATTGCCTGCAAAAACCAGATCAATCCTTTCTCCCTGCTCGGGAATGGTGTGCAGGCGGTGCTGCAGGCGTGGGGTGTAAATATGCAGTACCTTGCTGGTGCGGGCGTCCTGTTTGAGCAGTTCCAGAACGGTATTCCTGCCATTACCGATCAGGAAGGGGATGTCCTTGTATGTCAGGGATGTCAGGCGGCCTGTCGGTTCATCCGGGTGGCGGATGTAAAACAGCCCGGCTTCATGCGGCCATGTGATCAGTTTTTGAATAACAAGTTCCACATTGCGCGGGAATGACGCACAGACCTGTGCCAGTTCCTCCTGCGTATGTACCAGCTTGACCCCCGTGCCGTTGCACCCGATGTCGGGTTTGACAACAACAGGGAATGCCAGCTCCTTGGCGTGCATGGCCTGCGTGGCCTTGGCCAGATCGTTCTCGCCAGTGGTTAACGTTGCGTATGGCGCAATCCATTGGGTGGCATATGGGCCAGCCATGTCCAGCAGGTCGCTTTTCTTTTCCCCGCACAGGCCTCCGGTGGTTATGCGGGGGTTGGCGGCGGTGGGGAGTGTGACATCCCTGTAGCGCAGGCCAAGCAGGATCCAGTAAGCCACAACGGGTGTGTAAAATACCCAGCGCGGCCAGAACTCGAAGAGTGAGAGAGGGTTAGGTTGCTTGTCTTGCTGGGAGGGGGGCATGGATAAGGTCATATCTTGTGTTTTTGGGTGCGCGCAACAAGCCGCCCCACCAGAATGATGGCGGCCACAAAGCCGGCCACGCCAACCCAGCGCCATGCGCCAAGATGGGCCAGAAGCGCTCCCCCCACACGCAGGGAGAGCATAAAGAGTGCTGTTGTCCACAACAGGGTGGCGCAGAAGGTGGCTGCCGTAAAAACAGCCAGCCCAGCCCGGAAAAAACCACAGGCCGTATAAAGGGGCAGGCGTGTGCCCGGAATAAAACGGCTGACAAATACAACTACAAACAGGTTCCTGCTCAGCCATGCCTGCTGTGTCTGGGCGGAGGGAACGTTAACCCAACGCTGTGCGGGGGGCCATTTGGCGGCTAACGCGCCCAGAGCGTAAAGCCCCACATCGCCCAGAACAATGCCCGCGTACAGGGCGCCCAGGGCCACGGGAATACTGATTGTATGGAGATGAACCTGAATAGCCGTAACAACGGTTGCCGCGTCCTCCAGCACAAAAGTTGCCAGAATAACAATCAGAACCTGCAAAAGAGGTTGTGTGGCAGTCAGTTCCAGAAAATGGTCAAGCACAACGGAGCCTGCTCTCCAACACGGCAGATATGGTCCGGCTTGCGCACAGAACCTGCGGCAACAGGCTCTTTTAAGCGTCTCCTGTCAAGTTTTGGGGAGATGCGTATAAAAACCGGCATTGCATATGGTTAGCCGGAGTTCTGGCATGGATTAAAGCGGACAACACGGCCTGACAGGCATGCAAAAGCAGGATAGTGTGTTTGCCTGTGTCGTCTGCAAAGCGGATCGTGCCTCATGTTACGTAGAAAACTTTTGCTTGGGGGGGGCGCTTTGCTGGTGGCCTCACCTGTTTGTGCGCGCAATGCAGCGCAGGGTGCGACCGGCAGCTATGCTGCGTTTTTGGCCGGGGTCAGGCGGGAAGCTGTGGGGCAGGGTGTTTCTGCCTCCGTGGTTGCGCAGGCACTGGCACCGTTGCATGTCCCGAACCCCAAGGTTTTGCAGGCGGACAGGCACCAGCCGGAATTCACCCTGACATGGGCGCAGTATAAAGACCGCGTTCTGAGCGAGAAAAAACTGAATGATGGTCTGGCCGCCATTCAGCAGCGCGCAGAGCTGCTGGGGCGGATCAGCCGGCTTTACGGTGTTGCTCAGGGCGCCATTGCGGGCATATGGGGGCTGGAATCCGCATATGGCACCCGCATGGGTAAGTTCTCGGTGATCGATGCGCTGGCAACGCTGGCGTATGATGGCCGCCGCGCCAGCTTTTTCCGCACCGAACTGCTCAAGGCGCTCCATGTGGTGGAACAGGCCGGAGTGGCCCCGGCCCATATGCTCGGCAGTTATGCGGGGGCCATGGGACAGCCGCAGTTTATGCCCAGTGCCTATATGCGTTACGCGGCCAGTTACCCCGCAGGTGGGCGGGCGGATATCTGGCATAATGAGGGCGATGTTTTTGCCTCCATTGCCAACTATCTGGCCCGGTGTGGCTGGCAGGCCGGGCAACCATGGGGGGAGGGCGTTGTACTGCCCGATGCTCTGGAGCAGTCCCTTCTTGGCCGCAACCACGTAAGACCGCTTGCATGGTGGGAGCAGCACGGAGTAAGGCCCCGTGCTGGAGAGTTTGATGCCTCCGTGCAGGAGGGGGCGGTGATCCGCCCTGATGGGCCGGGGGGCGAGGCCTTTATTGTTTACCACAATTTCAACGTGATCCGACGGTACAATCCATCAGATTTTTATGCATTGGCCGTAGGGCTTCTGGGTGATGCCATAACGTGAAAAAAGTCGTTTTCTGGGGCTGTCTGCTGCTGGCGTCGTGTACTCCGGCACCTATACCCCATTCGGATGTGCATTATACGGTTGGGGCCGCATGGCATGTGCCGGGCCAGTGGTTTTACCCGCGGGAGGAGTTTGCCTGGCAGGGAACCGGCCTTGCCATACGTCAGGATGGGCGTGAAGGGGAGCTGACCGCCGATGGTGAGGTGCGCAGCATGGCCACAATGACGGCCAGCCACCCCACACTCCAGTTGCCTGCCATTGTTACCGTGACCAATCTGGAAAACGGGCGGCAGGTGCGTGTAAGGGTAAACGACCGTGGCCCTGCGCAAATGGGCCGTGCGCTGGCTTTGTCCACGCAGGCGGCCAATCTGCTTGGCATGGGGGCAGGGCCAGCACAGGTTCGGATTGTGGAAGATGAAGTTGCCAGCCGCCAGTTGGCGGAAACCCTGCCCGGTGGGGTTGCCCTGCAAATTGCGGCAGCGCCACGCGAGCAGGTTGTTCAGTCCAGCCTTGGCGGGAATGGCGGTGTTTCGGTCGTGGCCGTAGGTGGTGGGGTAGAGAGTACCCCTGAATCCACCGGCGTAAAGCTGGTGGATCTGCCGGTGGCTTATGCGCAGGGTTATGCGGCTCCGGGCATGCTTTGGGTAGAGACAATGGATTTTACATCCCGCTCCGCTGCGGTCATGCAGGCTGGCGGCCATGGTGGTGTGGTCAGGCCCGTTATGTCTGGCCAAAGCATGATGTGGGCTGTCCGTCAGGGGCCGTTTGCGACTATAAGTGCCGCAGACGCAGCCCTTAAGCGGGCGCTGGCAAATGGTTTTAATGGTTCTCACATCGTCGTCGAATAGGGAATAGCTTTGCAGACTCGACGGTTTTTACTCGCAGGGGGCGCTGCCCTTTTTTCTGGTAGCTTTGTAGGGGGTGCGGTGGCGCGCCCCCGGCACGGGGCTGCCCCTTCGGCTGCGCCCGAGGCACCCGCCGCGACCGTGCCCGAAACGCCAGCCACCACGCCCGTAGGGCCGGTGGATACAATGGCGCGCTGGGCCTGTATTCTGGATTATGGCAGCGGTGCTGCCGTGCTGGAAAAAAATGCGGATGAGCGCATGCCGCCTTCTTCCCTGACCAAGATGATGACGGCTTATGTCACATTTGGCATGCTGCGCGCAGGGCGGCTCAAGCTCGACCAGATGCTGCCGGTTAGCGAGCGCGCGTGGCGCATGCAGGGGTCCAAAATGTTCGTCCCGCTGGGGCAGAGCGTTGCGGTGCAGGACCTTATTCAGGGCATGGTTATCCAGTCCGGCAATGATGCGTGTATTGTGCTCTCCGAAGGGATTTCCGGTTCTCAGGAACAGTTTGTTGCGCTGATGAATGATACGGCAGCCAAGCTGGGGCTGACCAATTCGCACTTCATGAATGCAACCGGATGGCCTGCGGAAAATCATTACATGTCCGCGCGGGATGTGGCGTATCTGGCGTTGCGCCTGATCCATGATTTTCCCGAATATTATCATTTCTTTTCGGAAAAAGAGTTCGTCTTTAACAAAATTCATCAGGAAAATCGCAACAGTCTGGTGGTCAAAGGTCTGGCTGATGGCCTTAAGACCGGCCACACGGATGCTGGTGGGTTTGGTCTGTGCGCCTCTTCCGAGCGGGATGGGCGGCGGGTTGTCATGGCTATTAACGGCCTGCCGAGTGATGGCGCCCGCGGGCGCGAAGGCGAGCGCCTGATGGGCTGGGCATTTGCGAATTTTGAAACCGCCCAGATCATCAACAAAGGTGAGATTGTAGAGCAGGCCCCTGTCTGGATGGGGGCGAGCCAGACCGTGCCTCTGGTTGCTGCTCAGGAGTTCAAGATGCTGTTGCCACATGGCTGGAAGAACAGCACGCATGTGGCCATAGACTATGACAGCCCACTTATTGCCCCTGTGAGCGAAGGGCAGGTTGTCGGGCAGTTGAGCGTGGTTCTGCCCGGCGGTAGAAAAGCCAGTATTCCGCTTGTGGCAGGGCAGGCGGTGCCTGCGCTTGGACTGCTCGGCCGGGCGGCCCGACGGCTGCACCTTTAAGCCATGCAGTCTGGTCTGTTCATAACGCTTGAGGGCGGGGAGGGCGTTGGCAAGTCCACGCAGCTCCGCCTGCTCAGGGATGCCCTGCAATCGCACGGGTATAGGGTGCTGGCTACGCGGGAACCGGGCGGTTCCGCGGGTGCGGAAGACTTGCGGCAGCTACTGCTGTTTGGCAAAAACCCCCTGTCCCTCCGTGCCGAGATACTGACGCATTTTGCTGCACGGTTTGACCATGTGGATACGGTTATCCGCCCTGCTCTGGCAGAAGGGCAGATTGTGCTGTGTGACCGTTTTACGGACTCGACCATGGCGTATCAGGGCTACGGCCGGGCGGAGGGGCAGCCTGCTATTCTGGACCTGATTGCCGCGTTGCAGGCCCAGTTGGGGCTGATGCCGGATATGACCTTTCTGCTGCAGGCACCAAGGGAGATCACACGGCAGAGGCTGGCCGTACGCGGAGTGCCCACAGACCGCTACGAAAAGGCGGATGAAGCCTTCCACGCCCGTATTGCCGCAGGGTTTATGGCAATAGCGGATCAGCAGCCTGAGCGCGTAAAGTGCATTACAACCGCCAATCATAGTCAGGAGGCCGTGAGCAGCCTGATCATGAAGGAAATTTTGCCCAGATTGCCCCATGTCTGATGCGTCCGGCCTGTCCCCCCGCATAGCTTCGCTTCAGTTGCAGGGGCATGAGGCTGAACTGGCATTGTTCAGGGGGGCTCTTGCCAAAGGCCGTATGCCCCACGCCTGGTTGGTGAGCGGGCCGCCCGGTGTTGGCAAGGCTACGTTTGCTTTTACCCTGGCCCGTATCCTGCTGGGTGGCATGGAAGCGGAAAACCCGGTTGCCCGCCGTATTTCTGCCGCCAGTCATGCCGATCTGCTGGTGGTGGAGCGCGGGTATGATGAAAAAAAGCAACGCTACCGGCAGGAAATTGTTGCCGATGATGTGCGCCCGATTAACGCTTTTTTGCGCCGGACGGCAGCCGAAGGGGGCTGGCGTGTTGTTATTGTGGATGGCGCGGAATGGATGAACCGCAGCGCGGCTAACGCTGTGCTGAAAATTCTGGAGGAGCCGCCGCCCGCCACTGTGCTGTTTCTGACCAGTTCCGCACCGGGGCGGCTGTTGCCAACCATCCGTAGCCGGTGCCGCAGGCTTGAGCTTTCCCCCTTGCCAGATGCGGCTATGCAGCGTGTGCTCCAGCTTTTGTGGCCGGACCTGCCCACGCAGGATTTTGCACGGATTGTGTCACAATCACATGGAGCGCCGGGCAAGGCTGTGGCATTGTTGGCAGACACAGGCGGTAACATGGCCGCTCTGGTTGCCGAGGTGTTACAGGGAGTGCCCCCCCTGCGGGGTTACGAAATTGCAGAGGCCGTTTTACGCAAGGATTACGGTTTCAGCCTTTTCTTTGCCCTGTTGGCGGACCAGTTGCAAAGCACGGCACGCCAGGCTGCAAAGGCAGGAAACCGCCAGTGTATGGCCCTTGCTGCTGCATGGGAGCAGATTATGCGCGTTCACACCGAGACGGAACGCTTTAATCTGGATAAACAGGAAGCCCTAATTGAAGCCATGACGATTGCGAGCCCAGAATGACCCGTCGTTTCTATGTGACTACCCCCATTTATTACGTGAACGGAGCACCGCATATCGGCCACGCCTACACGTCCATTGCAGCGGATGTTATGGCGCGTTTTCATCGTCTGGCGGGGGATGATGTCTTTTTTCTGACGGGCACGGACGAGCACGGGCAAAAAGTGGAGCAGGCCGCGCAGGCGGCAGGCGTTGCCCCCAAGGCATTTGCGGATAACGTTTCGGCCAATTTCCGCGCCATGGCCGATGCCATGGCCATTTCCTACGATGATTTTATCCGCACGACCGAGCCCCGGCACATTGCCAGCGCGCAGGCCCTGTGGCGCAAGGTTGCGGATAACGGCGCTATTTATCTGGATGCGTACGAGGGCTGGTACGCCCTGCGTGATGAATGTTTTTATGGCGAAGATGAACTGGTCGCAGGGCCGGACGGTAAAAAGGTTGCCCCTACCGGCGCGCCGGTAGAGTGGGTCAAGGAGCCATCCTACTTCTTCCGTCTGTCCGACTATCAGGACCGTCTGCTCGAACTGTATGAGCAGCACCCCGAGTTTTTAGGCCCGCATGGTGCGCGCAACGAGATCATCAGTTTTGTCAAACAGGGCCTGCGTAACCTGTCCATCAGCCGTACCAGCTTTAAATGGGGTATTCCCGTTCCCGGTGATGAGCAGCACGTCATGTATGTGTGGTTTGATGCGCTGGCCAATTACCTGAGTGCGCTGGGCTACCCGGATGCAGACGCCCCCCGCATGGCATACTGGCCTGCCAGCCTGCACCTTGTGGGTAAGGATATTGCACGCTTCCATGCCATTTACTGGCCTGCCTTCCTTATGGCTGCGGGTATTGAACTGCCCAAAAAGGTTTTTGCCAACGGCTGGTGGACCATCGAAGGCCAGAAGATGAGCAAGTCTTTGGGCAACGTGGTGGACCCCAGGGAACTGGTTGCAGAGTTCGGACTGGATGCGGTTCGCTTTTTTGTGCTGCGGGAGGTCCCCTTTGGCGGGGATAGTGATCTGTCCCGCAAGGCGCTGATCACACGCAATAACGTGGAACTTGCCAACGATCTGGGTAATCTGGCGCAGCGGACCCTCTCTCTGGTCGCGCGGAACTGTGGCGGTATTCTGCCAGAACGCCGGACGCTGACGGAAGAGGATGAAAAGCTTCTGGGGCAGGTTGTGGTTCTGCCGCAACTGCTGGCCGCGCAGTTTGAGCGCTGTGCGCTTACCGATGCGCTGGAAGATGTGTGGAAGGTCATTCGCGCCTGTAACGCCTATATCGACCATCAGGCCCCATGGGCGCTGCGCAAGACCGATGTGGAGCGCATGGCGGATGTGCTGCGTGTTCTGCTGGATGCCCTACGCGGAATTGCCACCGTGCTCCAGCCCTTTATGCCGGACAGCATGGCCCGTATGCTCGACCAGCTTGGTGTGACGCAGGACGAACGGACCTTCGCAGCCCTTGAGGTGGCTCTGCCCGGTGGGCGGCAACTGCCCGCCCCGCAGGGTATCTTCCCCCGTTATGTTGAGCCGGAACAGTCATGAGCGATGTCACCATGCCCGGGCTGATCGACTCCCATTGCCATCTTGATCATTTTTCGGACGAGGAACTGCCCGCCCTGCTTGATGCTGCCCAAGAGGCGGGGCTGGGCGGCATGGTTACCATTGGCACACGCCTGTCCAATGCGGGGGAGCAGAAGCGCCTGACGCAGTTTGCCCGCCCGGATATGCGGATATGGTGCACAATTGGCACGCACCCCGACCATGTGGAAGAAGCCCCGGTACCGCAGGTGCAGGATATTGTAACACTGGCCGACACCCCCGAAGTGATTGGCATAGGGGAGACAGGGCTGGACTACTTCCATGGGCAGGAAGGAGTTCGTCCGCTCCAGCAGGAGAGCTTTCGCAGGCATATTCAGGCTGCCCGTGCGCTGGAGATCCCCGTTATCATCCACGCTCGGCAGGCTGATGCGGATGTGGCGGCCATTCTGGAGGATGAGAGCGCTCAGGGTGCTTTTCCCATCCTGCTTCACTGCTTTGCCTCTGGCCCCGAACTGGCCAGCCGGGTGGTGGCCCTTGGTGGGTATGTCAGTTTTTCCGGCATTGCGACCTTCCCCAAATGTGAGGAAGTCCGCAGTGTTGCGCGTGACCTGCCCATAGAGCGTATTCTGGTGGAAACAGATGCCCCTTATCTGGCCCCTGTGCCGCAGCGGGGTAAACGGAACCAGCCTGCATTTGTGGCGCATACAGCGCGCCGCATTGCGCAGGAGCGGGGGATGGATGTGGCTGCATTTGCCGAGCAGACAACGCAGAACTTCCACAGGTTGTTTCGTAAGGTGCGCTAAAGCGGGAGTAAGCCGGGTATGAAGGTCAGTGTGCTTGGGTGTGGTGGGTCATCTGGCGTGCCTGCACTCGGTGGGCCAGACGGGCATGGCCAGTGGGGCGCGTGCGACCCGGCTGAACCCCGCAACAGGCGTAGCCGTGCATCCATTTTTTTGCGGATGGAAGATGGATGCGGCGTTCTGGTCGATACCGGGCCAGACCTGCGCGCCCAGTTGCTTGCACATGGTATTAGCGCGTTCGAGAACGTAATCTACACCCATACCCATGCGGACCATGTTTCTGGTCTGGACGAGTTAAGGGGCATTAACCGCCAGATTGGCAAGGCCATTACCGCATACGGTACCGCAGAAGTGCTGGGGGAGTTGCAGGAGCGGTTTGCTTACGTTTTCAAACCCCACACAACGCCGTATTTTTTTCGGGCGGTGCTGGATGCCCAACCCATTCTGTGGGGAGAACAGGTCAATATTGGCGGATACGCCTTTACCCTGTTTGAACAGAACCACGGTTACGTCACGTCCACGGGACTACGGTGTGGGACGTTTGCCTATAGTACGGATGTGGTGGAACTGCCCGAACAGTCTGTCGCGTGTCTGCGTGGCGTCCGTACATGGATGGTGGACTGTTTTCAAAAAACACCACATGGCGCGCATGCCTGGCTCGACCGGGTGCTGGAATGGAAAGCCCTGATTCAGCCAGAGCGCGTTATTCTGACCCATATGGGAGCAGAAATGGATTGGGGCTGGATGCGTGAACACCTTCCCCCCGGGGTTGAAGCCGCATGGGACGGCATGAGCTTTGAACTCCCTCACCCTCCCCACGCGGGGTGAGGAGGGCAGGCTGTTTTACACAGGAGCGGTCTAGCGGCTCATCAGCACTGTAATGTCAGCGCTTTCCAGCACGTGGCGGGTAACACCACCCAGAATGAGCTGGCGCAGGCGGGAGTGTGAATAAGCTCCCATAGCCAGCATATCGGCATCAAACTCGCGGCAGGCTGCCAGCAGCCCTTTCCCGACATCACGCTCAACAGGCTGAAACTCAACGGCATCGGCCTTGATGCCGTGGGCTGCCAGATACTCCACCACGTCTTTTGCGCTGGGGCCACGGCGCTGGTAGTCCCCGCAGTGCAGCACCCGCACGGCTTCGGCCGTTTGTGCCCAGGCCAAGGCACCACGCAGGGCGGAGGAGGACTCAGCCGTGCCATTCCAGCCAATACAGACACGCTTGATCAGCCCGACCGGAGCGGTACGGGGGGCCATTACCACGGGGCGCCCGCTATCAAACAGAACGGCGTGTAGTGTTTCGGAAGAGGATACCTCATCACCGGAATCGGGGTGTGGCACCAGAGTGAAGTCCGACAGGCGAGCCTGCGCGGGAATGATCTCGCTTTCCGCACCACGGACCACGGTAAAGCTGATGCTTGGGGCATCATCGGGGTAGGCGCTGTGCAGGGGCACAACCTTTATGTCGGGGTTGGCGGCGGTGTAGCGCTCGAACAGTGTGTGCACGTCATGGGCATGGCGAGCACTTTCTTGGTCAGCCGAGCGCATCAGGTCTTCCACCATGGCGCCGGACATGCCCTCACCGGCCAGTGGAGCAATGTCCCGCCCATCGGGGCGTACGTGCAGGACGGCAAGGTGCGCGCCAAAGCGGCGGGCAAAATTGCCGCCACGTACCAGAGCGGCCTCGGCATTGGACGTGCTGGGGAGTGGAAGCAGAATTTTGCGGACGTCTTTCATTGTGTCGCTCCTTTAAATATCTGTGCGCGCGGCGCGCTGAAGGGTGCAAAGATTCGGCGTGATCGCTTATGGATATAACCGCGTTACGTCCCATCCGTTCCCGTGGTGTTCCCATATGGCCCGATCATGCAGGCGGTATGGGCGTTCCTGCCAGAATTCAAAATGCTGCGGGCTGACCCGGTAGCCCGACCAGTTCGTGGGGCGGGGAATGGGGCCGTTGCCAAATTCCTTTTCTGCGTTTTTCAGGCGCTGTTCAAAAATGTCACGGTCGGCCAGCGGGCGGGACTGGTCGGAGGCAATGGCCCCAAGCTGGGACATACGGCTCCGACTCGCAAAATAGGCGTCAGCTTCTTCGGGGGAGACCGGTGTTATGTTCCCTTCGATTCGGATCTGGCGGCGCAGGCTCTTCCAATGGAACAGCAGGGCCGCACAGGGGTTGGCCTCAAGCTCGCGCCCCTTGCGGCTGAACATGTTGGTGTAAAAGACAAAGCCCCTGTGGTCATGCCCTTTAAGCAGAACAATCCGTGCGGAGGGGCGGCCATCGGCTGTGGCCGTGGCGAGCACCATGGCATTGGGGTCACAGGGTTCTGATTTTTCGGCGTCTTGCATCCATGCGTCAAAGAGTGCGAACGGGTCTGCACTCAGGTCGATCAGGGGATGATCAACAAAGGGGACAGTGGGGGCGGCTGGGTCTGTTTCCGGCATGGTTCGGACTCTTGTCTAAATGTCATGGAAAGGGGCTGCGCGCGCTTTCCTGTGTGATTCCATACTCCTGCCGGATACGAGTTTAAAGCGTGTCCATGCGTGTTTGGGCTTGTTTCACGCGCCGGTGTATGCGACCACGCCTACAGAAAACCCAGAATTTTTTCCGAAACAAGTAGGTTGAGGTTCCCACATGTCTTCTCCCAACGCCGAGCTGCCCGCAAAAGGTACGCTGATGAAGGGCAAAAAAGGTCTGGTGATGGGTGTTGCCAATGACCGCTCTCTTGCATGGGGCATTGCATCCGCAGTGGCCGCACAGGGGGGCGAACTGGCATTTACCTATCAGGGCGAGGCGTTGGGCAAGCGCGTACAGCCTTTGGCAGAAAGTGTTGGTGCCAAGCTGGTCCTGCCATGCGACGTGACCGATGATGCCGCCATAGACGAAACATTTGCCACGATCGAACGTGAATGGGGCGAGCTTGACTTTGTTGTTCATGCCATTGGCTGGGCAGACAAGCAGTTCCTGCGCGGGCGCTATGTGGACACCCCCCGTGCCGCATTCCTGACCGCGCTGGATATTTCGTGCTACTCCTTCACGGCAGTTGCACGCCGCGCCGCAGGGCTGATGAAGAACGGCGGCTCGCTGCTGACGCTCAGCTACCTGGGGGCAGAGCGTGTTATGCCGCATTACAACGTTATGGGTGTGGCCAAGGCAGCGCTTGAGGCTTCCGTGCGTTACATGGCTGCGGATCTCGGGTCTGATGGTATTCGCGTGAATGCTGTTTCCGCCGGGCCGGTTAAAACGCTTGCCGCCAGCGGTATTGGGGACTTCCGGTATATTCTGAAGTGGAACCAGTACAACGCACCGCTCGAGCGTAATGTGATGCTTGAAGAAGTGGGCGGGGCAGGGCTTTATATGCTCTCTGACCTGTCCCGCGGTGTTACGGGTGAGGTGCACCATGTGGACTGTGGTTACAATATTGTAGGCATGAAAAACCCGACCGCTCCCGATATTTCTGTTGCTGGAGACTAAACACAGCCGTGTCCTACAATACTTTCGGGCATATGTTCCGGGTTACAACGTGGGGCGAAAGCCATGGCCCCGCGATTGGCTGTGTTATTGATGGTTGCCCACCACGCATTGCATTGAGCGAAGCTGATATTCAGCCTTTTCTCGACCGCAGGCGGCCCGGGCAGTCGGCTTTTACCACACAGCGGCAGGAGCCTGACCAGGTTCGCATTCTGTCCGGTGTGTTTGAAGGGCAGACAACGGGGACACCCATCTCCCTGATGATCGAAAACACGGACCAGCGTTCGCGCGATTATGGGGATATTGCCCAGACCTATCGCCCCGGCCACGCAGACCTTGTTTATGACCTGAAATACGGTATCCGCGATTATCGTGGTGGTGGCCGCTCTTCCGCGCGGGAGACTGCTTGCCGCGTTGCTGCAGGGGCTGTTGCCCGCAAGGTGCTGGGGGATGGTGTGCGTGTACGCGGGGCTTTGGTCCAGCTTGGCCCCAAGGATATTGACCGCACCCGCTGGGACTGGGCGGAGGTGGAGCGTAACCCCTTCTTTGCTCCCGACCCCGGAGTGGTGGAAGACTGGGCGGCCTATCTGGCAGCCATCCGCAAGGATGGCTCATCCATTGGTGCCGTGATCGAGATTGTGGCCGAAGGTGTGCCTGCCGGACTGGGTGCCCCCATTTACGGCAAGCTTGATGCGGATATTGCCGCAGCGTTCATGAGCATTAACGCCGTTAAAGGGGTGGAAATAGGCGATGGTTTTGCCTCTGCCTCCCTAACGGGGCCAGAAAACGCCGATGCCCTGTTCATGCGCAACGGCACGCTGGAATTTGGCTCCAACCATGCCGGGGGCGTGCTGGGGGGTATTTCCAGCGGTCAGCCCGTAGTGGCCCGCTTTGCCGTCAAACCCACCAGTTCCATGCTAACCCCCGTGCCCTCCATTACCAGAGATGGGGTGGAAACACAGGTTATTACCAAAGGACGGCATGACCCGTGCGTGGGTATTCGGGCTGTTCCCGTGGGGGAAGCTATGATGGCCTGCGTGCTTGCGGACCATCTGCTCCGCCATCGGGGGCAGGTAGGGGGCTAACGCCTCCTACCCGACCAGGGTGGCATCCAGCGTAATGGGTGCCCTGAAAAGCTTGGAAACAGGGCAGCCTTCCTTGGCTTTGTTGGCCAGCTCTGCAAACTGCTGCTGTGTTGCGTTGGGCACTTTGGCCTTGAGGGTCAGGGCGATGGACGTAATTTCAAAGCCCCCATCCTTTTTGCTCAGGCTGACATCTGCCTGAGTATCAATGCTGGTGGCAGTGAGCCCCGCATCCCCCAGAATGAGCGACAGGGCCATGGAAAAACAGGCCGCATGGGCAGCGCCCAGAAGTTCTTCAGGGTTTGTGCCGGGTTGCCCTTCAAAGCGGGTATTAAAACCGTAAGGCTGCTGGTTTAGCGCACCACTCTGGGTGGAAACGGTGCCCTTACCGGTTTTGATTGCACCTTCCCAATGGGCGCTGCCATGTTTGATAATGCTGCTCATATGCGCTGTATCCGTCTTTATGTTCGCCTGAGTGGTGGTGCAGGCATCGTATTGCACGAACGCCGGGGCGGTAGATAAAGTTCATGCATGGCTGCCTGCTCTCGCAGAGATGAAAAGGCGTTTTGGGCGGAATGTGCCTATACTGCATTTAACAATATGGCTGTGAACGCTCTGTAAAGCCTTGCAAGCAGGGAGGAGTAGGGGCATTCCGGCTTATTATCTTTGGCCCCGTTTCCATGCGCAGACGCGGCGGCGGGCGAGGCTGATAACGCGGAGACCATAATGAGTTCCACCACGACCGATACCGCTTCTTCTGTTGATGTTGTCCTGATCGGCGGCGGCGTCATGAGCGCTACGCTTGGGACATTGCTGCGTCAGCTCCAGCCGGAATGGAGCATCAGCGTTTTTGAGCGTCTGGGCAGCGTTGCGGAAGAAAGCTCCAACGCGTGGAATAATGCAGGGACCGGCCATTCCGCTCTGTGCGAACTGAATTACACCCCGCAGGGGGCCGATGGCACGGTGGATATTTCCAAGGCCGTGGGGGTAAACGAACAGTTCCAGATTTCCCGCCAGTTCTGGTCCTATCTGGTAGAACGCCAGATTATTGTTTCCGCCAAAAACTTTTTAACGCCCGTCCCGCATATGAGCTTTGTGTGGGGGGAGGATAACGTAGCCTTCCTGCGCAAGCGCTACGAGGCACTTTCCCAGCATCCGCTGTTCTCCGGTATGGAATACACGGAAGATACGGCCCAGATCACACAGTGGGCACCGCTGATCATGCGGGACCGCCCTGCCGGGCAGAAGCTGGCTCTGACCCGTAGCCTCAAGGGGACGGATGTCAACTTTGGCGCATTGACCCGCCTGCTGTTTACCTACCTTGCCAGCACCCCGGCCTGCACGCTGCATACGCAGCACGAAGTAAGCGACATTACTCGCAATGGCAGTGATGGCTGGCGGCTGAAAATACGTGACCTGCGACAAAATACCCAGCGTGAGGTCAATGCCCGCTTTGTCTTTATCGGCAGTGGCGGGGGAGCCCTTTCCCTGCTGCAAAAAACAGGCATACCCGAAGCGCGTGGCATTGGTGGTTTTCCGGTCAGTGGGCAGTTCCTGCGCTGCACCAACCCGGACCTGATTGCCCAGCACCACGCCAAGATTTATGGCAAGGCATCGGTCGGCGCCCCACCCATGTCCGTGCCGCACCTTGATACGCGCATGATTGACGGCAATCCGGCGCTGCTATTTGGCCCGTATGCTGGCTTTTCCACACGCTTTTTGAAGCAGGGCTCCCTTATGGATCTGCCGCTCTCGGTGCGGGCGGATAATATTGGCCCCATGCTGGCCGTTGCGCGGGATAACTGGGCCCTGACCAAATACCTGATCGAGCAGGTCATGCAGACACAGGGCGCGCGGATTAAAGCCTTGCAGGACTTTATTCCCAACGCGCAGGCCAAGGACTGGGAACTGGTTGTTGCAGGCCAGCGGGTGCAGATTATCAAAAAAGATGCTGCCAAAGGCGGTGTTCTGCAATTTGGTACGGAAGTCATTGCCAGCGAGGACGGCTCCGTTGCCGCATTGCTGGGGGCATCTCCGGGCGCATCCACTGCGGCCCCGATCATGCTGAATGTTCTGCAAAAATGCTTCCCCACCAAAATGCCGGAATGGACGGATAAGCTGCGCGAGATCATCCCCTCATTCGGACAGAAACTCTCCCGGCATCCCGACATGTGTGAGGAAATTTTTGATAAGACAACGCAGGTGCTTGGCCTGACCCAGTAAACTGCGCCCATCCCCCGCATGCTGTTTATGTGGGGGATGGCAAGCTTAAAAGCTGCGGTGTTAGTCGGCTATGCTCATATCCGCCCGGTTCCACCAGTTCTGCTGTAAGCTGGTGTGGGGGATAAAGTCAGCCGGGTTGCCTGCAAAGCTGACTGTGTTGGTGGGTGTTTCCTCAATACTGAGTTCCGAGCAGCGTAAAACGCCTCCTTCGGCCAGCAGGAAGGCGTTGATCTTGGCCATGAGCAGGCAAACCATCAACTCGGTGGTCGGGTCTCCGGGGGTTACCACAATACGTGCAGCCCGTGCGGGTTCATGTCTTTTAAACCACGCCAGAAGCGGGTCGTCCCCGGCAAGCTGGAGCGCGTGGTCCAGCCGTTCATCCACAAAGCGGTGCCAGGTCTGCTTGGCTTTTTGAAAAGAGACAGGCATGTTCCCGCGCCCATCCAACCGGGCGGGGTTGGTGGGTTCAAGCCTTACGGTGACAAATTCGTTGTGCCCATGGGGCAGGGCGCAGCTTTCGCTGGCACCGTGAATAAGGCGGTGCCCCATGGAAAAACGGCGTGTAAAAACAAGGTCAGGCATGTTGGTCTTCTGCTATGTAAGCGTCCCATCCCGCGCGGCGGAGCTGGCAGGCGGGGCAGGTACCACAGCCATACCCCCATGCGTGGCGCACGGTACGGTCCCCCATGTAGCAGGTATGGCTCTCATGGTTGATGAGCGTCACCAGAGGTTCCCCGCCCAGTTCGTCTGCTAACGTCCAGGTTTCGGCCTTGTCCAGCCACATCAGGGGGGTGTGCAGGACGTAACGGCTGTCCATACCCAGATTAAGGGCAACTTGGAGGGCCTTTATGGTGTCATCGCGGCAGTCGGGGTAGCCGGAATAATCGGTTTCGCACACACCGGTTACAATGTGGCGCATGCTCCTGCGGGCTGCGAGAGCCGCAGAAAACGTTAAAAAGATCAGGTTACGGCCGGGCACAAATGTATTGGGCAGGCCGTTCTGGGTCATGGCAATTTCGGCATCGCGTGTGAGCGCCGTATCGGAAATATCATTTAGGGCATGCAGGGGGAGCGTATGGTCTGGCCCCAGGCGCTCCTTCCATTGCGGGTTCAGGGCTGCAAGGCCTTCGCGTATGCTCTGGCGGCATTCCAGTTCAATGGCGTGGCGCTGGCCGTAATCAAAGCCCACGGTTTCCACATGTTTGAAGCGCGCCAGAGCCCATGCCAGACAGGTTGCGGAATCCTGCCCGCCGGAAAAAAGCACAAGGGCGGATTCGGTCTGTTCCTTGGAGGACAGGGGCATGATCAGGGTATTCCCGTCAGCTTGTGGGTTTGCAGGGATAATGCCCATCTGGGGTTTTGCAGGCAGTAGGCAATAGCGGCCTGCGTATTGGCTGCCTGCTCCGGGCCATCCATGGGCTGGAGCCAGAAATTGGCAAAATCCAACCCAGTCAGATCCGCCGGGTCAAGCCCGGGCTGGGGGTAAACCAGCTTGAGTTCGGCCCCGCTGGTTTGCACAAGTGGCGCGCCCGCCTTGGGGCTGATGCACAGCCAGTCGATCCCTTCAGGGGCCAGTACGGTGCCGTTACTTTCCACCGCAATTGCAAAGCCTTTGTCGTGCATGGCGGCAATAAGAGGGGCGTCAAGCTGGAGCAGCGGTTCTCCCCCGGTAAATACCACAAGGGGGCGCCCGGGAGAGGCGGATGCAGGCCAGAACCCGGCAATGCGTGCGGCCAGTTCTGCTGCATTGTGGAACCGGCCGCCCCCGGTTCCATTGGTGCCAATAAAGTCCGTATCGCAAAACTGGCAAACGGCCTGAGCCCGGTCTTCTTCCCGGCCGGACCACAGGTTGCAGCCAGTAAAGCGGCAGAACACGGCCACGCGCCCTGCCTGCCCGCCTTCACCTTGCAGGGTAAGAAAGATTTCCTTGACCGAGTAAACCATTTGTAAAGTCTTACAGGCCAATCCCGATCGTATGCATGCCCAAGCTGTCCAGCAGGGCACGGTCACGCTGTGCCTGCGGGTTGGGGGTGGTCAGCAGCCGTTCGCCATAGAAAATGGAGTTGGCACCGGCGAGAAAACACAGGGTCTGTGTTTCATCATTCATGTTCTCACGCCCCGCGGCAAGGCGTACGCGGCTTTTGGGCATGGTAATGCGGGCTGCCGCAATCATACGCACAAAGTCCAGAGGCCGGACTTCATCTGCCTTGGCAAGCGGTGTGCCTTCCACGCGGACCAGCAGGTTGATGGGTACGCTCTCGGGGTGGGCGGGCATGTTGGCAAGTGCGGCAATCAGGCCCGCGCGGTCCGTCTCGTTCTCGCCCATGCCGACAATGCCGCCACAGCAGACATTGATCCCTGCATCGCGCACATTGGAGAGAGTATCCAGCCGTTCCTGATAAGTGCGGGTGGTGATGATCTGGCCATAATATTCGGGCGAGGTGTCGATATTATGGTTGTAAAAATCCAGACCTGCCTGCTTGAGCCGCTGGGCTTGGGAATCATCAAGCATTCCAAGCGTTACGCAGGTTTCCATCCCCAGTTCTTTGACGCCTTCAATCATGGCGCAGACTGTTTCCATGTCCCGTTCTTTGGGAGTTCGCCATGCTGCACCCATGCAAAAGCGGCTGGCCCCTGCGGCCTTGGCTTTTTTTGCTTCGGCCAGCACGTTTTCAATGGCCATAAGCTTTTCAGCTTTTACGCCATCTTCGTGCAGGGCGCTCTGGGGGCAATAGGCGCAATCTTCCGGGCAGCCACCTGTCTTGATCGACAGAAGGGTGGAGATCTGTATCTCAGTCGGATCAAATGTCGCGCGGTGTATGGCTTGTGCCTGAAACATCAGTTCCGGGAACGGGAGGTCAAGCAGCGCCTGCACTTCGGCAACGCTCCAGTCATGGCGGATGTCCATTGCTGGAGTGGCAGGGCGGGAAAAGGAGGGCGAACCATCAGGCATGGAATGTGAACCGAACCAGATATGCTAGAGGGAAGTGGAATGCAGCATATCGTGTTTGTACCGTCAAAGCCAGTTTTTAGCAGAGGGGCAAAAGGTGCCTGTATGCGCGCCCCATCTTCACACTTCACAACAGGCGCAAAGTGCTTCCATAGTGGCGCCAAGTTCGTTTGAAGACAAAACCCAAGGGTGAACAAGATGACAAAAAAGAACTCGGTTGTAGGGCTGGTGCTGGCCGTGGGTGCGCTGGGAACGCTGGGTGCGTGTGAACAACACTACCCGCAGGAGCGCTCGGGCCGTGGGGTCGGGCTTTTGCGCATGCCTAACCCGGCCTCTGTTTACTGCGTGAAAAAAGGCGGTGAACTGAAGATGGAAATGACCGACAAAGGGCAGGTCGGTTACTGCCACCTGCCAGATGGCCGCGTGATTGAGGAATGGGTTCTGTTCCGGCAGGATAATCCGCGTCAGGGTAACTGATTAAGGTTTAAGGCAGATGTCCCGCCCCCCGTTCCCCCCGTTTGATGCCATAAGTGCTGCATCCAAGGCCCGCATGGCCGAGGATGCATGGAACTCTCAGGTGCCGGAAAAAGTGGCTCTGGCTTACACACCGCAGAGCATATGGCGTAACCGGACCGACTTTGTGCATGGCCGGGCAGAAATTATTGCTTTTCTAGCCCGTAAATGGACGGAGGAACTGGATTACAGGCTGATCAAGGAGGTCTGGGCCTTCAAGGATAACCGTATTGCCGTGCGCTTTGCCTATGAATGGCATAACGCGGCGGGGCAGTGGTTTCGGTCTTATGGCAATGAGAACTGGGAGTTTGATGCCGCTGGGCTGATGCAGAACCGGCATGCCTCTATTAACGATCTGGCCATTGCCAGTGCGGACCGTCTGTTCCTCTGGCCCAAGGGGCGCAGGCCGGACGGGCATCCCGGCCTGAGCGAACTGGGGCTGTAGGCCGTAAGGCGCTGCAAAGGCTTTGGTCAGGCTTATGCTCCAAACAGAAGCCTGACCAGAATCAGACTGGCCCCGACCAGCCCGAGCAGAGAAAAAAATACGCTCAGAGCTAGTGGCCTGCCCGCGTGCAGTACAGACCGTAACTCCACGCTCAGGCCCAGTGCTGCCATGGCCATGGTGGTCAGGCAGGTGGCGGTAGTGCTCAGGGGTGTGAGTGCTGCATCTGGCACCAGATTGCACGAGCGGGCGGTCATCATGGCGGCAAAGCCGGCAATATACCAAGGTACCAGCCGGGGAATGGAGGCGCCATGCGTGGTGGCCTGCCGGGTCTGGCTTGGTTTTGCACAAAACACAGCGAGGGCAAGGCAGACCGGCCCCAGCATGAGCACACGCATAAGCTTGACCAGTGTGCCAACATGGAGTGCCGTCTGGCCAAAAGGCGCTGCTGCAGCAACAACCTGTGGCACAGCGTAAACGGTTAACCCAGCCAGAACACCCTGTGCATTGGGGTTGCCCAGCAAGGCTGGTGCCAGCAACGGCAGGCCCAATACCACCACCAGCCCGCCTGCGGCGGTAAAGGCAATGGTGGTGCCTATATCCTCCTCCTTTGCGCCAATAACGGGGGCTGCGGCCATTATGGCGGAGTTTCCACAAATGGCGTTACCGCAGGCAACCAGCAGGAGCTGATGCGTGGGCAACCCCATTGCGCGGCCAATGAGCAGTGTAAAAACCACGCTGAATAAGACAATCCCCATCACCCCCAAAAGCAGCGCGGGACCGGCGGAAAAAACGGTATGCAGGCTGAAGGATGCGCCCAGACAGACAATAGCTACGTTTAGTAGCGGTCTGGCGCATAGTCTGATCCCCCCGGTCCATATGGGGCCGGGCGTTTTGATCGCTCTGATCAACACCCCGAGCAGGAGGGCCAGATTAAGGCTTTCCAGCCAGGCCTTGCCCAGTAGGTGCGTTTCCGCTCCTTCAAGGACTATGGCCAGTCCCGATACCAGCAGGCAAAGCAGAACTCCCGGCCCAGACATGCGTAAAAAACTAATAGCCTTGAGGGGGCGCATACAGGCGGGAGTGGGGTGTGCTGTCATGGTGTTTTTCCTTCAGTCCACCAGAACTTAGGAAAAACCCAATCCATCAATCCAACTCATAGTTTTTGTTATTCTGATCGTAAATAATGATTAGTTATGTTAAGCAATACGGCATGACACTGGAGCAACTCCGTATTTTTGTGGCGGTAGCCGAGCGGGAGCACGTTACGGCCGCCAGCCGTGCCCTGCATGTGACGCAGTCAGCCGTATCCGCCGCCATCGCCGCATTGGAAGAGCGCCATGGTGTCAAGCTGTTCCACCGGGTGGGGCGTGGAATAGCGCTGACAGAAGCCGGGCGCCTGTTTCTGCCCGAAGCCCGTGCGGTTCTGGCCCGCGCTACTATGGCGCAAACCGTGCTGGAGGAGGTGGGCGGGCTTAAACGGGGCAAACTGCGCCTTGTCGCCAGCCAGACCATTGCTGCTTACTGGTTGCCGCCCATTCTGGTTACATTCCGTCGGCTTTACCCCGATATTGAGGTGGAACTGGCAATCAGTAACACTCTGGACGCCGCAGCCCGTGTGCGGGATGGAGACGCGGAGCTTGGAGTTGTTGAAGGTCTGGTGGACGACCCCGCTCTGGCGCAATGGCCAATAGGGGAAGACCACCTGACAATTATTCAGGCTGATGCGGAGCTTCCCCACAAAATCAGTCGGGACTGGCTTTGCGCCGCGCAGTGGGTCATGCGGGAGGAGGGGTCTGGCACCCGCGCGGCATTGGAGGACTACCTCGCACAGTTCGGGGTTGCGCCGCAGGATATGACCATAAGCCTCGTTCTTCCCTCGAACGAAGCAGTCCGTACAGCCATAGAAGCCGGGGCAGGGATAGGGGCGTTGTCCTCGCTGGTTGTCGCTCCTGCGTTGCTGGCGGGCACGCTCCATGCTGTGCCGCAGGACGTGAAACCCCGCTCATTTTACGGTCTGCGGCATAAGGAGCGTTACCGGAGCCGTGCTGCAGATGCTTTGCTGGACCTTATCAAGCAGCAACACGCAACGGAATGACTGCTGTAGGCAGGAGCATTTTTGGGCGGAATCAGTCGCCAGAACCTGTTTTGGGGCATAACGGTGGGGACATATCTGTGCTAGGTAAGCGTCGTCTCCAACTACCCCGCGTATGCGCATTGCGGTGGATGAAACCGGAAAATTGAAGATGACAGTTCTGCCGACTTTCAGTGACGTGGTTGCGGCTTCGGCCCGGATAAAAGGGCAGGCTCATCGCACACCTGTTCTGAGGTCACGCTACCTGAATGCGCTGAGCGGTGTTGAACTGTTCTTCAAGGCTGAGAATTTCCAGCGGGTTGGGGCCTTCAAGTTTCGGGGGGCCACAAACGCGATTTTGGCTCTACCCGAAGATGTGCGGCAGAAAGGTATTATTGCGTTTTCGTCTGGCAATCATGCTCAGGCCATAGCCTGCGCCGCGCGTGAGGCCAGAGTGCCTGCCGTAATTGTCATGCCCGAAGATGCCCCCGCCGTAAAACTGGCCGCAACGCGGGGCTATGGCGCGGAGGTTGTGACCTATGACCGCTATTCCCAGGACCGGGAAGAAATTGCGGCACGCCTTGTGGCCGAACGGGGTGGAACGCTGCTGCCATCTTTCAATCACCCGGACATTATTGCCGGGCAGGGCACGGCAGCACTGGAACTTATGGAGGAAACAGGGCCGCTGGACGCCTTGTTCGTGCCTGTTGGCGGCGGCGGTCTGGCCTCGGGCTGCGCGCTTGTTGCGCATGAAGTGGCACCTGATTGTGCGGTAATAGGGGTGGAGCCTGCAGCAGGGGATGATGCCCGGCAATCCATGGCTGCAGGGCATATCGTAAAAATTGCCGCACCGCGTACAATTGCAGATGGCGCGCAGACAACAAGCGTGGGTGACATAACATTTGCACTCATGCAGCGCTATGTCCGCGACATTGTGACGGTGGACGATGCCGCTTTGGCCGCCACCATGCGCCTGCTGGCAGAGCGGATGAAAATTATAGTGGAACCCACTGGCTGCCTTGCTCCGGCAGCGGCCCTTGCCGCAGCCCCGCAATGGCAGGGGCGGCGTGTGGGTGTACTTTTGTCGGGCGGGAACATCGATATTACCCGATTTGCCCAGCTTGTAGGTTAAGAGGCATGGATATAGAACTTGAGCCTTGGTTAAGGCCATGCACCACAATAGTATTATCGCATCACACCGATGACGATATTCTTGATATGTTCCCGCGCCTGAAAAACCTTGGTGCGAGCGCGTTTGGTGAAGATGCCGACACTTTTGGTGAAACGCTGTACGATGTTATTCACGATGAACCGTACACGCGGGATCTGACGTTTAAAGTTCAGACAGTTCACGAATTAAAGACATTGCTGGCATACAGCAAAGAGGACTTGCAGCGGGTCAGTTCGGTTGTGCTGGGTATAGACCCGACAGCTAAGGTTACAGATCCGCCTGACTGGGGTGATTTGCCCAACCTGTGGGCATTCTGGTGTGCGGTCCTGTTTAGTTTCCAGAATGATCCTGAAGTGGAAGCGGGAAAAGAGATTGATCTGGAACCGCTCAACCACTTGGGGGCGGGTGGTTATGTGCTGTCCAACCATGTTGCTCTGACGGATGAACGCATTGCATATCGCTTTACCGTGGAAAAACGACCGGCTGTCTCATGCTTCGCATCGGCGAAAGAAGCGGAGGATGTGATTGGCCGGGTGCTCCACGAAAACGGCCATAAGATTGATAATTGGCTCAAAACCGCGAGAAAGGGAGCCAAGCTGGAGGTCGAAGGGCGCGTCTCGGAAGAAGGGGCGTTTATTGTCCGTGCCACAGACCGGGAGCGCAGGCGCGCACGATCCATACAAATTGTTATCGTCAATGAAGAATGGAACGGACTGGTTTATTATATCCACACGTTTAGGCTTTATTAAGTCTGGTATTTTCCTGTTTTGCGGGTGTTTGAGTCTGATGTGGTCAAAGGATATTGAAAAGTCTGACCACATTGGAAACTCAGGACAGGAAGATGCGGAGCAATCCCATGGGATGGGTAATCCTGCACGCATTTTGAATCTGCTTCTCAAGATAAACTGTGGCGAAAAAATCAGCCCTAATGAGGGGAGGAGGGGCCTCAGTGCGGGAGGGGGCTGTGGATCTGGTCTTTTTGTTCCATTTTGGGCAATCGCAACCTCGCAATTCCAACAGCTTATGCCTGTGATGGCTTTCCGGTGCAGGATGATGCGGAGTGAGACTATGGCAGGAAGGATATTTCCGCCCCGCAAAATGGGATTGTCCAATTTTATGCGCACAGCCAAATATCGCATAAGATATATTATGCCAACAAAAATGGGTGCGTAAATGGGATGCTGCGGATCGTTTGTGGTGTTCATGTATGCGCATCAGATGGGCCTGAAAACCCGGAATTTGGCGTCGAGTATCCTGTCTTTTAGCTTAACTCTGCCCTGATAAGTGATCGTTCCGATGGATTGAGAGGCATTCAGTGGTTGTTGGCGGTGTTCTGGCCGAGATTTGGCCATATCAAGCGCCCAGACAATGCCCTCGGCCATGCTGATGAATAAGCCGTGGTTACAAGCTGATTGTGCGTTGTCCGGTTAGCGTCCCGGAGCGGGCTTGGAGCAAAAATTGCACAAAATAAAATAGTGCAATGTGGTGCGTGATGGGGAGGATTGTCTATTTTTATATGTTGTTTTTGCGGAAATATATCTATAAGGAGTAGTTATATAAGGTTCTGTCATTCACTGTGATGGGTTGTGGATATTTTGTCTTCTGACAATACAGGTGTTATCGAGCAGTTGCGTGCCGTGCAGGATGACCCCGTTCGTCTGCTGCGCACGGCCCATGCTCTGCTGGGTGACCGGCTGGCGGTTATGTCGTCCTTTGGCGCGGAATCCGCCCTGCTGCTCGCCTTTGTAGCGGAGGCTGAACGCGACATGAAGGTGCTGTTCCTTAATACGGGCAAGCACTTCCCCCAGACACTCACATACCGGCGCGAGCTGGCCGACGTGTTGGGGTTGAGTAATGTTGAGGATATTGGCCCGTCCCCCGAACAGGTCAGCGATCGTGACCCAACGGGAGAACTCTGGGCCTTTGACCCCGATGCCTGCTGCAAACTGCGCAAGGTAGAGCCGCTGAATGTTGCCTCCTTGCCGTACGACGTGCTGGTAACCGGCCGCAAGCGTGGGCAAGCCGCCACACGCGCGGCAATGGAGATTGTGGAAGAGCGTGGCGATGGCCAAATCCGCATCAATCCGCTGGCCTTCTGGAGTGCGCAGGATATTGCTGCAGAAATGCAGCGCCGCGCCTTGCCACCGCACCCGCTGGTGGCCGAGGGATATTTATCCATTGGGTGTGCGCCATGCACGCGTCCGGTGGATGGGCATGAAGATGCCCGGTCAGGCCGCTGGTCTGGCCTGAACAAAACCGAATGTGGGATTCACGTCGCAGGATAACCTGCCGTACTGCATTCTAAAACATCAGCCTTACCCGTTAAAACTACAGGGTCGTGGAACATGGATCATCTTGATCAACTGGAAGCTCAGAGCGTTTTTATTCTGCGGGAGGCTTATCGTAAGCTAAAGCCGCTTGCCATGCTGTGGTCATTGGGGAAGGACTCCAATGTTATGGTCTGGCTGGCCAAAAAGGCGTTCCTCGGGCGCGTCCCCTTCCCTGTCATGCATGTGGATACGGGTAAAAAATTCCCCGAAATGTACCAGTTCCGGGACGAATATACCAAAAAATGGGAACTGGACCTGCTGCTGGGTGATTGCCCGCCGGTAGAGGAAATGGACCCCTCCCTGCCGCCTGCTGCCCGTTCTGCCGCCCGCAAGACCGCTGGCCTTGCCGCCATGATCGAAAAGCACAAATTGCAGGGTGTTATTGCCGGTATCCGCCGTGATGAGCAGGGCACCCGTGCGAAGGAACGCGTGTTCAGCCCGCGTGGTGCAAGCCACAAATGGGATATTCGCAACCAGCCGCCCGAATTCTGGGACCAGTATGCCACCCCGCACGAGGAAGGTATGCATATCCGTGTGCATCCGCTCCTGTCCTGGCGCGAGATTGACATCTGGCGTTACATCGAGCGCGAAGGCATTCCGCTGGTTGACCTGTATTTTGCCAAAAACGGCAAGCGTTACCGCTCTCTGGGCGATGCGGACATTACCTCCCCCGTGGAAAGCAATGCCGCAACTCTGGCAGAAGTTATTGCAGAGCTGGAAACAACCAAAACGTCTGAGCGTTCGGGCCGGGCCATGGATCATGAATCCGAAGATGCCTTTGAACGCCTGCGCGTAGCTGGTTATCTCTGATAGAGCGTGGATCGGAAAAAACGAAAATGAGTGATACGATTTCTTCCTCTCAGGATGCCGCAACCCCTATCGTTATCGTGGGGCATGTTGACCACGGCAAATCCACGCTTATCGGGCGTCTTTTGCATGACACGGATAACCTGCAGGACGGCAAGGTTGCCCAGATCATTGAATCCTCCAAAAAGCGCGGCCTGAAGATTGAATGGAGCTTCCTGCTCGATTCCTTGCAGATCGAGCGTGATCAGGGCGTTACGGTTGATTCCACGCGCATTCCCTTCCGGCTGGGTTCGCGCGAATACGTTATTGTGGATGCTCCCGGCCACCGCCAGTTCCTGCGGAACATGATTACCGGTGCGGCCGATGCAGAGGCCGCCGTGCTGGTGGTGGATGCCGTGGAAGGTGCACGTGAGCAGACCCGCCGCCACGCCATGCTGCTGCATCTGATCGGGATCAGGCATGTTATTGTTCTGCTCAACAAGGTGGACCTGCTTGAGTTCGATCAGGCCAAGGTTGAAGCTGTTGAGGTTTCGGTTAACGAACTTCTGGGCAAGCTGGGGCTGGAAGCTGCCTATTTTGTTCCCGCCTCCGCCCGGGATGGGGACAACATTGCCAGCCGCTCCGACCGCATGCCCTGGTACAACGGCCCAACCCTGACCGAAGCACTGGCACGTGTGCCCACGCCCGCTTCCCGCTCGGAACTGGCGCTGCGCCTGCCCGTGCAGGACGTTTATCGCTTTGGGGACAAGCGTTACGTGGCTGGCCGTATTGAGCGCGGTCGGGTGCGTGTGGGTGATACGGTTGTTATTGGCACCCAGAAAACCCCTGCCCGCATTGCCTCGATTGAAGGCTGGCACACTGCCCCGCATGTGAGTGCTTCGGCAGGCCAATCCATTGCGGTTACGCTGGAGCCTGATGTTATTCCCGATCGGGGCGATCTGCTGCACCATGTGGACACCCCGCCCACTCAGGCATCACGCGTGCGGACCCGCCTGTTCTGGCTGCGGCAGGAGCCTTTGCGTGTGGGTGAGAGCTTCCGCCTGCGGCTGGCCACGGCCGAACATGCGGTGACCGTGACCAGCATTGAGTCCGTTGTTAATCTGGACGATCTGACCATGCACCCCGGCACGGAAGTGCCACCCGAAGGCTTTGCTGAAATCACGCTTGCCGCAGCAGAGAACATTCAGTTCGATGCCTTTGCACCGGGCACGCCGGACGGGCGTGGTGTTCTGGTGGACCTGCAGCAGCGTATTGTAGGGGGGGCTCCCCTTATTGGCCCGGCAGAAATTGCCGTGGGCGATAAAGCCATTCACCCAAGTGCCAGTGCTGTGACCACGCAGGACCGCCAGCGCGTTAAGGGCCACAAAGGCAGTGTGTTCTGGCTTACCGGGCTGTCGGGTGCGGGTAAAAGCACGCTGGCGCGGGCTGCAGAAAATGCTCTGTTTGCCGCAGGTGTGGACGTAAGCGTGCTGGACGGGGACACGCTGCGTGCAGGGCTGTGCAAGGACCTTGGCTTTGCCGAAGCCGACCGGACCGAAAACGTGCGCCGTGCGGCAGAGGTCGCGCGTATTCTGCGCGATGCCGGGCAGGTGGTGCTGGTTGCCCTGATTTCCCCCCTGCGTTCAGACCGCGAACTGGCCCGCCAGATTATTGGTGAAGGGTTTGAGGAAGTGTTTGTGGATGCCGATCTGGGTACCTGCGAACAGCGTGACCCCAAAGGCCTGTATGCTGCGGCCCGTGCAGGGAAAATTAGCGGCTTTACGGGCATTGATGCTCCGTATGAAGCCCCGCAGGCCCCTGCCCTGCGTGTGGCAACAGGCAATGGGAGCGTGGAAAAAGCGGTCTCCCAGCTTGTTTCCTTCGTGGAAGGCAGTGTGCGTTCCGGTGGCAGCGCCCGCGCACGGTCCTGATATTATAGCAAGAATGGCCGCTGCGGCATAAAGGTCGTGGTGGCCACTTTTCAGGCGCTCTTGTTCGCCTGTAAGGTACGATTTTTAAAAGGTGGGCAGGCAGATATATGAGTGCCATGTCATGACTCTGTCGCGTCTTGCTTTTTTTAGGGCTGGCGGCTCTGCCCTGCCCGGCTACAGGCTGTCGCTCACGCTAACATTGGCGTGGACGGGCTTTTTTATCATTCTGCCTCTTTCTACCCTGCTGGTTTATCCGTGGCAGGGCGGCACCGGCTCCATGCTGTCTGCCTTGCATGACAGCCGCATGCTGGCGGCATTGTGGACGAGTTTTTCGTGCGCAGCTATTGCTGCGGCATGCAACATACCATGCGGGCTGCTGCTGGCCTGGGCTCTGGCGCGGGGTAACCTGCCGGGGCACCGTCTGGCAGATGCGCTGATCGACCTGCCGCTGGCCCTGCCTACGGCCGTTTCAGGCATTACGCTTGCAACGCTCTATGGGCCGCACGGGTGGCTGGGGTCCCTGCTGGCGGTTTTCGGGGTCAGTGTTTCCTACAACAAGGCTGGCATTGTGCTGGCACTTATGTTCGTGGGGCTGCCCTTTGTAGTGCGTGCAGTGGAACCGGTCCTGCGCAACCTGCCGCAGGAACTGGAGGAAGCCGCACATCTGCTGGGGGCAAGGCCATGGCAGATTTTTGTGCGCATTATTGCTGCCCCCGTTTTACCCGCGCTCATAACCGGGTTTGGTCTGGCTTTTGCCCGTGGCATTGGGGAATACGGGTCCGTTATTTTTATTGCGGGTAACCAGCCGTTTAAAAGCGAAATCGCACCTCTGCTGATCGTGGTCAGGTTGCAGGAGTTTGATTATCCGGGTGCTACCGCCATTGCCCTTGTGCTGTTGTGCGTCTCACTTCTTTCGCTCGCACTGATCGGTGGTGTGCGCCGTCGCTTTGCCGTGTGGAGTGAACCAGCATGACCCGTTATGTGGTATGGGCTGCAAGCTGGCTTTTTATTCTTGTCGTGCTTGTGACCCCCCCGGCACTGGTGCTGACCGAAGCGCTCAAGGATGGCGTTGGGGCATCTCTGGCCACGTTGTCGGACCCCGATGCACAGGCTGCTATCTGGCTGACACTGCGCGTGAGTGTTGTGGCTGTTGTACTCAATACCCTCTTTGGTATTCTGGCAGCGTGGGTGCTGGTCAAGTTTCGCTTTCCGGGGCGGCAGTTCCTGCAAATTCTGGTGGAACTGCCGCTGAGCATTTCGCCCGTTGTTTCGGGGCTTGTCTGGTTGCTGCTGTTTGGTGCCCAAGGGTGGTTTGGGCCGCTGCTGGAGCGGTGGAATATCCATATCGCTTTTGCCGTGCCGGGTATTATTCTGGCCACATTGTTTGTGACGCTGCCTTATGTCGTGCGCACGGTCATGCCGGTCATGGAGGTGCAGGGGCGTGATGCGGAGGAAGCTGCTGTTCTGGCGGGAGCCGGGTTTTGGCAGGTTCTGTGGCATGTCACCCTGCCGGGTGTACGCGGGGCTCTGCTTTCCGGCGTGTTGCTGACAACTGCCCGTGCTCTGGGGGAGTTCGGGGCGGTATCGGTCGTGTCCGGCCATATACCGGGTGAGACGGAAACCATGCCGTTGCATATTGAAAATCTTTATAACGGCTACCAGTCAGTCGCGGCCTTTACCATGGCCGCTCTGCTGGCGCTTATGGCCATGAGTGCGGTTCTGCTCAGGTCCGCACCGGAATGGCTTGCAAGATTGCAGGAGAAAAAGGCGTGAGTATTGAGGTCTGCAATCTGGTTCGTCTGGTTCCGGGCGCGCGGCAGCCACTGCTGGATAACGTGTCCCTCAAAGTGCCCGATGGTGCGTTTGTTGCTCTGGTCGGGCCTTCGGGGGCTGGCAAAACAACCTTGCTGCGCGCCATAGCCGGGCTGGACAACTGCAGCAGTGGGTCCATCCTGCTGGATGATAGCCCCATGACCAGCGTAAAGGACCGTGCGGGCCGCATGGGGTTTGTGTTCCAGAACTATGCCCTGTTCCCGCATATGACGGTCGCACGCAACATTGCCTTTGGGCTGGATGTGCAGCCCCGTGCGGAGCGCCCTGCCCGCGCCCAGATTGCCCGGCGGGTGGAAGAACTGCTGGAACTGATGCAATTGCAGGGCATGGGGGGCAAGCACCCAGCCAAGCTGTCGGGTGGCCAGCGGCAGCGTGTGGCACTCGCGCGCGCGCTGGCAACAGGGCCGCGCGTTCTGCTGCTGGACGAACCTTTTGGTGCGCTGGACCCCATTGTACGCCGTTCTATCCGGACATGGCTGCGTGAACTGCACGATACGCTGGGCCTGACCACCATTCTGGTCACGCATGATCAGGAAGAAGCCCTTGAGGTGGCGGACCGTATTGTGGTCATGCAGTCCGGCAGAATTGTGCAGGATGCCTCCCCCATGGATCTGGATGAGCAGCCCGCGACCGAATTTGTGATGGAGTTTCTGGGGGAAGCCGTGTCTTTCCCCGGGGAAGTCCGGCATGGCCGCATGATCCTGGATGACGCGCTGGTCCTGCCTTTCGCTGTTCCCGAGGGTGTGACAGACGGCCCTGCCGTTGCCATGATCCGCCCGTATGAAATGAACATACAAAAGCCGGCATCGGAACAGGACGTGCTGAGCATTTACGCAGCCCCCCGGGGCACGCGGAATGGCTACAGGCATTATACGCTCCAGCTTGGGGAGCGGGTTGTGCCGTTTTACCGCCCGGTGGATGAGGCCGATGTGCAGGTGCAGGGTGTCGCGCTGGACATCAGCCGCTCCCGCCTGTTCCGTCAGGGACTTTTGTGTGCATGATACGCGTCTGATGCGTGATATGTTGATAAAGACGAAAATTTATGTAATTTTCTGTCGTGGAATACGCGGAAAGGTATGAGCGTGGATCGCAGGAATAATCGTCGTGATAGTGAAGGCTGTAGTGTTGTTACAGCCAACCGTCTGCTTGATGGCCGGATTGTCTGGCTGGATGCGCAGGGAAAATGGCAGTTGACCATTGGTCAGGCATGCCTGTTCCCCAATGACGGAATGGAAGACCTGCTACGTTCCCAAAATGCCCGTGCAGGGGCGGATAATGTGGTGGGGGTTTACGGTGTGCAGGTGGAAGAGACCGCGCACGGCCCGCGCCCCCGCACTACGCGCGAGCGTATCCGTGCCGCAGGCCCGAGTGTTCATGCTGAATTTACGCCCCTCTGGCAGCCCGCCCCCGCTGCTGCAAGTGGCTCCTGAATAAAACCCGACGGACCAAAACCATGCCCCACTCTCCCCAGCCCCCAGCAGACGTCGGCCGGTATGCGTATGACGCGGTTGACCGTACATTCCTCAAACAGCGGGTCGAACAGTTCCGTGATCAGGTGCAACGCCGGATTTCTGGCGCCCTGAGTGAAGATGAGTTCAAACCCCTGCGCCTGATGAACGGCCTTTACCTGCAACTGCATGCCTACATGCTGCGGGTGGCTATTCCTTATGGTATTGTCAGTGCCAACCAGATGCGCACGCTGGCCCATATTGCCCGGCGATATGACCGGGATTACGGGCACTTTACCACGCGCCAGAATATCCAGTTCAACTGGATCCGGCTGGAAGATACGCCTGATATTCTGAATATTCTGGCTGACGCAGAAATGCACGCCATCCAGACCAGCGGGAACTGCATCCGCAACGTCACATCCGACCAGTTTGCCGGTGCTGCCCGTGATGAAGTTCTGGACCCGCGCGTACATGCGGAAATTCTGCGCCAGTGGTCCACCCTGCACCCCGAATTTACGTTTTTGCCGCGTAAATTCAAAATTGCCATTTCGGGCAGTGCGCAGGACCGTGTTGCCGCCCGTTTTCATGACATTGGGCTGCTCGCACGCAAGGGAGAAAATGGGCGTGCGGTGTTCGAGGTCTATGTTGGCGGCGGTCTGGGGCGTACCCCGGTTATTGGCGTAAAACTGCGCGATGACCTGCCAGAAGAAGACCTTATCGCGTACCTGGAAGCTGTTCTGCGCGTCTATAATGCGTACGGGCGGCGCGATAACATTTACAAGGCCCGGATTAAAATCCTTGTGCAGGCTCTGGGCCTTGGCGCGTTCCGTGATGAGGTCAATGCCGAGTTCATGGCCATGGATCGCAGCCGGTACCGTTTGCAGCCCGAAGTCGTGGCTGCCATTCGCGCCCGCTTTGCCACCCCAGTGTTTGAGGATGCCTCTGCCGGTACTGCCCAGCTGGCAGCCCAGACCAAGGTGGACCCAGCCTTTGCCGCATGGGTAGGCACCAATACCCACCCGCACCAGCAGGACGGGTATTGCAGTGTAACCATTTCGTGCAAGCCTGCGGGTGGTATTCCGGGGGATGTTACATCTGCCCAGATGGACCTGCTGGCAGATCTGGCGGACCAGTACAGCTTCGGCGAACTGCGGATTACACACCTGCAGAACGTGGTGCTGGGGCATGTGCGCAAGGATAGCCTGTTTGCGCTGTGGCAGGTGCTCAGCGCCAATGGTCTGGGCACGGCCAATATCGGCATGATAACCGATATTATTGCCTGCCCGGGGCTGGATTACTGCGCACTGGCCAATGCCCGTTCCATTCCCATTGCCCAGAAGCTGAGCCAGCGCTTCTCCAACGCTGCCCTGCAGCAGGAAATTGGCGCGCTCCGGCTGAATATTTCAGGCTGCATCAATGCCTGCGGTCATCACCACGCCGGGCATATTGGTATTCTGGGTGTTGATAAACGTGGGGAAGAAGCGTTCCAGATCACTCTGGGCGGTAATAGCGGGGAAGATGCTTCCATCGGCCAGATTATTGGCTCGGCCATGTCGGAGGATGAAACGGTTGATGCAATTGCCAGAATTGTTGATACCTATCTGGTCCAGCGCAAGCCGGGCGAACGTTTTATTGAAACCTGCCGCCGCCTAGGCGCCGCGCCATTCAAGGACGCAGCTTATGCCACTGCTTGAGAACGGTCAGATTGTACAGGATGGATGGACGCTGGTTGAGGATGGCCAGCCCCTACCTGATGGCGACATTCTGCTGCCTCTTTCCCGGTTGTCCGAAGGGCTTGGGCGGAATGGCAAAGGGCGTCTGGGCATTGTGCTCAAGCCTGACGAGCGGGTGAGCGACCTAAAGGAAGCCCTGCCCCGCCTTGACCTTGTCAGCCTGAATTTTCCTATTTTCCGGGATGGGCGGGCATTTACACAGGCCCGCTCCTTGCGCGAGCATCTGCATTTTGCCGGTGCCGTGCGTGTAACGGGGCATTTTCTGCCGGATCAGTATGAGTTCCTGCTCCGCTGTGGTGTTAGCCAGCTTGTTATTCCCGAGCAGAGCGATCTGGCGGTGTGGCAGCAGGCGCATGAGCGGATAACGGTTGCCTACCAGCCGTCCGTTCTGAACGAACGCCCGGAAGGATTTGCATTCAGGCGGTTCCTGACTCCCTGAGAGTATGGCTGTGCCACGGGTGTGGAAGAGTGCAAGCGGGCTTTTTCGTTCCATTGTTGTGGGGGCCATCCGGGCCTACCTCGGGTTCGCATTGCGGACCACGCGATGGACCTTTAAAATTGACCCGCAATCCTACCTTTACCTGACCAGTCAGGAGGGGCGGACAGCCGTTGTGGCTTTCTGGCATGAGGTGCTGCCCCTAACTCCCGCCTTGTGGTGGTGGGCTGAGCGCCAGAATCCCGCAGTGCATCTGCGGGTTCTGGTGAGCCGCAACAGCGATGGCCGGGTGATAGCCGATGTGGTTGCGCCGTGGCGGATCTGGTCCATAGCCGGTTCATCAAATACCAGAGGTAAAAGCAAGGGCGGCGCTGCGGCCATGTTGCGTATGCGCGCCAGCCTGCTGCATGGTTGTCTGGTTGCCATCACCCCCGATGGGCCATGTGGGCCACGTAGGCAGACACAGCAGGGGGCCGAAGCGCTAGCGCGGCTGGTGGGCAAACCTGTTATTCCCATGGGGGCATCCTGCCGGGCCATACGACTTAAATCATGGGATAAAATGTTTTTCCCCCTTCCTTTTGGGCGCGGTGTGTTTGTGAGCGGCGCACCTTTATGGCCTACTCCGGATTGCCAGATGCAGGATCCGGCCTTTAACCTGCAAACCCACATGAACAACCTTATGGAGCAGGCTCGGGTGGAGCAGCAGCACGCAGCCGCCGGGCATATTGCTCTCCGGCCGCAGGTCACATGCCCTTCGCATATATGGAAAGGTGTGGGGGCGTTGCTGGCACCAGCCCTTCCGCTTTATCTGCGCTGGCGGCAGAGCAAGGGGAAGGAAGTCGCCGGCCGGGTGCGCGAAAAAATGGGTTTTGCCACCTGCCCTCGCCCGTCTGGCAAACTCTTGTGGTTTCATGCCGCCAGTGTGGGAGAGGCTTTGTCTATTCTGCCGCTGGTGCAGGCTTGTTTGCGGCAGAACGCACATATTACTGTACTGGTGACAACGGGCACGGTTACAGCCAGCACCATTGTGGCGCAGCGCTTTGCGCACGACCGGGTTGTACATCAGTTCATGCCCTTGGATGTACCAAGGTGGTGCCAGCGGTTTTTAAACCATTGGGCACCACAGGCCGCTGTTTTTACCGAGAGTGAGTTGTGGCCCACGGTACTGGGGGCATGCCACGCCCGTAACCTGCCTGTTGTGCTGGTCAACGGGCGGATGTCTGCATCGTCCTTCCGGTTCTGGCAGCGTGTGCCCGGTGTTGCGCAGCGCATGCTGGCCCCGTTTGCATGGGTTTCTGCCCGGACGGAGGAGGATGCACAGCGCCTGCGGTCTTTGGGAGCGCTCTCACAACTCTCTCCGGGAGACCTGAAAACCGCGGCCCCTCCTTTGCCCGTGGATGCTCAGGTTCTGGCCGATTTGCGGGCAGTCATAGGGGAACGTCCCGTATTTGTAGCCGCCTCCACCCATGCGGGGGAGGAGGAGGTCATAGCGCGTGCAGCACACATTATTCGCCAGACATACCCCAACCTGCTGAGCATTATTGTGCCGCGTCACCCCGAGCGCGGGGCAGACATTTCATCCCGTTTAAACTCAGCGCCAAGGCGGGCGCAGAATGCCCTGCCTACAGAGCGAGATGCTTTTTGGGTGTGTGATACGCTGGGCGAACTGGGACTATTCTTCAGGCTGGGGGATTGTACCTTTATTGGCAACAGCCTGCCGGTCTGCCCCGGTGGAGGACATAACCCGTTTGAGCCCGCACGCCTTGGCTGTGTGGTGGCAACAGGCCCGCGGGTCCATAATTTTGAGGAAGCCTATCAGGCACTGCATGAGTGCGTGCAGGATGTGCAGGATGAGCAGTCTCTGGCCGCATGGGTTGTAAGGATGCTCTCCTGCCCTGATGCGCGGGCTGTGCTGGCACAGCAGGCACAGGCCGTGGCAACGGTTAACGCAACCCTGCCCGATGATCTGGCCCACCAGATTCTGGAACTCATATGGTAAGGCTGACCCCTCCTGCATTCTGGGGCAATCCTCAGGCCCGCTTCTGGCCCACGCTGCTCGCGCCCCTGGCATGGGGTGTTGCGGGTATTGCGCGCCGCAGAATGCGCAGGTCGGGTTGGCAGGCTCCCGTGCCGGTCTTGTGCTGCGGCAATGTGAGTGTGGGGGGTGTGGGCAAAACCACGGTGGTTATTGATCTGGTGCAGCGCCTGAGCGCGCGGGGGCGTAACCCGCATGTGTTGACGCGCGGTTACGGCGGGCGTGAGGCCAATGGCATCCGGGTTAACCCTGCCCGGCACACTGCGCGGCAGGTGGGGGATGAGCCGTTATTGCTGGCGGAGTATTGCCCTGTCTGGGTTGGTGGGGACCGTAGTGTTACCGCACGCCATGCCGTGCAGGCCGGGGCAGATTGCCTGATTATGGATGATGGGTTTCAAAACCCGTCTTTGCAGAAAACCTTCTCGCTTCTGGTCATCGATGGGGCAGTGGGTTCTGGGAATGGGCGCGTCCTCCCCGCAGGCCCACTGCGTGAGAGGGTCGGGGATGCTCTGGCCCGAGCCGATGCGCTGCTGGTGATAGGGGCGGACCAGACCGGAGCCGTTGAGCATATGGCTGCCCTGCCCGTTTTATGGGCTGATCTGGAACAGTGTGCTATTCCACCAAGCGTTGTGAACCGCCCATGTGTGGCGTTTGCGGGCATAGGCCGGCCGGAGAAGTTTTTTAAGGGTTTGCAAGGGGCTGGTTTAAGCCTTGCCCGCGCCCTTCCTTACCCCGACCATTACGCGTATAAACGGCGTGATATAGAGCGGCTTCTGGCATTGGCCAATGGGCTGGACGCACAACTTGTTACAACCCCCAAGGATGCCATGCGCCTGCCTCCCGATTTTCGTAAAAATGTGGCTGAGGTCGGTGTGCGGCTTGTCTGGCAGGACCCAACGGTGCCTGAACGCCTGCTGGATATGTTTCTGGCCGCCCGGGCATGAAGGCCCGGAGCGTGGCCGTACGGTACCGGCTGGAAGCCTGGGTAGCATTTGCGCTGCTGTGGCTGCTGGAGCGTTTGCGCCCTGACCATTCTTCCAGTCTGCTTGGCCTGTTTTGCCGTGCTCTTGGCCCGTGGCTTCCTACATCGCGGATTATCAGGCGTAATCTGGAACTGGCCATGCCGGAACTGGATCAACAGGACCACAAGCGCATTGTGCGCGGTGTGTGGGAAAATCTGGGCCGGACTATAGGCGAACTGCCGCATCTTTCTGCCTTGCAGGAGAACACTCCCGCAGGGCCGGGGTTTGAGGTGCAGGGAGCGGAACATCTGGCGCAGCAGGCGTTGCGGGGTGGGCCCGTTCTGTTTGTATCAGGCCATATTGGTAACTGGGAAATGCTGCCCCCTGCTGTGGCGCGGCATGGCACGCCTTTTGCATCGTTTTACCGTGCTGCGGCTAACCCGCTGGTTGATGCCCTGCTCCGTTCGCTGCGGAACAAAGCCATGGGCGATACGCCTGTTCCCCTTTTTGCCAAAGGGGCAAAGGGTGCTCGGGGAGCCTTGGCCTATGTGTCTGGCGGAGGGCGTGTGGGCATGCTGGTGGACCAGAAAATGAACGACGGGATTGAAGCCACATTTTTCAATCGCCCGAGCATGACTGCCCCAGCACTTGCCGCCATGGCGTTACGTTACCGCTGCCCGGTTATTCCCGGTTATGTGGAACGTCTGGGGCCTGCCCGCTTGCGTATTGTTGTGGAAGCGCCTCTGGAACTCCCCGATACAGGGGATAAACGGCAGGATTTGCAGATACTGGTGCAGATGGTGAATAACCGCTTAGAAGAATGGATCCGCAAAAATCCATCAAGCTGGCTCTGGTTGCACAGGCGCTGGGCTAAAGAGCTGTACCGTTAAGGGGTGTTGCCGTCAGGTCATGCGGTTCGGATGATTGCTGCCATAGATGGGCTGCCACAAGAGCTGTTTATAAAAATATCTGACATGCAAACGGATGGCGCATAAAGCGGGTCGCTCTGCCACGGGCTTGGCGGTATGGTGGCCGCATGTGAATTTTTGTTGGAGTAGCCATTTCCATGCCAGCCCTCCCCAGCCCCGCCCTAGCCTACCGACTGGAAGCCGCCCGGGCTGTTGTGCATGATGCCGCCCGCCTGGCCATGTCCATGCGGCCACCGCCGGGCGGACCGCAGGGGGAGCTGAAGTCCGCACAGGACTGGCTGACGGAAACAGATGGTGCAGTCGAGGCCTTTATTGCACAGCGCATGCAGGCTCTTTTTCCCGAAGATGGCTTTCTGGGGGAGGAAGGTGGCGTAAGCCGCACAGGGAGCCTGCGCTGGGTTGTGGACCCGATTGATGGTACGTCCAATTACGCCCGTGGCCGCTGCCGGTGGTGTGTCTCCCTCGGCCTGATGGACGGGGACGAACCCGTGGCCGGTGTTATAGATGCCCCGGCATTGGGCGAGGTTTATACGGCATTACGTGGGTACGGAGCATTTTTGAATGGGAAGCCCATTAAGGCTTCCCCCATAAAAGACCCCGCCCGCTCCATGATCGAAATGGGGTGGAGTGGCCGCGTGCCCAAACCCGTGTTCATGGACAAGATGGATGCCATTATGGAACTGGGTACCATGCCCCGTTCTGGCGGGTGCGGCGCGCTGGCACTGGCCGACGTGGCCAGTGGCCGGCTTGATGGATACATTGAAATTGTTATCAACCTGTGGGACGTGGCCGCCGCCCTGCCCTTGTTGGCCGAAGCCGGGGCAGTTGTTTCCCCCTTTCTGCAAAATGGCGGGTTAACAGGTGGGGCGACCATTCTGGCAGCCAACCCGCATATTGGCCCTGTACTGGCCAAGGCTGTGTCCATTCCGCTGGAATAAAAACAAAACAAAAACTGGCCTTTCTCGCGCCACAAAAGCATGCTTTTTTAAACGCTAATTTACCGGACTTATCGTGGAGAAACCCGGAATGCATTTATTTAAACGGCTGTCTTCAGTTTCTCTGGTTCTGGCCGCAACCATGCTGGCTCCCGGCGTGGGGGCGTGTGCGCAGGCAGCGGATACTGCGCAGGCTACTGTTGATAAAGCAGCCCTGACTGTGCAGGATATTTTTCTGGGCGCAACCGGCCAGAGCGCCTTGGTGAGCAATCTGGCCAAGGCGCGTGCGGTTATGGTCTGCCCGTCCATGTTCCGGATGTCCATCGCATTTGGCGGTGCACATGGGGAATGCGTGCTGCTGGCAAAAGATGCGCGTGGTTCCTGGTCTGACCCCGCCTTTTACAAACTGAGTTCTGCTTCCTTTGGCATCCAGTTTGGCGTGCAGAGTTCCCAGATCGTTTTCTTCATCATGACGGATCGTGGCCTTCAGGCACTGCTGGACAGCCAGTTCCAGTTTGGTACCAATGCGGGTGCTTCTTTTGCCAATATGAGTTCTGCTGTTGCCAGTTCCAATGCTGGGGCCAGCAATACGGATATTCTGGTGGCACAGAAGTCTCAGGGCGTTTTTGCCGGGGCATCACTCGGTGGGAGCAAACTGACTGTTAACAGTGATGAAAACCGGGCGTATTACAAACAAAGCGTTGGCCCGGAAGATATTGTTGTGAGCATGCGCGTGAACAACCCGGATGCAGACCCCCTGCGCAGTATTCTGATGCGTTATGCCCGCAGAGCGCAGACTGCCACCACGACAGCCCCTCGTGCAGCCGCTACAACGGATGCCATTGATAGTGACAGCACGGGTGTAACCGCTCCAAGTGGCGGGATTGTGCAGGAAAATCTTTCCCCTGCCCGTTCAGGCTCCCGCTAACAACATACTTGCGCAGATTGCACCAGCCACTTTACGCCTTGCGGTATTAGTGGCTGGTTTTTTGTTTGCGTAACAGCAAAACATTATGGTTGTGGTCACCCAGTGTGGCTGCAAAGTTATGCCCGCCCGCTCCATTTGCCACAAAATACAGCATATCGCCTTTTGCAGGGTGAGCCGCAGCCTCCAGCGCAGCTTTGCCGGGGGAGCAGATCGGCCCCGGTGGCAGGCCAGTATAAACATAGGTGTTGTAAGGGCTGGCCGTCTGGAGGTCCGTGTGAGTTAAGGACCGATCCAGCGGTGGTTTCCCCTGTGTTATGGCGTAGATTACCGTAGGGTCCGTCTGCAGTTTCATGTTCTTTTGCAGGCGGTTGTAAAAGACACGGGCGACCGATGGGCGTTCATCTGGCAGGGCTGTTTCTTTTTCAATAACAGATGCCAGCGTAACCAGCTCTTGCGGGTTGCCAAGCAGTAAACCGCTCTCTCTTTCTGCCCAGACCTGTTTTAATGTCTGCGCCATGCTGGTTTGCATATGGGCCAGCAGGTCCTTGCGTGAACTGTTGCGCAGGTAGGTATAGGTCTGCGGGAGAGTGCTTCCTTCCTCTGGTAGAGGAGTGTCCCCCGTTAATAACGGCGCAGCTTGGACCAGAGCTTGAATCTGCCATGCTGTCAGCCCTTCGGGGATGGTCAGCTTATGCTGGACAGGCTTCCCGTGCCGCAAAATCCATAATGTCTGTGCAATGGAGGCATAGGCGGGGAAGTGCAATTCCGCCGCATGTAGTTGTCCATCCCGGCGGGTCAGGGCAACAGCACTTAAAAAAACGCGACCGCTCCACCAGTTTGTGGGAACAACGCCAGCATTTTGTAGGGAAGATAAGGTCGTGGCATAATTGCCGTGTGGGACCACAATATCCTGATCAGTGGATAACGGTCCGGGGCAGGTATAGCTTTGCCAGCCTAAAAAGGCGGTAAGCCCCATGCCTGCGGCAAGAACAAAAACGCCTCCTCCAGACCACTTGAGAAAACAGGAAAGTTTACTGCGGCCTGAAGGAGGAGAAGATGTTTTTTTACGCTTAGACGCCACGCACGATCAGGCTGGCATTTGTCCCGCCAAACCCAAAGCTGTTGGACAGGGCAATGTTGATCGGACGCTGTTGCGCTGTATGCGCCACACGGTCGATCACGCTCTCGCGCGAGGGGCTGTCCAGGTTAAGCGTGGGTGGTGCCACGTTATCCCGGATGGCAAGAATGGAGAAAATTGCCTCCACAGCGCCAGCCGCCCCGAGCAGATGCCCCGTAGCAGATTTGGTGGAAGACATGGCCAGCTTTTTGGCGTCATCGCCAAACAGACGTTCCACAGCTTCCAGCTCAAGATCATCTGCCATGGTCGAGGTGCCATGAGCATTCACGTAGTTGATGTCGGCCGTGGTCAGGCCTGCACTTTGCAGGGCAGAGCGCATGGCGCGGTAAGCACCGTAATGCCCTTCCGAGGGTGCCGTAATATGGTACGCATCGCCGGACATGCCGTAACCGATGACTTCACCATAGATTTTGGCACCACGGGCTTTGGCGTGCTCATATTCTTCAAGCACAACAATGCCCGAGCCTTCGCCCATGACAAAGCCATCACGGTCTTTGTCCCACGGGCGGGAAGCCTGCTGCGGTGTTGCGTTAAAGCCGGTGGAAAGGGCGCGCGCAGAGCAGAACCCGGCAATACCCAGCGGGCAAACCGTGGCTTCAGCCCCACCGGCAACCATAACGTCAGCATCGCCAAACATGATCAGACGGGCTGCGTCACCAATGGCATGAACGCCGGTTGCACAGGCAGTCACAACCGAATGGTTGGGCCCCTGAAAACCGTATTTGATGGAAACGTGCCCGGATACAAGATTGATCAGGGCAGAAGGAATGAAAAACGGCGACAGCCGCTTTGCACGCCCTTCATGCACGGTAATGGAGGCGTCATAGATGGTTTGCAGGCCGCCAATGCCAGAACCGATCATAACACCGGTGCGGCATTTTTCTTCTTCGGTCTGAGGTTTCCAGCCGGAATCCTCAACCGCTTCCGTTGCGGCAACCAAGCCCATATGGATAAAGCGGTCCATCTTGCGCTGGTCTTTGGTTGGCACCCACTCGGATAGCGTGAGTTTACCTTCCTCCCGCGGTCCGTTCGGGACCTCCCCTGCAACCTGTGCAGGTAGATCACTCGCATCGAACTGCGTGATTTTACCAATCCCGCTCTCGCCTGCGATCAGACGTGACCATACGTTTTCGACACCGAGGCCGAGAGGCCCGACGATGCCCATGCCGGTGACGACAACGCGTCTCCGTCCAGAATTCATTCCGGCCGAAAGCAACAAACCAGCCCGCTCCCCATTCGACACATATCTGGTCCCTCAGCCATCTGAGGGACCATAACCCTGTAATTTAAGGCAGATGGCCTGAAATCAGGCGGCTTTCTGCTTTTCGATATAGTCGATGGCGTCTTTCACCGTGGTGATTTTTTCAGCGGCATCTTCAGGGATTTCGACATTGAAGGCTTCTTCAAACGCCATCACCAGCTCAACGGTGTCAAGGCTGTCAGCGCCCAGATCGTCAATGAAAGACGCTTCCGGAGTGACCTTGCTTTCCTCGACGCCGAGATGCTCGACCACGATTTTCTTAACCTTATCAGCGATTTCGCTCATCTGTCTTTCTATCCCATATGCCTGCCTACCGAAAATGGCAGGTTGTTCAGGTGTTTAATCCGCGATGGACCTTGTCGCTGGTAGAGAACCTGGTGGGTAGATGCCCGCCCCATTCCGGTCCAGCAGTAAGGTGTTGCGCGCGATTAGCACGTTTTATCTCTCCACGCCAAGGCAAACCGGACAAATACATCTGTCGCAAGCCCAAAACAGCGTGGTTGCGCTGCATGTGTGGCACATCTTAAAGCATTTTGCACCACCTGTTCTAGCGGTGCATATGCTTTTCGTGTGCTCAGGCCATCACCATGCCGCCGTTAACATGCAGCGTAGCGCCGGTTACCCACCGCGCTTCGTCCGATGCCAGATACAGCACGGCGGAGGCAACATCTTCCGGCTGGCCAAGGCGCGCAAGCGGAATGGAGGACAGGAGCTTTTCCTTCTGTGCATCTGGCAGCACGTCCGTCATGGGGGTGACAATAAAGCCCGGAGCCACCACGTTGACCGTGACCCCGCGCGAGCCTGCTTCCTGCGCCAGAGATTTGCTCATGCCCACCATGCCTGCCTTGGCTGCGGCATAATTGGCCTGCCCGGCATTGCCGGTTGTGCCAATAACAGAGGCAATATTGACAATGCGGCCTGCCCGGCGGCGCAGCATACCCTTAAGTGTGGCCCGGCAAAGGCGGAATGGGGCTGCTAGGTCAACATTAAGAACCTGATTCCAGTCCTCGTCCTTCATGCGCAGGGCAAGCGTGTCACGCGTAAGGCCTGCGTTGTTGACCAGAATATCCAGCGGTGCGCCGGCAACTTCTTCTGCTTTTGCAATCAGGGCATCTGCTTCTGATGGCTCGCTCAGGTTGGCAGCGGCATAAAATGCCCCTTCCCCCAGTTCTTCCGCCAGCTCGCGGATAACGGCTTCACGCGTGCCAGACAGAACAACTTTGGCGCCCTGAGCATGCAGTGTTTTGGCAATGGCGCTGCCAATGCCACCGGAAGCACCCGTTACGAGTGCGGTTTTTCCATCCAGTCGGAACATGTTGTGTAAACCTGCTTTAGAGGGATTTCAGAAAGGTTTCGATATCCGCCGGGGTGCCGATGGAAAGGGTCGAAACTTCGGGGTCAATGCGTCGTACCAGACCGGACAGAACCTTGCCTGCCCCGATTTCTACAAACGTATCAACGCCCAGACCGGTCATTGTGGCCACGCTTTCACGCCAGCGGACACGCCCGGTTACCTGCTGGACCAGGTTGTTGCGAATCGTGTCTGCATCAGTTTCACGCTCTGCGGTCACATTGGCGATCACGGGCACAACCGGTGCTGCAATATCCGCCTTGGCCAGTGCTTCGGCCATGGCGTCTTCAGCGGGCTTCATGAGCGAGGAATGGAATGGAGCAGAAACGGGGAGTTTGACCGCGCGCTTGATCCCCATTTCCTTTGCTATGGCAATGGCGGCATCAATCCCGGCCATTTTGCCCGAAATTACAATCTGGCCGCCGCCATTGTCGTTGGCAATTTCCGTGCTGCCGCTCTCGCTCGCGCGGGTGCAGACCTCTTCCGCCTGAGCCAGCGTGACACCAATAAGTGCGGCCATGCCGCCTTCCCCCGCGGGGACTGCGCGCTGCATGGCCTGCCCGCGCAGGCGCAGCAGCCGGGCTGCCTGTGCAACATCAAAAGCCCGACCAGCCGCCAGAGCTGCGTATTCGCCCAGTGAGTGCCCGGCAAGCAGGCTTACGCGGCCCGCCAGATCCAGCCCACCATCCTGTTCCAGCACGCGCAGAACTGCCATGGAAACAGCCATGAGTGCAGGCTGGGCATTTTCGGTGCTGGTCAGGGTTTCTATCGGACCTTCAAAAATCGTTTTTGACAGATGTTCGCCCAGAGCATCGTCAACTTCCTGAAAAACTGCACGTGCGGCGGGAAAAGCTTCAGCAAGCTCCTGCCCCATGCCAACGGACTGGCTGCCTTGTCCGGGAAAAGTAAATGCGTAAACGGCCATGATACTCACTGTTTCAAAAACGACGCCCAAAGGCGGACAGATTGCAAGGAATGGAAGGAAAGAACGCGGCAAAAAGCGGGCCATCTGTGCCGTGGTGGCCGCATGCTGCCCAGTGGTTCTGCCCTTCCGGCAGGCAAAAGTGCGGGCAGAATAGGGCCTGCGTTAACTGGGCACAATACGCCAGACCAGAAGGAGCGGCACAACCCACGGAATTGCAAAGGTTTTGCATGTGCCGCAGCACGGTTTTGTGCGCAGGGTTCAGGCAAACCAGCCCAGCTTGGAGCAAAATGGTGCGGTGCGCGCAGACCGGTAGTGCTGGCGATACTAGCAGTGCAAGAGTGTGAGCGTATGTGAAGGGTAAAGTTATGCGCTCACATACGCTCAGGCTGGAGAGCGGAGCAGCACACGATTCAGCCGTTCCAGAATGCCAAAGCTTTCCTGCCAGACATGCTTGAACTTTTCTGCGCTCACGCCGCGTGTGGCCAAGATCTCTGCCAGTTCACCCACGGTTCGTTCTCCATCAATCAGGGGGAGAATACCACGGGTCTGGGGCGGGAGCGGAATAGGTACAACAAGCGTGCCAAAGTGGAAGGGCAGCATGTTATCGGGTGTCATCTGCTTGGCCAGTTCCGCGCCCGGAATTTCGCGCATGATCGGCACTGCCTCTGGCTTCAGTGGATCAGGTTTTTCGGGGGCTGCGTGTTTGCGTACGACATAGGCAACATGCGTTGCCATGTTGCCAGCAAGATCCTCGGCAATGGCGGCCTGAGTCTGCCAAGGCAGGGTGGACAGGCGTGCACGCAGGCGTGGGTCTGGCAAAAAGAGGCCCGGGTCGTACCGCGCTGGTTCCATAAGAGCCGTGGGTTCAAGCCCGGCCTGATCCAGCAGGGCCAAAAAATCGGTAATGGTGTAGGAGCGGTCTCTGGGGTTGAGGAGCAGATCGTAAAGCCCTGCATCCCCGCCAGAGAGATGATCCCCAAAATTACCGTTCTGGTGCAGCCATGCCGTTGCTGGCAGGGTGCGCATGACGCGGCGGGCCACGTCCAGCCGCTCCTGTGGTGACTGCGCGAGTGGTGCCAGTTTTTCCAGTGCGTCCTGCACCATGTACACGCCGGTACGGCCATAAGGCGCATAAACCATCAGCCCCATGCCGCCATGGGGGGCAAGGTGGCGTTCCAGAGTCTGGAGTGCCGCGACCGGGTCTGGCAGATGGTGCAGTACGCCGCAGCAATCAATATAATCGAATAGTCCCAGTTCAAGCGATTCCAGCTCGGTCAGGGAGCCTTGAACGAACCGGATATTGTCCAGTGAGCGGGCTTTGGCGCGGGCCTGCGCAATGGAAAGGGCTTTTTCTGAGCGGTCCAGACAAACAACTTCCGCCGGGCGCGCAACCCGTGCCAGCTGTGTTGCCAGCATAATCGCGCCATCGCCCGTGCCGCACCCGGCCACCAGCACCCGCAATGCCTGACTACGGGGGCGTTGTGCGCCAAAAACCCAGTAATCCACTTCGCGCAGATGGCTGGGGCTGCCAATGAGCAGCCGGCGGTTTTCGTCCTGCGGGTCGCGCTCCGGGTATGGGTATGCCTCGTACTGGGCGGCTAGCCCGGCATCGCGGTCATCTGCGGCTGTGTTGTGTGTCATGGGCCGGCACCTTTTTAGCGTGGTAGGAGCTTACCGCGCTGCCATGCTTCGGCAGCTTCATCAGCGCTCATGCCTTCCACCCGCATGGCGTAGTCCATGGCGCTGATGATTTTGGCGCTCAGCATCAGTTCATCCAGTTCGTCCACCAGATCTGTTTCCAGCTCATCGCGCAGCCCATCGCGGAGCAGAAGGGTTGCTTCCATCTCCCCGCCCATGGCTTTGTGGGGGTCATTCAGAATACGCAGCCCCCCCTGATGGAACAGAAAACAGGGCTGGAACAGGGGCAGAAGGCTGGGCTGCTCGGCGGCAAGGGCGGCATTCAGCCTTGCCAGAGCTTCTTCATCCGGGAGCACTTCAAGGGTAAAGCCTGCTTCTGCCAGATTGTAGGTGCGCAAAACCTGTTCCATGCGTTTGGCCAGGGACTGGGGCGTTACAATCGTGCGGGCAATGCCCTGCCCTGCCTGCGCCAGATCGCTCAGGGATGTGAGGGTGCTGTTCTCGTCCGAAATGCAGCAGCAGGCTTCGGGCTGGAACAGCCGGCCCAGTTGCGTGGTGCCAGCGCCAAGGAGGTCGGAATCCTCATCCGGCAGCCATGCGGCAACATAGATGTCGATTTCCCCTTTGTGCAGCAGATCGGCCAGAGCCTGCTTGGGGCCGGTTACAATTTCGGGCTCAATATCGTTGGCCTCGAGAACCCGAATGATGGTGGCCGCCGTCGCCTCATGAATGGTGGACTCAGGATAGGCGAGTGTCAGGGATGTCATTTCGGGTTCCTCTGGATCAGTCGGGACAGCAAGATGTCTGCCCTGTCCTTGCCGCACGGCAAAGTGCAGTGGCAATCCCTCAAATGGAAATATCTGCTTCCATCGGGCATTTTATCAGGCACAGGATAAAGAAAAACCGCCACCCCGGTAAGGGAATGGCGGCGGAAAAGCACCAGAAAATGGCTTGGGGGCGTTTAGGCGGCAACAATATCCTGTTTGATCGGCAGAACGGGGCGGATCATGTTCAAGGCATCGGCAAAAGAAGCAAACTGGCCCAGCGTGTTGTCACGCACGGCGTCCATAACAATCCAGCGGTTGCCGCGGGAATAAACCTTGTAGGCCGGGTTTGATGTTTCGCGCACCCAAACCAGAACGTAACCGGATGAAACGCCAGCCTGTTTTTCTTCAGCAGGGAAAATATCGGCATCGCAAATGCCCATGGGCTGGCTGGCCGCAATCCAGCGGTCCAGATAGTCGCGGTGGCGACACATGATTTCCATCTGGAACGGGATGATCTGACAGACGTTCTGTGTTTCCGACTGGCGCAGCATAAGTTCTGTATCCCCTACATCAAAACCCGGTGGCTCTTTCTGATTTTGAGAGTAAGGGCGAAACTCCTTACCGCGCTATAGGAAAGAGAGGTCTTTCGCCTCATAAACGGGCAGGTTGATAGGGTAGTGACGAAAAAAACACAGAAACGCACGGTTTGATAGGAATTTATGCACAAAAATAAATCTTATGATTAAAAAATAGGCATTATTTGTGGTGAGATAGCGTTGCCCTGTGAGTTCTAATTAAACATAAAGCCTGAATTGCAGGCGGGTTGCCTGCATTATGCGCGGGCTTATCTAAGCGAATGGTCCAAGTTGTCAGACTGCCTGATGTAAAGCGCGCGGTGCGTTATGTGCGCCTCACTCTATATAAGGCGTCCGCGCTGCCGCTTGGGAGGTATGGGGGCATAGCGCAGATCGTGTTCGATTCTGCGTATGACGGTCATGCCTGCTTTTTAAACTTGGCTGGATAATCGATAAGGTTGCTCACCGCAGCGTTACGGAATTATGTCATGCGCGCATCAGTTGTGGCGGTGCGAGGGGGTATTCTGGCGGGATGGAAAGGCTTCGGTATCACAACTTTGTGATACGAAGAAAAGTGCGTGAAGCACGCGCGGTTTTCATGCTTTGCTGTAGCAGCACACTCATGACTGTGCTACGCATGCGTTGGGCATGTTTGCAATATTCAGGAGGGGGAATGATGGGCTTTTTGTTCAAAGCACGTAATCCTGTCAACCCATTCTGGCAGTTTGCCCGTTTTTCAATATCCGGAGAAGTTTCCATCTTCTCCGCACTCCAGGATCAAGACCGTTGAAAAGTAACAGGACCGACCGCAGCCCCCGTTCTCCTCGCCGCGGCGGATTTGATGACGACAATTATATGTCGATGCCTTCTTTCGGTGAACGCCCCTCTTATGGTGGTGGTGACCGTGGTGGGTTTGCTCCGCGTCGCCCCGCTGGCGGTCCGCAGGTTATCGCTTCCGGCCCGGAAGTGGGTGCATCCGTTAAGTGGTTCAATGGCGAAAAAGGCTTCGGCTTTGTCGAACTCGCTGATGGATCGGGCGATGTGTTCCTGCACGCCAACGCGCTGTCTCAGGCTGGTGTTCAGGGTGTAAACCCCGGCGCTACGCTGGTTGTGCGCATTGGTCAGGGCCCCAAGGGTCGCCAGGTTGCCGAAGTCATCTCTGTTGATGAAAGCACGGCTCAGCCGGAACGTCCGCGTAGCCCCGCTGGTGGTCGCCCTGGCTTTGGTGCGCGCCCTGCTGCTCGCCCCGCTCCTGACCTGTCTGATGCTGAAGATACGCGCGGTACCGTTAAGTGGTACAACGCTGTTAAAGGCTTTGGCTTCATCACGCCTGAAGGCGGCGGCAAGGACATCTTCATCCACGCTTCTGCTCTGGAACGTTCCGGTCTGCCGGGCCTGAATGAAGGTCAGGGCGTGAACGTTAAAGTTGTTCAGGGCCAGAAGGGTCCGGAAGCTGCTGAAGTGACCTCTGCCTGAGGCACTGCTTTTTAGCGGTAAGTAAGAAAAAAGCCTCGGTTATAAAACCGAGGCTTTTTTTATGACCATTTGTATCTGACAAAGTTGCGCAGAGCTGTGCGCGTGTAACAGCCGGGGCGGGTTAGTAGTCGCCCTTCCCCTTGTTGCGGATCAGGCGGGCCTTGTCGCGCTGCCAGTCCCGGTCTGCTACGGTCTGGCGCTTGTCTACACTCTTTTTACCAACGCCCAGACCAAGGGTGACCTTGGCTAGTCCGCGGTCGTTGAAGTGGATATCCAGCGGAACAAGGGTTGCCCCCTGCTTGGCAATGGCTCCCATAAACTTCTGGGCCTGCTTGCGGTGCATAAGCAGCTTGCGGGGCGCGCGCGAATCAAAGCGGGACAGTACTCCGCCCTGATATTCAGGGATGTAACTGTTAAACAGCCAGAGTTCACCGTTACGCTCACCAGCAAAGGCCTCGCCAATTGTTGCGCGGCCCAAGCGCAGGCTTTTTACTTCTGGCCCTTTAAGTACAAGCCCGGCCTCAACCGTTTCCTTGATGGTGTAGTTAAAGCGGGCCTTACGGTTTTGTGCGACCATGCCGTGCGAGATCATGGTGCTTTTGCTGGACTTTGCGGACATGATCAGCCCAGCAACCCGACATCAACCAGAGCCTGCCGTACTTTGTGGCGTGATTCATCGCTCAGGGGAGCCAGTGGCAGGCGGCAGGTTTCCCCCGCAAGGCCCAGCAGGCTTGCGGCGTATTTGGCTGGAGCGGGATTGCTCTCGCAGAACAGGGTGTCATGCAATGGGGTCAGCCGGTCCTGAATGGCAATGGCTTCCTGCGCCTTCCCTGCTTTCCATGCGCTCTGCACGGCAGCACATAGGGCGGGAGCAATGTTGGATGTCACGCTAATGCACCCGTCCCCACCGGCCGCGAGAAAAGCGACAGCTGTGCCATCTTCGCCCGAGAGCTGGTTAAAAGGCTTGTCCACGGCCCGGCGTACCTGCAGAGGGCGGAACAGGTTTGCTGTTGCATCCTTTACCCCAACAATATTGCCGTGCTTTGCCAGACGGGCCGTTGTTTCCACATTGATGTCAATAATGGAGCGGCCGGGAATGTTGTACAAAATTACCGGGATGGAAACAGCATCTGCCACAGCCATAAAGTGCCGGTACAGGCCTTCCTGCGTAGGCTTGTTGTAATACGGAGCCACAACAAGGGCGGCGGCCGCCCCGGCCTGCTCTGCATGGCGTGCCAGATCAACCGCTTCGGACGTGCTGTTGGAACCCGCCCCGGCAATAACCGGCACACGGCCATTGGCAACTTTTATGGTGCGTTCAACAACGGCATGGTGTTCCGTGTGTGACAGGGTTGGACTTTCCCCCGTTGTGCCGACGGCACACAGGCCTGCGGTGCCTTCCTTGATCTGCCAGTCCACCAGTTTTTCAAACGAATCAAAGTCCAGACTTCCGTCCCGGTTCATGGGGGTGATGAGTGCAGTAATGGAGCCGGAGAAGAATGTATGAGGCATGGAGCGGTCACTTATCCTGGAATGGCATCTGCTGGAGCGGAACGCGGGGTGTCCTGCCCTTGGGTGGAAGCCTGGTGCCTGAACGGCGATTGTTGATAGACGCCTAGAATTGTGGCGTTTTTGGAAAAAAATTCAAGTTCTGCCAAGGCTTTGCCTAGACGGGAATCGCCGGGGTGGCCCTCTACATCCATCAAAAAGCGTGTAGCGGCAAATGTTTCGCCCGACATGTAGCTTTCCAGCCGGGTCATGTTGACACCATTGGTGGCGAACCCCCCAAGCACCTTATACAGGGCGCCGGGGCTATTTTGCACACTAAAGAGCAGCGTGGTCATGACATGGGGTGTCTGTGGCGTGGGCACCTGTGGTGTGCGCGCGGTAATATAGAACCGTGTTGTGTTGTGGGAGGCGTCTTCCACATTCCGTTGCAGGATTTCCAGCCCATACAGTTCCGCGGCAAGGGCGGAGGCTACGGCAGCCTCTTCGGGCTTTTGCCAAAGTGCGACTAGTTCTGCAGCGCCTGCCGTATCAAACTCGGTTACGGGCGTCAGATTATTGTTTTTGAGCAGATTGCGGATCTGGGCCATGGCCACAGGGTGCGTATGTACGCGGCGGATTTGCTCCATGCGGGTGCCGGGCACTACCAGCAGGCAGTGTTCAACACGCTGGAAGTGCTCACCAATAATATGCAGCCCTGCTGCGGGCAGGAGCGAATGAATGTCGGGCACACGGCCTGCCAGACTGTTTTCGCATGCCAGCATGGCCTGCTCTGCCTTGCCTGCATGTACTGCATCTATGGCATCTGCAAAGCTGTGGCATGGCAGGGTGGTCCAGCCGGGCCGCGCTGCGCGGCAGGCCATGTCGGAATACGCACCGTGCATGCCCTGAAAGGCTATAACTTTGTCCATCATGGCCTTTAAGCTCCAAGCAGGCGGCGTGCCCGTTCCAGATCCTGTGGTGTATCAACCCCAAAGGGCGCGATTGCAAGACGTGCGCAGCCAATACGCATACCATCCTCCAGCGCTCGGAGCTGTTCCAGACTTTCACGCTGTTCCAGACCAGATGGAGGAAGCTGGACAAAGCGGGCCAGAGCCGCCCGCCGCCATGCGTAAATCCCGACATGGTGCCATAGAGGCCCCGGCCCTGCGGGAATGGGCTGGCGGGAAAAATAGAGGGCAACCGCATGGTGTGCGGCCTGCGCAAAGTGGCATGCAACCTTGACAACAGAGGGAGCTGTTGCCTCCTCTTCCGTACTAACGGGGGCGACAAGCGTTCCAATATCAAACGCAGGATTATCCATGACCCCGCACACCGTATGCAGGGCATCTGGTGCCAGTGTAGGCAGGTCCCCTTGCAGGTTGATGATGGTGGAATATTGCCCTTGTGGGTCCAGCGTCTGCACGGCCTGCCAGACCCGGTCCGAGCCGGAAGGCAGGTCTGGATCGGTTAGTACGGCTTTCCCGCCCGCGTTGGTAACAACATCACAGATTTCGGGTTCAGCCGCGGCAACCACAACCGGACCAATTTCGGCCTTGAGTGCGGCGTTAAGCACATGCACGATCATGGGCAACCCAGCAATATCCGCCAAGGGCTTGCCGGGCAGCCTTGTTGAGGCAAGTCTGGCGGGTATGACAACAAGGGGCGGCATGATCAGCTTGCTCCAGAATACAGCGCGGCTTATAGGCGTGGAAAAGTGCCGCGCAGTCTAGAAAAGCTGCAATGCAAACGCAACCAGTGATCAGCAGGGGCAGAAGTGCGGATGGATGGCAGGTTCCTGAACAGGGTGGCGGTTTCGGTGCTGATAAGTGTGGTGGCCATGGGCGGTGCTCTGGTGGCGGCACGCTCTATTGTGCCGGACACGGCCCCTGCGGCCCCGGTTTTTCGTCTGCCGGACCTGCGGGCGGTTTCTATTGAGCCTTACATGCCGCGGGCCAGTCTGGCTCATGGCACGCTACTGGCCGGGCGTATTTGTGCCCAGTGCCATGGTTTTGCCCTTGGGGGCGAAGGCAATGCAGGCCCTGTTCTGGCTGGTGTTGTGGGGCGGAATATCGCCACGCTTCCCGGCTACGCCTATTCCGCAGCGTTGCGCCAGCATGCAACGCAGATATGGGATGATCAGAAATTATCTGACTGGCTTATGGCGCCTGCCAGATATGCCCCCGGTACGCGTATGTCTTTTGCGGGTCTGTCTGACCCGCAGGACAGGGCGGATGTGATCAGCTATTTGCACACATTGCATACCCCTGCCCCCACCCCAATAACAGGAGCACCCTGATGACCCCGCAGATAACAGACCAGTTTGTGGATGTGGCAACCATGCTGGCGGATACGGCGCGGAGCGTTGTTCGGCCATGGTTCAGGCGCGGTGTGGGGGTGGAAAGCAAAAAAGATGCAAGCCCGGTTACGGTCGCGGACAGGACGGCAGAACGGGTCATGCGGGCTATTCTGACAGAACGTATGCCAGAGCATGGTGTGTTTGGTGAAGAGTTTGGGCAGGACAACGCTCAGGCGGATTACCAGTGGCTGCTGGACCCGGTGGATGGCACGCGGGCATTTGTAACCGGGCGCCCCCTCTTTGGCACCCTGATTGCCCTTTTTCACAAAGGGGAGCCCGTGCTTGGCATTCTGGACCAGCCGGTTCTGGGCGAGCGTTGGGTTGGGGTAAAGGGACGCGCAACTGTGTTTACTTCCTCCTTGGGGGGGCAGGCTCACACGCGGCAGGATGTTGCGCTGGGCGAGGCTGAAATGTCGTGCACATCACCCGAAATGCTGGAACTGGCCCCGCATGACCGCTGGAAAATGCTCAAGAAGCAGGCCCGCCGCATGACATGGGGTGGGGATTGTTACGCCTATGGGCTGCTTGCTCTGGGCCAGATTGATCTGATTGCCGAATGTGACATGAACCCCTGGGACTGGGGCGCACTTGTGCCCATTGTGCAGGGTGCTGGCGGCGTTATGAGCGCATGGGATGGATCTCCCCTGCGGATGGGTGGAGATCGCACGGTTCTGGCGGCCGGTTCCCCTGCCCTGCACCGCGAGGCAGTGCGCATTCTGCAGGCGGGTTAACAAGATTTATTGGTGGGAATAGTGCCAAATCTGGTGGCCCAGACTATGCACTGCCCCTGTTTTGCGATAGGTCTGCGCTTCGGTACAACAGCGATGGTCAGTCCAATATGAGCACGAGCACGCACCTGTCCCTCTCCAAGGACAAGATCCGTATTCTTCTGCTGGAGGGTATCCACGATAGTGCCGTCGCCCTCCTCAAGGCCTGTGGTTACGAGAATGTCGTACGCCACAAAGGCGCGCTTGAGGGCGATGCGCTCAAAAAAGCGCTGGAAGGTGTGCATATTGTTGGCATCCGCTCGCGTACGCAGCTGACCAAGGAAGTGCTTGAAGGTGCTGATCGCCTGATGGCCATTGGCTGCTTTTGCATCGGCACCAACCAGGTTGATCTTGAAACCGCACGCCTGAACGGGATTCCGGTTTTTAACGCACCGTACAGCAACACACGCTCCGTGGCCGAACTGGTCATGGGGGAAATTGTGATGCTGATGCGCCGGATTTTTCCCCGCTCGGTTGAGTGCCATAAAGGTGAGTGGACCAAATCTGCTGCCAATAGCTGGGAAGTGCGTGGCAAAACCCTTGGTATTGTGGGTTACGGCTCCATTGGCTCGCAGCTTTCCGTTCTGGCGGAAGCCTTCGGTATGCGGGTGGTCTATTACGATGTGGTGGACAAACTCGGCCACGGCAACGCCCTGCCGGTAGACACGCTGGATGACCTGCTAGCCCAGAGTGACGTGGTCAGCCTGCATGTGCCCCAACTGCCAACCACGGCAAACCTGATGGGCGCAGAGCAGATCAGCAAGATGAAGAAGGGTTCCTTCCTCATCAACAATGCCCGCGGCAATGTTGTTGATCTGGATGCGCTGTCCAAGGCGCTGGAAAGCGGGCATCTGCTGGGTGCCGCAATTGACGTTTACCCCAAAGAGCCCAAAGGCCCGGGTGATCTGCTGTCCACCCCGATCATGGGGCTGGATAACGTTATTCTCACCCCCCATATCGGCGGTTCCACGGCGGAAGCTCAGGAACGCATTGGCGTGGAAGTGGCGCGCAAGCTGGTGGAATATTCGGACGTTGGCTCCACTTTTGGTGCGGTCAACTTCCCCGGCGTTCAGCTGCCGCAAAGCCCGCGTGGCACGCGCTTCATGCATGCACATCATAACATCCCCGGTGTTATGATGAAGCTGAATGAAATCTTCCTGCGCGAAACCTGCAACGTAACGGCTCAGTTCCTCCAGACCGATGGAGAGATCGGTTATGTGGTGATCGAAGCCGATACGGGTGGGGATACCGATCTGGACGATCGTCTGCTCAAAGCCCTGCGTGAACTTGATGGCACGGTTCGTGCCCGCCTGATTTACAAGGGTCGCTAAGCATGGGCTGCGGAGCGCGGGAATGATCTATTCCCGCATCCGCAGTTTTGCTTTTTCGGGTATCGAGGCCAGACCCGTATGGGTTGAGGTGCAGGTATCCTCTGGTTTACCTGCATTTCTGGTTGTGGGTCTGCCCGACAAAGCGGTGGGTGAAGCGCGCGAGCGCGTCCGGGCCGCCTTGACGGCCATAGGGTTAGCGTTTCCCGCAAAGCGCATTCTTGTTAATCTTGTTCCCGCGGATCTCCCCAAGGAAGGGTCGCATTTTGACCTGCCTATTGCGCTGGCCCTGCTGGCTGCCATGGGTGTGATTCCTGCGGAGGAAGTAGGTCGTTATGCAGCCCTTGGCGAACTCTCGCTTGATGGGCGGCTTAACCCTGTTTCGGGCGTGCTTTCGGCTTCTCTGGAGGCGGCCTCCATGGGGCTGGGGCTTGTATGCCCAGCCCCGCAGGGGGAGGAGGCTCTGTGCGGTGGTGATATTGCCATTCTCGCAGCCCCGGACCTGCTGGCGCTGATCAATCATTTTACGGGTCTGCAAATCCTCAGTGTTCCGGTTTTTTCCAGCCCTGAGCCTCCCTCTGCCGGCGTTGAACCTGACCTTGCGGACATCAAGGGGATGGAAATCGGGCGTCGGGCGTTGGAAATTGCGGCTGCTGGTGGGCATTCCCTCCTGCTCTCCGGCCCGCCCGGTGCTGGCAAATCCATGCTGGCGGCGCGGTTGCGTGGGTTATTGCCTGATCTGCTGCCATCGGAAAGCCTCGCTGTTTCACGCATTTACAGCGCGGCCGGGTTATTGCCGGATGGCAGGCCCATTCGCAGACCACCTGTTAGAGACCCACACCATTCTGCCAGCCTGCCAGCTCTGGTGGGGGGGGTGCCCGCGCCAGACCGGGCGAAATTAGTCTGGCGCATCATGGTGTGCTGTTTTTGGATGAATTGCCCGAATTTTCGCGCGCAGCACTTGAGGCTTTGCGCCAACCGCTGGAAACAGGGCAGGTCAGCATCGCGCGTGCCGCCGTGCATGTCACCTACCCTGCCCGCTTCCAGCTGATTGCCGCCATGAACCCCTGCCGGTGCGGGTATCTGGGCGATGCACCGCGTGAATGCAGCAAAGCGCCCCGTTGTGGGGCGGATTATCTGGGGCGGCTGTCCGGCCCGCTCATGGACCGTATTGATCTGCATGTCGCCATGCAGCCGTATGAACCTCTTGGTTATATGACGCAGGCGGATGGGGAGAGCACAGCAACTGTTGCCCAGCGCGTGGCGCAAGCCAGAATGCGCCAGACGGAGCGGCAAGGTGTACAAAAAAATGCCGAGGCAGCGCTGAATAGTCTCTCGCTTACCAAGGACGCACAGGAACTGGCGCAGGCTGTGGCGGAGCGGTTCCGTTTTTCTGCGCGTGGCTACACCCGTCTGCTACGGGTTGCTAGAACCATTGCCGACCTGGCTGCTGCGGCAGATGTAGAGCCACAGCATATTGCCGAGGCTGCTACATTCCGTGCCCGCGCCGCTTCGTAAGGCTTACGCTGTGTGATGCAGCGCGTTAAAAGCCTGATCCAGATCATCAATCAGGTCCTGTGCATTCTCCAGACCGATCTGTAGCCTGAAGGCGGGGGATTCTGGCTGTTCTGCGCCAAAGCTCCGGGTTATGCCCCCCGTGGTCGGGAGCACCAGACTTTCATACCCCCCCCAGGATGCACCAATACCAAACAGACGCATGGCGTTAATCATGCGTTCCATGTTCTGGCATGTGTAAGGCGCGTTCAGGACCACGCCAAACAGGCAACCTGCTCCTGTAAAGTCACGCTTCCACAAGTTATGGCCCGGGCAGTCTGGCAGTGCGGGGTGCAGGACCTGCGCCACTTCGGGGCGCTGTTTAAGCCATGTGGCAACCTGTAGGGCGCTGCGGGCCTGCTGCGCCAGACGCACCCCCATTGTGCGCAGGCCGCGCAGGGTAAGCCAGCATTCATCCGGCCCGGCAACCTGACCAAGCTGGATGGAGGCATCGCGCAGGATATGCCAGCTTGTCTGATCCGCCACGGTGATAGCCCCGGCAATAACATCGGAGTGGCCGGAAGGGTATTTGGTCAGCGCCTGAATGGAAACATCCACGCCATGTTCAAACGGGGCAAAAATGCCAAACCCCCATGTGTTGTCCAGAAAAAGACGCGCACCATGCTGGTGGGCAACTTCGGCCAGCATGGGAATGTCCTGCACTTCAAATGTATGGCTGCCCGGGCTTTCGGTGAAAATAATGCGGGTGTTGGGTTGAATGTACTCTTCCACCTCGGCGCGGCTGGCACAGGGAGGAAAGTAGGAAATATCCACACCAAAGCGCTTGAGCATATTTTCAGCAAAGCGGCGGGTTGGGCCATAAACGCTATCTGCCAGCAGGCAGTGATCACCGGCTTTTAAAAAAGCCAGCAAAGGTGTGGTGCATGCTGCCAGACCAGAGCTGACAATCTGGCAGTCTGTGCCACCTTCTATACGTGCAATCAGTTTTTCCAGCTCATGCTGGGTGGGAGAACCCATGGCACCGTAAATGCTGGTGTGGTCATAACGCTCCTGCCCCTTGCGGTTCATGCTCTTGAGCGAGGGAAAGAGCACGGTGGACCCCCGTTCCAGCGGCGGGTTGACGTATGTACCTGCCTCGGGTGGGGTAGCCCTGCCAGTATGGGTCAGGGACGTGCCAAGTTTGTGCCATCCGGCATCAACACTGTTGCGGTCTGTCATGGGTTTTGTCCGTTTGTGATCGGCATATCGGGTGTGCTGCCCCATTCGGCCCAGGAGCCGTCATAAAGCGCGTTGGAGGGAAAACCGGCCAGTTCCAGCGCAACGTTCAGAACTGCGGCGGTCATGCCGGAGCCGCACGTGGTAATGGGGTGCGTGGTGGCAGAAACTCCTGCTTGCACAAACAGGGCTTGCAACTGCGTGGCAGGAAGGAACAAGCCAGATTCGTCCAGCACGGTTTTGTAGGGAATGTTGCGCGCGCCGGGCATGTGCCCGGATTTTACGCCGGCACGTGGTTCTGGCGCTGTGCCATAAAACCGCGCAGCACTCCGGGCATCCAGTATGGGGCGGTTTTGTAGCCGGACATGTTCCAGCATGTCCCCAAGACCGGCCAGACGGGAATATTCTATTCTGGGGTAATAGACCTGTGGAGCGTGCGATGCGCCCTCCCCTTGCTCCACGGGTAGGTTCTGTTGCCGCCATGCGTTGAGGCCGCCATGGATGATCTGGGTTTTTTCATGCCCGAACAACCGGGCCATCCACCAAGCCCGGCAGGCAGAAGCCACATTGCCCTGATCGTAAAAAACAACATGGGTTTGCGGTGTAATGCCCAGCTGCCCGAACAGATGGGCAAAGCGTGCAGCAGACGGCACGGTATGCGGCAGGATGCTCTGTGGATCGGAAAAAATAGAGATGTCAAAATACTGGCTGCCCGGAATATGGCCGGCTCTGAATTCAGCCTGCGGGTCAAATGTCTCTCCCGGCAAAGGCGTTGAGGCATCCAGAAAACGGATCGTGGTGTCCTTGGTAAGTGCGGGTAACAGACTGCCGGGAATGAGAGGAGACATGACCAAAAGCCTCATGGAGTTTTTTTACAGGGCAACAACGATCACATAGTCCTTCGGAACTGGCAAATGGGTTATGATATGTGAAGGGGGCAGCACAAAGCCTTTATCCGAACCGACTGGAAACTCGGTGCGGAATGCGCCATACCATAAAGCGGATACGCCATGTTCTTGTAAGCGGAACACAAAATTAAGGCGTTCGGTGGTTTGTTGCGCGCATGACAGATGGTCACACATTGACGGCTGAACGTATTCTCCGGTTTTTACTGCTGGCAGGAATTGCATATGGCTGCATAGCCGTGTTGGTTCCTTTTTCCTCTGCCCTGCTTTGGGCGGGAGTGCTGACCTATACCACATGGCCTCTTTTCCAGTATTTGCGGCGGAGCATGGGAGCCAATGCAGCCAGCCTGATCATGACGGTCCTGTGCGCTGTATGCGTGGTATTCCCGCTTGCACTTTTAGCATCGGCCTGCGTGGCATCTGGCCCGCGCTGGGCCGCACAGTTGACTACCCTGTTCGGGCAGGTCAACCAGTTACCGCCCCTGCCGCGCTGGCTGGATAATTTGCCTGTTTTTGGGCCGGATATTCATCACCGCTGGGCGTTATGGAGCCGTAACCTCGGGCTTGCTGCGGCCGAACTGCGGCCGTATGCGGGGGGCATTATCCAGTCTGTTCTCAGTGTGCTTATGCAGATGGCCAGCGGGGCGTTGCACCTTGTAACGGCTTTGTTCATTTCCTTCTTTTTCTGGATCAGTGGCTCCATCCTGTGGGACACGTTGCAGGCTGTTATCCTGCGGATTGCCGGGCCACAGGCCGGGCGGCATCTCTCCATCATTGCCAGTACGGTGCGTGGTACCGTGTATGGTATTCTGGGTACCGCCATTATTCAGGGTATTCTAACCGGCTTCGGGCTGTGGTTTTTTGGAGTGGCCGAGCCAGTTATTCTGGGCGGGATTGCAGCCTTTCTGGCCGTATTCCCGGTTGGTGCGCCACTGGTATGGATACCGGCTGCCGTGTGGCTGTTTGCAACGCATCACCAGCTCAAGGGTATTTTGCTTATTGTGTATGGTGTTGCATTTATTTCCGGCGCGGACCATCTGATCCGTCCGCTGTTTATCGCACGCGGGTCCAAGCTGCCTTATCTGCTGACCGTGCTGGGGGTTATTGGTGGGTTGCTGGCTTTTGGGGGCGTAGGTATTTTTCTGGGGCCGGTCCTGCTTGCTATTGGTTTTACGCTCACCATGGAATTTGCGCAGGGCGAACAGGCACGGCCACCATTGGATGATACAAGGAACATGGTACCATGAAGCGCCGTCTGGCCCGGTTTGTTGAGCTTGCATCCAAAGGGCGGCGCAGGCATGTAGCTGCCAATGATACGCCCGGGGTCCGTATTATCAGCTGGAACCTGCTCCGCCGTACAGGAGCGACCGTGCATGATGTGGCCGCCCTGATTGAAGCGGAACAGCCGGACATCCTGCTCATGCAGGAAGCCACGGTGGAAATAGACGTGCTGCCAGATGTGATTGGTGGCCACTATGCCCGCTCCCCCCTGCCGGGGCGTATTCACGGTGTAGCGTGCTGGAGCCGCATGCCTTTTGCGCGGCCGCCACGGGCATGCACCATTCCATCCGGGCCAATTGTCAAACGACATGCCCAGATAATAGATTATCCCCAGTTTTCCTTGGCTAATGTCCATCTTTCGCATGGGCAGATGCTTAACCGCAGGCAGCTACGGCGGATTGCCTCCCTGCTTTCTGCACCCTGCGCTATTCTGGGGGATTTTAATCTGGTGGGGCCAACCCTTGTGCCGGGGTTTGCCGATGTAGGGCCTAAAGCCCCAACGCACCGTATGGTTGACCTGCTTCCCATTCGTCTGGACCGCTGCCTGGTAGAAGGCATGGTGTGTTCTGACGCACAGGTCCTGCCTGTTTTTGCCTCTGATCATCGGCCAATAGCGGTCACTCTCCAGCCAGAAATTGGCCGGCGCACACTGGCAAGTGCTTACAGGTAAGGCATGAACAGTCTGGCAAAGGAATCCCTTATGCGGGTGGGGAAGTTCCGGTTGTCCAGATCATAATGCGTTAGCCGGTGGTTACGGTGCTGGCATATGAAGTCATCCATGATTTCCGCCATGGTGACGTCATATGTCTCCATATTGATCTCAAAGTTCAGGCGCAGGCTGCGAATATCAAGGTTGGAACTACCAACAAAAGACCACGCCTTATCCACCACCATGAGTTTGGAATGATTAAAGGGCGGGTTGGCGTGCCAGACCCGTGCCCCCGTATCCAGCAGAGGGGAGATATTGGCCGCACAGGCCCAGTCCAGCGGACGGTGGTTGCTGCGGAGCGGGATAATAATATCCACCTGCACGCCGCGTAAGGCTGCCAGCCCAAGTTCGGATAAAAAGCGCGCTCCCGGTAAAAAATAGGGGGTCATCAGCCGTATGCTTTTGCGAGAAAGCGTAATGGCCTGCAGCATGGTGTATTCAATTTTTTCCAGATCCGTGTCCGGGCCTGCTGTGACAATCCGGGCCAGAGAGCTCCCCTTACTGGCATGTTCCTGTAAAAAGAGATCCCGGTTCAGCTGTTCCCCGGTTGTAAAATACCAGTCCCATGCTGCAACCTGTGCCAATTGGTGCACAACAGGCCCTTCAATCCGGAAATGCGTATCGGACACAGGGTGCCGGGGTTTGCGCGCGACCAGATTGTTATCGGCAATGTTGAGCCCCCCCATAAACCCCACGCTGCCATCCACAACCAGAATTTTCCGGTGGTTCCGCAAATTAAGGAACGGCATCCGCCATGGAAGGAGCGAATGCATGAAGCGTGCACAGGGGACTCCTTCCTTTTTCAGGTAACGGTAGATGGGGGATAAAAAATACCCGCTGCCAATACCGTCCACCAGTACACGGACATTGACGCCCCTTTTATGTGCGGCAATCAGCCTGTCTGCAAATAACTGGCCACTGGCATCATGCCGGAAAATATACGAACAAAGCAGAATGCTTCTGGTCGCTTTTTCTATGGCGTCCAGCATATGCGGGTACGCACCGTCGCCATCATGCAGGCAGGTAATACTGTTATTGCCCACAACGGGACGGGTTGTCAGTTTGCCCACCATCAGTGCCAGAGGTGCAAACTGGCCATCAAGTTCCCTGTTCCATGAGGAAAGGTCCGCACCATCCGGTCTGTGTGCCGTTCGGTCCCCCACCAGCTTTTTGGCAAGGCGGGTGACACGGTTGATCCCGAACATGAGGTAGAGAGCTGTCCCCAGAAACGGCATGAGAACACATACGCCAATCCACCCGATGGCAGATGCTGTATTCCGTTTTGTAAGCAGAATATGCAAACTTACGCCCGTAACAAGGCTCAGGCGCATACACGCAACAATAAAGGCTGTTGTGGAAAACTGGAGATCAAAAAACATGGTGGAGAGAAGGCTTTCACAACAAGCGGCTGACGTCCACAACATAGCGAATAAGTGTTCTGCACAACAGGTGCCTGCCTCTGCCACAAAGCGGGCCAGAGGGTATGAGTCTTATAAGAGAGGTCTGGCGGCGGAGGATGCTGTCTGTCAAAGGCTGCGGGCAGCAGGCTGGAACATTCTGCTCCAAAGAGCAAAAACACGCAGGGGCGAGATAGATATTGTTGCCCAAAATGGTGCAACCATCTGTTTTGTTGAGGTTAAACAACGGCAGACATTGCGGGGGGCTGCGGAATGTCTTTCCGTAACACAGTCCCGGCGGTTGTACAGGGCTGCGGAGTGCCTGCTACAGAGCCACCCCTATTGGCAGTATGAAAACCTACGCTTTGACCTGTTTATGCTGGACGCACAAGGCCAGATGGAGTGGCTGGAAGATATTATCCGTCAGATGTAAGTCAGGAACAGGTTACTCTGCCCAAAGGGCAGAACCCGCATAAAGCCAGACTGTAATCAGGTACGGTGGTGGTGCTTGTTGCTGTGTACCACGGTATGCGCGCTAGGGTGGTAGCTAACCAGATGCACCATTTTACCATGTGGGGCAGAGGCCAGAATGACCTTGTGCGAGGCATGGTTTGTTGTGGCCGCATGGCGCACAACATGGCGAACATGCACAACAGGAGGGGGAGCAGTCAGGGAGGCAAAGGTTAACTTGCTGGCTTCCAGATCGGAAAGAACGCGTTCCGCATGCACTGAAGAACTGGTGGCCATTACACTCAGACCGATACCGGCCAGAGCAAAAAGCCCGCGTACAAACGGAACTCGCGTCATTAACCTTAGCCCCCTGATCTTATGTCTGCCTGAAACTATACAAAGCAATTGCAGGCTGACAACCTATAATTCAGGCGGATGCGTTACAGGCGATGTTTTTTTCCTGCAGCAGTTTTTGCAGTTCACCGGTCTGGTACATTTCGGTCACAATGTCGCACCCACCAACAAATTCACCTTTGACGTAAAGCTGGGGAATGGTGGGCCAGTTGGAATAGTCCTTAATGCCCTGACGCAGTGCGGAATCTGCCAGAACATTGGCGGCTTTGAACGGCACACCAATCTGCTGCAGAATCTGCACTACACGGGCAGAAAAGCCACACTGTGGGAAATCGGCATCCCCCTTCATGAAAAGCATGACAGGGTTGGAATCAATATCCTGCTGGATGGTCTGTTTGATGGAATCAGTCATCTGTCTGTTGTCCTTGGTCGTATGGAAGCCGGGTTCTGGTCAGGGAGCAGATGTACGGAGGGCCAGCGCATGCAGCTTGCCCCCCATGTGTCCTTCCAGCGCATTGTAAACGAGCTGATGCTGCCTTACGCGTGGAACATCACGAAAAGCTTCGCTTACAATTGAACAGGAATAGTGATCCCCATCTCCCGCCAGATCATCAATCTTGATCTGGGCATCGGGGAACGCCTTCAGAATATAAGCTTCAAGTTCTGTGGCGGACATGGCCATGGTGCTGTCCCTTCCCTATTGGTCCATCAGCGCAGGAAAAAAGGTTTCATGCGCTGATTTAAGGCGTGCTGCAGATATGGTGACGCCGCTGGGAAGAATCAAATCATTTCCACCGGAGCGACCCATCAGGCGTGCAGGCACCCCGGCCTGTGCGGCTTTGGTACAAAAAGACTGGGCATCGGCAACGCACACAAGGTAACGGGCCTGATCCTCACCAAACCAGAAGGCTTCCGGGCGGATGCCGGAATCCGGGCTTTCCAGTTCGCAACCTGTGCCGGATGCCATGACCATTTCGGCCGCGGCAACCAGAATACCGCCATCGGCGATATCGTGGCATGCGCTAATCTGGCCTGCCTGAATTTCGGCCCGGACAAAATCCCCGTTCCGCTTTTCTGCTGCCAGATCAACCTTTGGTGGTGCGCCTTCTTCACGCCCCAGAATCTCGCGCAGCCAGATGGACTGGCCAAGTTCACCCTTGGTCGCGCCAATCAGCACCAGGTCACTGTCAGGCTGCATACCAAGACCCACGGCAGAGGACACATCATCAAGCACACCAAGCCCACCAATAGCGGGAGTTGGCAGAATGGCCTGAGTTGTGCCGTCGGGCATACGGGTTTCGTTATACAGGGAGACGTTACCGCTCACGATGGGGAAGTCGAGAACCTTGCAGGCCTCTCCCATACCCTCGAGGGCCGCAATGAACTGGCCCATGATCTCCGGCTTTTCAGGGTTGCCGAAGTTCAGGTTGTCCGTCACCGCCAGAGGGCGTGCGCCGGTTGCCGTAATATTGCGCCATGCTTCAGCCACGGCCTGTGCGCCACCTGTGCGCGGGTCCGCCTGACAGTAGCGCGGCGTGCAATCCGTTGTCAGTGCAAGACCGAGCTGCGTATCTTCTACCTTAACAATGGCGGCATCCGCAGCGCCGGGGCGGCGGACGGTCTGGCCCCCAACGGTGCTGTCATACTGGTTCCAGACCCATGCGCGCGACGCCAGATCGGGCGAGGCTACAAGCTGGAGCAGCATGGCATCAAGCGAGAGCGGTGCGTGAACACTGCCCAGCTCTGCAGGTTTTTCCGGGGCGATGGAAGGACGGTCATAAACCGGGGCTTCATCTGCCAGAGGTTCAAGCGGAATGTCTGCTTCAAGCTGGCCTTTGTGCTTGATCACAATATGGCCGGTTTCGGTCAGGTGACCGATAATGGCAAAGTCCAGTTCCCACTTTTCAAAAATCTGGCGTGCCAGTTCTGTCCGGTCAGGGCGCAGGACCATGAGCATGCGTTCCTGACTTTCAGAAAGCATCATCTCATATGCGGTCATGTTGGGTTCGCGCTGGGGCACGGCATCGAGGTCAAGCTCGATACCCACGCCACCTTTGCCAGCCATTTCCACGGCGGAAGAGGTCAGGCCCGCTGCACCCATGTCCTGAATGGCAACAATGGCATCTGTTGCCATCAGTTCCAGACAGGCTTCGATCAGCAGTTTTTCAATGAAGGGGTCGCCAACCTGCACGGTCGGGCGCTTGGAAAGCGCGTCTTCATCAAACTCGGCGGAAGACATGGTGGCACCATGGATCCCGTCCCGCCCTGTGCGTGAACCAACATAGACAACAGGGTTGCCAACACCGGCTGCTGCGGACAGGAAAATACGGTCCTGCCGGGCAATGCCCACGGTCATGGCGTTAACAAGCGGGTTGCCGTCATATGCCGGGTGGAAGTTGATTTCCCCCCCGACTGTCGGCACACCCACGCAGTTGCCATAGCCGCCAATCCCACGCACCACGCCATCCACAATCCGGCGGGTAATGGGGTTTTCCGGGCTGCCAAAACGCAGGGCGTTCAGGTTGGCAATGGGGCGTGCACCCATGGTGAACACGTCACGCAGAATGCCGCCAACGCCTGTAGCTGCACCCTGATAGGGTTCGATAAAGGAAGGGTGGTTATGGCTTTCCATCTTGAAGATGGCGGCATAACCCTGCCCGATATCCACAACACCTGCGTTTTCACCCGGCCCATGGATAACCCAGGGAGCCTTGGTGGGCAGGCCACGCAGCCATTTGCGGGAGGATTTGTAGGAGCAGTGTTCCGACCACATGACGGAAAAAACACCCAGTTCCGTCAGGCTGGGCGTACGGCCCATGATAGACAGAACACGGCCGTATTCCTCGCCCGTCAGGCCGAATTCACGCGCCAGGGATTCATCAACGGTTACAGGCTTATTCACCGGACCAGAGCCTCCACCAGACCTTCAAACAGCGGCAGACCATCCTCGCCCCCCATCAGCGGATCAACCAGATCCTCGGGGTGGGGCATCATGCCGCAAATACGTTTGTTTTCGCTCAGAACACCGGCAATGCTGTTCACGCTGCCGTTGGGGTTGCTTGTTCTGTCATCCGCGCACACACGACCCTTGGCATCGGCGTAGCGGAATGCAACGCGGCCTTCGCCTTCAAGCACGGCAAGGGTCTGGGCATCGGCTGTGTAGTTGCCATCCCCATGTGCCAGCGGCGTGCGGAAGATGTCGCCCTTTTTCCAGCGCCGGGTAAAGGGAGTGCCTTCAACCTCCACGCGCAGATGGCAGTCCTGCGAGAGGAACCGCAGGTCCGCATTCCGCAGGAGTGCGCCGGGGAGCAGGTTGCTCTCGGTCAGGATCTGGAAGCCGTTGCACACGCCCAGAATATGCCCGCCTTTGGCGGCAAAGTCGCGCACGGCCCCCATGATGGGGGAATGTGCGGCCATTGCGCCACAACGCAGGTAGTCACCATAGCTGAAGCCACCGGGCAGCACGACCAGATCCACACCGCTCAGATCTGTCTCATGGTGCCAGATCATGCGAGGGGCCTGCCCGGTTACGCGCCGCAGGGCAATGGCCATATCTCGTTCCCGGTTCGTGCCGGGAAATACGACAATCGCTGCTTTCATTTTTTCACGTCACACGGATAAGAGTCATGCAGGGCGGTAAAAACGCTCTCGCCCACTGGTTTGCCCAGAGAGTCGGAATGCGCTTTCAGCCAGGTGAGCACCTTGGTGCGGATGGCGGCAATGTCTTCGCTTGCCGGCACACAAAAGCTCGTGGGGGCGGAGGCATCGCCCGTATTGTGTGCGTTGATCTGGGCAAGGGTCACGCCATCGGTCAGGCCGCTCAGATAGGCATCGCACGTGGTGCGTGAGGCCGAACTGGAGCACATCTTGCCAAGTGCGCCCGCCTTCATGGGGGCCAGCCGCTGGGCATGTGCCACAGTGGGGACCGCCAGCACACCGGCAAGGGCGATCAGGGCGAGGCGCTTCATGCCACAACCTCTACCGAGTAGTCCTCGATAACCAGGTTGGCGAGCAGGTTGCGGGCCATTTCGCCCGCTTTTTCGTGCGCTTCTTCGGCTTTTACACCATGCAGTTCCAGCTCTATGACCTTGCCAACGCGCACATCCTGCACGCCTTCAAAGCCCAGTGTGTGCAGTGCGTGACCAATGGCCTTTCCCTGCGGGTCCAGAACGCCGTCCTTAAGCATGACGGTTACACGTACTTTCATTCTCAAACTCCCAAAGTACCCGTAGGGGTTACTGAACTGTTTCTGGGCCTTTCATGTCACCCCCGGCGCCGTTTTCCGGCAGGATGCCCATGCGGCGTGCAACTTCCTGATAAGCTTCCTTCACGTTGCCCAGATCGCGGCGGAAGCGATCCTTGTCGAGCTTTTCGTTTGTGTGAAGGTCCCACAGGCGGCAGTTGTCAGGCGAAATTTCGTCAGCAAGAACAATACGCATGTCCTCACCTTCCCAGCACCGGCCGAACTCGAGCTTGAAGTCCACGAGCTGGATGCCAATGCCGCTGAACAGGCCGCAGAGGAAGTCGTTCACGCGCATGGACATGCCCGTAATATCTTCCAGATCGTGCGGGCAGGCCCAGCCGAATGCGATAATGTGATCTTCCGATACCAGCGGGTCACCGAGTTCGTCGTTCTTGTAATAGAACTCAACAATCGGGCGCGGCAGGCGCTGGCCTTCGGGGATGTTGAAGCGCTTGGAAATGCTGCCAGCGGCAACATTGCGGATGACCACCTCAAGCGGGATGATCTCCACTTCCTTTACCAGCTGCTCACGCATGTTGATGCGGCGGATAAAGTGGGTGGGGATACCGATTTCCTGCAAACGCAGCATCAGGTGTTCGCTAATGCGGTTGTTGAGCACACCTTTGCCGGTAATCACACCGCTTTTGGCACCATTGCCAGCCGTGGCATCGTCCTTGAAGTATTGCACAAGGGTCCCCGGTTCCGGACCTTCAAAGAGGATTTTGGCTTTACCTTCATAAAGCTGGCGGCGACGGGCCATAATGATCCTTACCTGTCGAAATGTGTGCGGGCGGTTGGGTGACCGCCCCAAAAAACGGGGGAACCAGACTGGTGGTTCACCCCTTTATTGCTTCCGTGTTCATAGCAGGCTTCCCGCGTGGAGGATACAGCCTGTGCAAACCGGGCTGGCGGTTACTGTTTGGGGCCAGTTTCACCGAAGATTTTTTCAAACTGGAAGTCCAGTGCCTTCAGGTGCTGGCGGCTGTCCATGGCGGCATCCAGCACATCGGCGGGAATGCGACCCGAAATTTCGGCATCATCAGCCAGATTTTCGCGGAACGTTTTGCCTTCAGGCGTGCCCAGCTTGGTCCATGTTGCCATCGCGTTGCGCTGGACAATACGGTAGGCATCCTCGCGCGACAGGCCAGCTTTTGCCAGTGCCAGCAGCACTTCGCCCGAATGGACCACGCCGCCAAGGCTTTCGATATTCGCGGCCATACGGTCGGGGTACACCACAAGCTTGGAGATCATGCCGGACAGGCGGGCCAAAGCAAAATCCAGCCCGATGGTGGCATCGGGGCAGATGTTACGCTCGACCGAGGAGTGGCTGATGTCACGCTCGTGCCACAGAGCCACGTTTTCCAGTGCCGGAATAACCGCTGCACGCACCAGACGGGCAAGGCCGGTCAGGTTTTCGGTCAGCACGGGGTTGCGCTTGTGCGGCATGGCGGAAGAGCCCTTCTGCCCCGGATGGAAGAATTCCTCCGCTTCGCGCACTTCGGAGCGTTGCAGGTGGCGGACTTCCGTTGCAAGCCGCTCAATGCCGCTGGCAATAACGCCAAGAGCGCAGAAGAATGCAGCATGGCGGTCACGCGGGATAACCTGGGTGGAAACCGCTTCGGCCTGCAGGCCAAGGCGTTCGGCCACGTAAGCTTCCACACGCGGGTCAAGATGGGCGTATGTGCCCACAGCGCCGGAAATGGCACAGGTGGCAATTTCGGCCCGTGCGGTTTCAAGGCGGGTTCTGTTCCGGGCGAACTCGGCGTAATGGCCAGCAATCTTGAGGCCGAAAGACGTGGGCTCGGCATGAATGCCGTGACTGCGGCCAATGGTCAGGGTGTGTTTGTGTTCAAACGCACGTGCCTTAAGGGCGGCCAGAGTTTCGTCCAGATCCTTGAGCAGCAGGTCGGTGGCCTGCACAAGCTGCACGGCAAGGCAGGTGTCCAGCACGTCCGAGGAGGTCATGCCCAGATGGACAAACCGGCTTTCTGGGCCAACCTTTTCTGCCAGCCATGTCAGGAACGCAATAACGTCATGCCGTGTTTCGGCTTCGATCTCGTCAATCCGGGCGAGGTCTGCATCGCAAAAAGCAGCCATGGCGGCGTTGCCTTTTTCGCGGACCACTTTGGCGGCTTCCTTGGGGACCGTCCCGTATTCTGCCATGGCTTCACAGGCCAGAGCTTCGATCTCGAACCAGATTCGATAGCGGTTTTCAGGGGACCAGATTGCGGCCATGACGGGGCGGGTATAGCGCGGCACCATAACGCGAATTCCTTAACCAGAACAGTTTAAACGTCAGACAGGTGGCGCCTCTCTAGCGGATTTCGCGCATGTCGTCTGCCCGCAATGCGGAAAACTTTGACATTTTCTGCTGTGTGCCAGAAATACGCGCCATTCAATGCGTGTTCTGGAATCGGAGTTATTGTGGCCAACCTATTTGATTCTGCCAGTTTTCCGGCAGTTGCCGCCCTCTTGCAGGTTGTGCTGATTGATGTGACTCTGGCCGGGGACAACGCAGTTGTCATTGGTATGGCCGTACGCTCCCTTGGCGGGGCACAGCGGCGCAAGGCCATTTGGGCCGGTGTGGGGCTGGCTGCGGTCATCAGGGTGCTGCTGGCACTTGTAGCGGTCAAGCTGTTGAGCATTGTTGGCCTGACACTGGCCGGCGGCCTGCTCCTGCTATGGGTCTGCTGGCGCATGTACCGCGAAATGCAGCACGCCAACGCTGCTGATGGGGCAGCGGGCAGCGCACCGGGCAGCCTGCGTTCGGCCATTATCAAAATCCTGATCGCTGATTTGTCGATGAGTCTGGATAACGTGCTGGCCGTGGCCGGGGCTGCACGTGAACACCCCGGTATTCTGGTTATGGGGCTGGCCCTGTCTGTTGTGCTCATGGGGCTTGCGGCCTCCCTGATTGCGCGGCTGCTTGAGCGTTATAAGTGGATTTCGTGGGTGGGGCTGCTGGTTGTGCTGGGCGTTGCCGTGGAACTGATTGTTAGTGGCGGTGGAGAGGTTTGGGGCCACCTGTCCTGAGCCTGACGCAGGTGTGTCAGGCAGGCCGCCCCTGCCTGACAAAAGAACTTGCTAAATTGCAAAAAACCCGTTGAATTTCGGGTATGACCCGTTCTTACCCTTCATGGCGGCGGCAGCTTGTTGCCGCAGTATCTCTGGTCGGGTTTTCCCTGACCGCCTGCTCCGGTCCATCTGCCCAGCAGGTATCCGCACCTGAGGAAAGTGCCGGAGCAAGTGATGGTGCGCCCACCCGCAATGCCTTGCCGGTAGGTAACCTGAACGATCGGCTGGATACATGGCTCCGTCTTGTCGGGCCTGCACATGCAAGTGCTCAGGATTATGCCGATTTTTTACAATCCGGCAGTGTGTGGCCACGCTGGTCGGTGCTGGTCCTGCGTATGCAACAGGCTCTGGCAAACGAGACAGATACACAGGTGCTGGCCTGTTTGTGCCACAGCCAAAAACTGACTTATGCTCCGGCATTGGTGCAGTGCGCTACGCAGCTACCAGATGATAAACCCCTCCAGCAGCAGCTTGCGGCCGAGGCTGTAACCGCATGGACCAATGGGAACGACACACCTGTAGCAGCAACTACGCTGGCCAGTACGTTTGGGGCAAGCCTTACCCCCCAGAGTTCATGGTTACGTTTTGACCGGGAGGAACGGTCTGGTCTGGTCAATGCTGCCCAGCAAACCCTGCCTTATCTTTCCGCCAGCAGGCAGCCGTTGGCGCAGGCCCGGCTGGCATTAAGAAACAATGACCCAACGGCACAATCCCAGTTTGATGCCCTGCCCTCTTCCGCGCGTGCCGACCCGTGGCTTGTGCTGGATCTGGCCCGCTGGCTGCGCAAGCAGCAACGCTATGACGAAGCCGTTGCTCTATGGAAAGCAGGAGCCGTTGAGGCCGAACGGACAACCCGCTCCAAGCTGTTCTGGCGCGAGCGGGATGGGCTGGCCCGTGAGCTGATCCAGCAGAATCGGGCTGGGGATGCCTTTGCCGTGGCGAATGACACAATCGCCCAGGGTGAAAGCCGTTTGGACGCTGTGTTCCTGAGCGGGTGGATTGCTCTGCGTATGCAGCATGATGCCGCAACCGCAGAGGACTTTTTTCGTCAGCTTACAGAATCTTCGTCGCTCATTACGCGCAGCCGTGGGTTTTACTGGCTTGGCCGTGCCCGGGCTTCTGTCGGCAATATGGCCTCGGCTCAGGCGGACTGGACGCGTGCTAGCGCTTACCCCGGCACCTATTACGGTCAAATGGCAGCAGCAACGCTGGCAGGTCAGGCCAATGCCCTGCTGGAACCGGAGCAGGTGCCTGCACTGATCGTGCAAAACCTCAGGAGTGCGGATAACGCACTGCCCCCGTCTTCTGAAGAGACACTACCAACAGGCAATGACCTGCTGCTGGCGGCTCTTCGGCTGGCGGCCATGGGGGATAAAGACCATACGCGTGATTTTTTGAACCTGTTTGAAAAACAGGTCACACAAACACCGCAACGTCAGGCGCTTTCGTCTCTGGCGTTGCGTCTGGGGGTGCCCGATATTGCCGTTACCGTAGCACGCCATGCCGGGCGGGATGGTGTGTTTATGCTACGTTCGGGCTGGCCCCTGCCCTACACGCCGCCACAGAGCAGTTTGCCCCAAGATTTTGTTATGGGCCTCATGCGGCAGGAGAGCAGCTTTAACCCCGATGCCGTAAGCCCATCCAATGCAATCGGCCTTATGCAGATCAAGCCTTCTACTGCGGCGGATATGGTGCGGGCTGCTGGGGTAGCGCCATCTGCCGCTACGGCTGTGGGGCTGCGGGATGCACAAAACAACATGCAACTGGGTACGGCCTACCTGCTCCATTTGCAGGATCGGTTTGGCCCCATAGTGCCGTATATGGCTGCCGCCTATAATGGAGGGCCTACCCGGTTGGCCAAATGGCTGACCACGGCAGGCGATCCCGCCCATAATGGGGGGCAAATGGAGCAGATGATCGACTGGGTGGAAAACATTCCCTATGGCGAAACACGTAACTACGTGCAGCGTGTATGGGAAAACATGATTGTTTACAAAGCATTGGGAACACCGGAATGACCCCTGCCCGTTTGATCGCAACGTTTGGAGGCTGTGGCCTGTCCCCCCGTGCCCCCGGCACCGTTGGCTCCTTTGCCGCCTTGCTGGTTGGGCTACCCTTGCTAAAGCGGCCCCGCACGCTGGCCTGTGCTGCTGTAGCGGCAACCGTTGTGGGGTGGTGGGCCACAGCACGGGCGGGCAAAGGGGAAGACCACAGCTGGATTGTGATTGATGAAGTGGCGGGTATGTGGATCGCCCTGCTGGCCTGTTTACCCGATAGTGACCAGAGCGAAGAAGCAACCAAAGCCAAGCACCGCTTGTTATGGCCCATTGTGGCGTTTGGGCTGTTCCGCGTGTTTGATATTACCAAGCCCGGCCCCATAGGTACGCTGGACAGGCGGCATGATGCTATTGGCGTTATGGGGGATGATGTGCTGGCCGGGGTTGCCAGTGCAGGCTGTGTGCACGCACTACGCAAAGTATGGACGGCACGGAACTAAAAAGGGTTGAACATGCGCGAACAGACAGAAGAGTATGGCCCTGCGGTTCTGGCCGAAGCCGAACGTGTTCTGGCTCTGTTGCGCGCAGCAGAACTGCGGGTTGTTACGGCTGAAAGCTGCACGGGCGGGCTGGTCGCTGGAGCATTAACGCATTTTGCCGGGTCTTCAGATGTGACCGAAGGTGGCTTTGTCACCTACTCCAACGGCATGAAGCAGGCAGTACTGGGCGTGCAGGCCAGCACATTAGCGGCCCATGGCGCGGTGAGTGCACAAACGGTAGAGCAGATGGCTGAGGGCGCGTTGAACGCCTGCTCCAGTGCCTGTGTGGCTGTGTCTATTTCCGGCATTGCGGGGCCAGGAGGCGGGAGTGTGGGCAAGCCTGTGGGGCTGGTCTGGTTTGCCACTGCGCTGCGTGGAGGCCCAACTCGCGCGGACCAGCAGATATTCTCCGGGGATCGGGTACAGGTGCGTGAGCAGGCCGTGTTGCACGCTTTAAGGCTTGTTTCTGCCCGCTTGGTTCATCTGTAACGGGTTATCGTCTGTCTGCCGGGTTATAAATAGGGGCTTCCTGTAAATCCGGTGCCATAACCCCTGTGCCTTTGGCTATGGTACCATCTGGCAATGCAGGAGTGGCGGCCGGTTGGACAGGCTGGGCGCGCTGTATATGTGCCAGACTTTGAGCGTTTAACGCATCCGCTGTTACGCTCCCGCCATGAGGCTGATCCGTTAGGGCTGTGCGCTCTGTTTGTTTTGGCAGTGTGTCTGCCATGGTGTGTGCAACTGGCGCCAGTATTCCACCAAGCAGAAGCAGATAAAACAGTATGGGCATGCGGTTGTCCCCTGTGTTCAAACTCTGGGTTCTGCGTGATGGTGGTATGGTTCAGGTTGCTGTTTTCTGGCCTGAAAGAGCGGCTGGAGTGGCGGTGCCAGCCTGTAGTACGGGAGGGCCATAAACCTCTTTGGCACGCTTGATAAAAGCGGAAACCATAAGACGGGTTGCCTCGGTAAAGACTACACCAATAGCCGCTTGCAGAATGCGGGAGTTAAACTCGAAATCGACAAAAAAATCGACCTGACAGCCATTGGCATGGGGCGTGAACTTCCACACATTACGCAGGTAGCGGAACGGCCCGCGCTCGTAACGCACGGTAATGGTGGACGGACGGTCCAGTGTCACACGGGAGGTAAAACTCTCCCTGAACGGACCAAAGCCTATGGTCAGGTCGGCAACAAGTTCTGTTTCGGTGCGGCTGCGCAGGCGTGCGGCAACACACCAGGGTAAAAAGGCGGGGTAGTGTGCAACGTCCGCAACCAGATCAAAAATCTGGTCGGGACGATAGGGCAGAACACGCGTCTCTGCGTGTTTAGGCATTACAGGGCCTCCTTCAGGCGCTTGTTGCGTGCTTCGCGCAGCTGCGCAAAATCTGTGTCGGCATGGTAGGAAGAGCGCGTAAGGGGGCTTGAACTGACCTGCAAAAACCCTTTTACGCGCGCCATGGTGCCGTATTCCTCGAATTCTTCCGGTGTTACAAAGCGTGCAACGGCAGCGTGCTTGACCGTGGGCTGCAAATACTGCCCCATTGTGATAAAATCCACATCAGCAATGCGCAGGTCATCCATGACCTGAGCGAGTTCCATTTTTTCTTCACCCAAACCCAGCATCAGCCCGGATTTGGTGAAAATGGAAGGGTCAAGCTGCTTGACCCGGTCCAGCAGGCGCATGGACTGGTAATACCGCGCGCCGGGCCGGATGGTGGGGTAAAGGCGTGGCACGGTTTCCAGATTATGGTTGAACACGTCCGGGCGGGCTTTAACAACCACTTCCAGAGCCTTGTCTTTACGCAAAAAATCCGGTGTCAGGATTTCAATGGTCGTGTCGGGGGATGTCGCGCGTATGGCAGCAATGACACGCGCAAAATGCTGCGCTCCCCCATCGGCCAGATCATCCCGGTCAACAGAAGTGATCACCACATGGCGCAGGCCCAGCTTGGCTACGGCTTCTGCCACGCGTTCAGGCTCGCCGTCATCCAGAGCATGAGGCAAGCCGGTGCTGACATTGCAGAATGCGCACGCACGGGTGCAGATTTCCCCCATGATCATCATGGTAGCGTGGCGCTGTGACCAGCACTCCCCTATGTTGGGGCATGCGGCCTCTTCACATACAGTGACCAGCTTGTTGTCACGCATGAGGGTTCGTGTTTCGTGGTACGTCGGGTGGTTGGGTGCTCTAACCCGTATCCACTCCGGCTTGCGGGCAATGGGGTTGTCCGGCCGATGGGCTTTTTCGGGGTGCCGTATCCGGCTTGTCCCACCTTTTCGATGATCAATCTCGACACGAGTAGACATGACTTCGCCCATTTATACCCAAAGAGTGCAGATAGAACTGGAATGCCCCTGCATGCACGTCAAGGTGTTGGAGAGGCGATAACCGGGAATGGGGCATCAAACCCGCGAGATTGATGCCCTACCCTTTTGAAAACAAAAGACTAAAAGTGCAAAGCGCCATCATAGGCCGCAAGAACGGCCTCATGCATGGATTCAGAAATGGTGGGGTGCGGGAAAATGGTTTCAGCCAGTTCCGCTTCCGTCAGTTCCCCTGTGCGGGCAATAACGTACCCCTGAATCATTTCAGTCACTTCCGCGCCAATCATGTGTGCGCCAAGCAGCTCGCCAGTCTGGGCATCAAAAACCGTTTTGATCAGCCCGTCCGGTTCACCCATGGCAAGGGCTTTACCATTGGCAATAAGCGGGAAGCGGCCAACACGTACCTTGTAACCAGCCTCCAGCGCCTTTGCTTCCGTGTAACCAACGGAGGCAATTTGCGGGCGGCAGTAGGTACAGCCGGGTATTTTGGTCGGGTCAATTGGGTGGACTTTTCTGCCCGCAATGGCCTCTACACACATCACGGCTTCATGGCTGGCCTTGTGGGCAAGCCATGGCGCACCGGCCAGATCGCCAATAGCGTACACGCCGGGCTCGCCCGTGCGGCAAAGCGCATCTGTGACCACATGCGTCCGATCGACCTGGATTTTGGTCCCTTCCAGCCCGATTTTTTCCACATTGCCAACAATACCAACGGCAGAAATAACCCGTTCGGCAACCAATGTATCGGCTTTACCATTGACGGTAACGGGAATGCTGACCCCGGTTGCCGTTTTCTGCAACGTGCCGATCTTGGCGCTGGTCAGCACCCGAATGCCCTGTTTTTCAAAGGCTTTGCGTGCAAGCTGGCTTATTTCAACATCTTCTACGGGCAGAATGCGCTCGGCAACTTCCACCAGCGTTACGTCCGCACCCATATTGCGGTAGAAGGATGCAAACTCGGTGCCAATAGCGCCAGAGCCAATAACCACAAGGCTTTTGGGCATGGTTTCTGGCACAAGGGCTTCCTTGTAGGACCAGATGAATTGACCATCCGGCTCCAGCCCCGGCAGCACCCGTGCGCGCGCACCGGTTGCCAGAATAACGTGCTGGGCGGTGAGCGTGGTGGGGGTTGCTCCATCCTTGCTGACGAGCACTTTGCGGCGACCGTTGGCCAATGTGCCGTCCAGCTTGCCATGGCCGTCAAAAACCGGAACCTTGGCCTTTTTAAGCAGATGCGCAACCCCTGTGGACAACTGCTTGGAGACAGCCCGGGAGCGGGCAACAATTTTTTTAAAATCAAAGCTTACACCATCGGCCTTAAACCCATAGGCCGGCAGGTCGTGTAGCAGATGATTGATTTCCGATGCCCGAAGCAGCGCCTTGGTGGGGATGCACCCCCAGTTAAGGCAGATGCCACCAAGATGCTGGGCTTCAACCACCGCAACGGAGAGTTTAAGCTGGGCAGCGCGTAGGGCGGCAACATACCCACCCGGCCCGCCACCAATGACGATCACATCAAAATCTGTCTGGCTCATGATGCCAAATTTCTCCCGCAAAAGGCTGCGTTACAGAACAAGAGCCAGAGGTGCCTGCACAATGTTACGGAAGGCCGAGAGCCACTTGGCCGCCATGGCCCCATCCACCGCACGGTGATCGACCGAGAGTGTTACAGTCATGACTGTTGCCACTTTAATCTCGTCACCACTCACAACAGGCTGTCTTTTGCCAGCGGCAATGGCCAGAATGGCGGCCTGCGGGGGGTTCACAATAGCTGCGAATTCCTTGACGCCGAACATCCCCATATTGGAAATGGAGAACGTACCGCCCTGAAACTCTTCGGGCTTCAGCTTGCCTGCTCTGGCGCGGGAAACCAGAGATTTGGCTTCCTGACTGATCTGCTTGAGGCTTTTGCGGTCAGCAGCCCGCACAATGGGGGTAATCAGCCCATCATCAAGGGAAACCGCCACGGAAATATCCGCATCTTCATGCAAGATCATGGCGTCTTCCGTAAAGGAGGCGTTGACTTCGGGCACCTGCTTGAGCGCAAGAGCCGCCGCCTTGATCAGCATGTCATTAACCGACAGCTTGAACGCGTCCTGCCCTTCATCATGAGACAGGGCATTGAGCTGTGAGCGTAATGCCATAAGCGCATCAAGTTCCACATCCATGGAAACATAAAAGTGCGGAATGGTCGCCTTGGCTTCACTCAACCGGCGGGCAATCACCTTGCGCATGGTGGTGTGCGGCACCGTACGGCTTGCGCCCGTGGGAAGAGGTGCATTTGCCTGCTGGCCGGGTTTGGGAGCGGCCGCTGGCTGTGCGGCAGCCGCTTCCACATCGCGTTTGACAATGCGTCCGTTAGGCCCTGTTCCCTTGAGCGTAGATAGATCCACATTTTTTGCAGCGGCAATGCGGCGAGCAAGCGGGGAGGCAACAATGCGGTTGGCCGGGCGAGAGGCCTGCAATGCAGCCGCCGGGGCAACCGGTGCACTGGCTGGTGCTACAGCAGCCGCCTGTGCGGGGGCCGGTGCAGATGCTGCGCTGGTGGCGGGCGGTGCGGCAGAGTCCGGCACAGCCTCCCCTTCTTCCACCATAATGGCGATGGGCGTATTGACCGCAACCCCCTCGGTCCCTTCGGGAACAAGGATGCGGCCAAAAATGCCATCTTCAATGGCTTCTACTTCCATTGTGGCCTTGTCGGTTTCGATTTCGGCCAGCACATCGCCATTGTTAACCGTATCGCCCTCTTTTTTCAGCCAGCGGGCAATCTTACCCTCTGTCATGGTGGGAGAGAGGGCGGGCATCAGAATTTCAATTGCCATCTTTCATCACCTCAGATCAGGCTGCGCACGGCTTTAACCACGTGCTCAGACTGTGGAAGGGCCAGTTTTTCCAGATTGGCTGCAAATGGCATGGGCACATCTTCACCGGCAACGCGCACGGGGGGGGCATCCAGCCAGTCAAAGGCATGTTCAATAACCTGCATGGCCACTTCGGAGCCAATGCCAGCAAACGGCCAGCCTTCTTCCACCGTGACAAGGCGGCTGGTCTTTTTCACGCTGTTGACAATTGTGGCTGTATCCAGCGGGCGAATGCTGCGCAGGTTGATCACTTCGGCCTCAATCCCCTGCTTGGCAAGTTCGGCCGCCGCATCCAGCGCTGTACCTACAGCAATGGAAAAAGCAACGATGGTGACATCGGTGCCAGCCCGTTCGATCTTTGCCTTGCCAATGGGCAGAATGAAATCTTCATCAATCGGGCAAGGGAACTTCTGCCCATAAAGAATCTCATTTTCCAGCACGATCACTGGGTTCGGGTCACGGATAGCAGCGCGCAGTAGCCCCTTGGCGTCTGCTGCGGACCACGGGGCTACAACTTTAAGTCCTGGCACATGGCCGTACCAGCTTGCGTAACACTGCGAATGCTGGGCACCCACGCGTGCGGCAGCGCCGTTAGGGCCACGGAACACAATGGGGCACCCCATCTGCCCGCCGGACATATACAGCGTTTTGGCAGCGGAGTTGATAATGTGGTCAATGGCCTGCATGGCAAAGTTCATGGTCATGAACTCGACAACAGGTTTAAGCCCGGTCAGGGCTGCGCCAACGGCCATGCCGGTAAAGCCATGCTCGGTAATGGGCATGTCCAGCACGCGTTTTTCGCCAAACTCCTGCAACAGCCCCTGCGAGATTTTGTAAGCACCCTGGTATTCGGCGACTTCCTCACCCAGCAGGAACACGTCTTCATCGCGGCGTAGTTCTGCTGCCATGGCATCGCGCAGGGCTTCACGCACGGTAATTTCCCGCGTTTCACCCCAGTCCTGCTCTGGTTCGGTCGGGCTCAGGGGTGTTGCGGGCGCGGTTGCAGGGGATGCCGTGCTGGCTGCTGCCGGTGCGGGAGCGCTGGTGGTGGGCGCATCGCTTACGGTGTCGGCTTCGGGCACGGCTTCACCGTCTTCAACCACAATGGCTATGGGGGTGTTTACGGCAACACCTTCAACCCCTTCGTTGATCAGCACACGACCAAGAATACCGTCTTCAATGGCTTCAATTTCCATTGTGGCCTTGTCGGTTTCGATCTCGGCCAGCACGTCGCCGGTGGTAATGGTGTCCCCTTCCTTTTTCAGCCAGCGGGCAATTTTGCCTTCTGTCATGGTGGGGGAAAGGGCGGGCATTAAAATTTTAGTCGCCATAATCTGCTCAGGCCTCCAGCACAACGTCCGTATAAAGTTCAGAAGGATCAGGTTCCGGGCTGGTCTGCGCGAATTCGGCTGAGTCGTTCACGACGGCTTTAATTTCGGCTTCCATGGCTTTGAGCGTGGCTTCTTCAACCCCGGCGTCCAGAAGGATATGCTTGACGTGTTCAATCGGGTCACGCGTCTTGCGGACCAGATCAACCTCCTCACGCGTGCGGTATTTGGCCGGATCGGACATGGAATGACCACGGTAGCGATAGGTCATCATTTCCAGAATGTAAGGGCCTTTGCCCGCGCGGCAGTGTGCCACGGCCTGAGCTGCGGCGGCATGCACGGCAGCAACATCCATGCCATCCACCTGCACGCCGGGAATGCCCCAAGGCTCGCCATTTTTGTACAGGTTATGGGAAGCCGAAGCCCGCTCGATTGCAGTACCCATGCCGTATTTGTTGTTTTCGATGACAAAAATACAGGGCAGCTTGTGCAGGGCGGCCAGATTGAAGCTTTCGTAAACCTGCCCCTGCCCGGCTGCGCCATCCCCAAAATACGCAACAGAAACTTCATCCGTGCCGCGATATTTGTTGGCGAAAGCCAGACCAATGCCAAGTGCTACCTGTGCACCAACAATACCATGCCCGCCATAGAAGTTCTTCTCGCGCGAGAACATGTGCATGGAACCGCCCTTGCCATGCGAATAGCCCGTGGCGCGGCCGGTCAACTCAGCCATAACGCCCCGCGGGGTCATACCTGCGACAAGCATCTGCCCATGGTCGCGGTAGGAGGTGATCAGCTTGTCCCCGTCCTTGAGGCACATCTGTATGCCAACCACAACGGCTTCCTGCCCGATGTAAAGGTGGCAGAACCCCCCGATCAGCCCCATGCCGTAAAGCTGCCCGGCTTTTTCTTCAAACCGGCGGATCAGCAGCATGTCGTGATAAGCTGTTAGAAACTGCTCCCGGGTCAGTGATGGGCCGTTGCCACCGACTGCGCCGACCTGCTCAGATGTTGTTTCCATGTATGGACCCTCTACGATACATAGGTAAATGCGTCTTATAACGTAATGTCTTGGCGGCCAGGGGACTGGTCGGTTCGAGCATTTTATCGTGTTTTTTGCATAAAAAAATGCCGTCTGATCAGGGCACCTTGGTTATTTGGCGTTATATTCTCCTGATCTGCCACCGCTTTTGTGCTGTAGCCGGATATTGTCGATGCGCATGCTACGGTCAACGGCCTTGCACATGTCATAGAGTGTGAGGGCCGCGACAGATACCGCAGTCAACGCCTCCATTTCCACTCCGGTTGCGTCTTTTGTTGTAACAGCCGCAGTGATCTCGATTTTGTCATCTGTAGCGACAAGATCAAGCGTGACAGATGTCAGGCGCAACGGGTGGCACAGGGGGATAACATCAGCCGTTTTTTTTGCGGCCATAATCCCCGCAATCCGGGCTGTTGCCAGCACATCCCCTTTGGGCATGGAGCCCGAGACAATCAGATCCAGCGTGTGGCGCTGCATATGCACTTCTGCTGCCGCAATGGCCTTGCGGAAGGTCTCGTCCTTATCGGATACATCCACCATCCGGGCATGCCCGGATGAATCCAGATGGGTCAGGGGCTGTTCGCGCACTGTTACTTCAGTCCGAGCAATGTGCGTGCAGCAGCTCCGGGGTCTGGCTGGCGGAGCAGCGTTTCACCGACCAGAAAGCCCGTGACCCCAATAGAGGCAAGCTGGGCAATTTCTTCGTGTGTTTTAATCCCGCTTTCGGAGATGATAATCCGGTCAGGCGGCACCAGAGGGGCAAGCTGGCTGGTGGTGTTGATGTCTGTTGTCAGAGTCTTGAGGTTACGGTTGTTAATACCGATCAGGAACGTGTCCAGCGCCAGTGCGCGGTTCAGTTCGTCCTCATCATGCACTTCCACCAGAACGTCCATATCCAGACCCTTGGCGTGATCAACCAGTTCCAGCGCCATTTCATCTGTCAGAATGGACATGATCAGCAAGATGCAGTCAGCACCGATCATCCGGCTTTCGTAAACCTGCCACGGGTCGAGAATAAAGTCCTTGCGCAGGACTGGCAGCGCGCAGGCGGCCCGGGCTGTTGCCAGATCCTCGTTTGCACCGTGGAAGCATGAGCTTTCCGTCAGCACGGAAATGCAGGCTGCCCCGGCCTGTTCGTAGGCAAGGGCGATCCGCGCGGGGTCGTATTCTTCCTGCAAGATACCCGCAGACGGAGATGCCTTCTTGATCTCGGCAATCAGGCCCACGGCGCGGTCAGCGGCTTTTTCCTTGAGCGCACGACCGAAGCCCCGAGGGGCTTCCTTGGTTTCCTGCGCTTTGGCTACAACTTCCTTTAAGGGGTGCAGCGTGGAGCGATGTTCCACTTCCAGCCGTGTCCGCGCACAGATGCGGGCCAGAACGTCTGGCAGTTCATCTACTTTGCAGTCAGGTGTGACGGCAGCGGAAGCTACAGTGGACGTGGAGGATGTATCGTTCATGATTGTCCTGTCATGTCTCCGGCGTGTGCATCCGAACGTGATGCACGTAAACCATTAAGCACCGCAAGGGCAGTGCCGTTGTCGAGTGAGCGTGCGGCGGTTGCCACACTGTTCCTGAGGCTGGCCGGGTCAATCCGGCCATTGTGCAGGACAGTCTGTTGACCGGCAACATGCAGCGCAAATGCCGCGTTCAACAGAACCGTATCACGGTACGCCCCGTGTGCGCCACGCAGGAGTGCTTCCAGCGCCTGCGCGTTATGCCGGGCATCGCCCCCTTTAATGGCGGATACGGGGGCGTAAGGCAGGCCCGCCATGTCCGGCTCAATCAGGTGGGACTGAATCTGCCCGTTTTCAAGCGCTAAAGCCTGCGTAGGGCCTGCCAGTGTTATTTCGTCTATGCCGCCCTGCCCGTCCTGCGGCTGGCCGCAGACCGTCCACACACATTCCGACCCCAGACGGGCCAGCACTTCCGTAACCGGACGGAGCCACTGGGTGGAAAAAACCCCCATAAGCTGGCGTTTGACACCAGCCGGATTAACCATGGGACCAACCAGATTGAACAGCGTGGGCAGTGCCAGCATTTTTCTGGCACCAGCCGCGTGCCGCATAGCCGGGTGGTGGTGCGGTGCGGCCATAAACACCACATGGTGGCGCGCAAGCTGTTCGGCAAGAACCTCTGCGTTGGAAGACAATGGCACGCACAGAGCCGCCAGCACGTCGGACGCTCCGGCGAGGGAGGAAATGGCTCTGTTGCCATGTTTGGCCACTGGCACCCCAAGGGCTGCCAGCACAAAGGCGACGGCGGTGGAAACATTCAGCGTGCCGTAATTATCCCCCCCCGTGCCACAGACATCAATCGTGTTGTCGGGAGCGTTGGGGACAGGGTACATCCGCTGCCGCAGGGCAGTTACAGCGCCAAAAAGCTCATCCTGTGTTTCCCCGCGCACGCGTAATGCCATTAAAAAAGCGGCAATCCGTTCGGGTGGAACATGGCCATCCATAATGCTGCCAAATGCGGCTTCGGCCTGCGCAGCACTCAGGCTTTTACGTTGTGCAAGCGCATGCAGAACCCCGGAAAAAAAAGCAGGGTCTTCCGTGCTGCCAATCGTAGTGGCGGGCTCAGGCATGGAGCAGGCCCGCTGTCCATGCCCGTGCGTGGGTCAGAAAATTGCGGAGCAGATCATGCCCATGTTCCGATGCAATGCTCTCGGGGTGGAACTGTACGCCCGAGATGGGGTGCAGCTTGTGCCGTACGCCCATAATCACGCCATCGGCGGTCCATGCCGTAACTTCCAAGTCATCTGGGATGCTGGAAGGTTCAAGGGTCAGGCTGTGATAACGGGTTGCATTGAACGGGCTGGGGAGCCCTTCAAAAACGTCAGTCCCGTTATGAAAAACAGGGCTGATTTTGCCGTGCATGGGGGTTGGAGAGCGCACAACCTGCGCCCCAAACACCTGCCCGATGGACTGGTGACCAAGGCAGACACCAAAAACAGGTATCTTGCCAGCGGCGGCGGCTATCAGATCACAGCAGATCCCTGCCTCGTTCGGGGAGCAGGGGCCGGGGGACAGAACAATGGCGTCCGGGGCAAGAGCCATGGCCTCTGCCACGCTGAGCGTATCGTTTCGGCGGACGTCGCACTCCTCACCCAGTTCGCCCAGATAGTGGACCAGGTTGAAGGTAAAGCTGTCATAATTGTCGATCAGTAGGATCATGGCGGAATGATGACCTTTTCGTGCGCACGGGTCAAATGACGTGTCGGAAAGGCGCGGTTTATCCGCGGCCTGTCCGTGCCATTATCAAGGCTTCCTCGGCTGCGCGGAACACGGCGCGGGCTTTGTGCTGGGTTTCCTCATACTCTGATTCCGGCACACTATCCGCCACAACCCCACAACCTGCCTGCACGTGCATGGAACCGTCTTTGACAACGGCCATGCGCAGGCCAATGCAGGTGTCCATATCCCCCCCTGCACCAAAATAACCTATGCAGCCGGCGTAGGTGGCGCGGCGGGTCCGTTCGACCTCGTCAATAATTTCCATGGCGCGGATTTTGGGGGCGCCGGTCAGGGTTCCTGCGGGAAAAGCCGCAACCAAGGCGTCCAGCGCTTCCAGATCAGGCTTGAGCGTGCCTTCCACATTGGAGGAAATATGCATGACGTGGCTGAACCGCTCGATCACAAACCGCTCTGTGACCTTCACGGAGCCGGGGGAGCATACGCGCCCGACGTCATTCCGGCCCAGATCAATCAGCATCAGATGCTCGGCGATTTCCTTCTGGTCGGCCAGAAGATCCTGCTCAAGTGCCAGGTCCTCAGCTGCGGTTTTGCCGCGCGGGCGTGTTCCCGCCAAAGGCCGCACAGTCATTTTGCCGTCTCTGAGCCGCACAAGGATCTCGGGGGATGACCCGACCAGCGAGAAGCTCCCAAAATCCAGATGGAACAGGAAAGGAGCCGGATTTATGCGCCGGAGTGCACGGTAGAGGGAGAGTGACGGCAGCGCAAAAGCTGTTGAAAAACGCTGGCTTGGCACAACCTGAAACGCATCGCCCGCAGCAATATAGTCCTGAATGCGGGTGATGGCGGCGCAAAAATCGTTATGTGTGAACGTGGACGTGGGTTCGACAAAGGCTGGAACATTCGCCGGAATGCCTGCCGATGGGAGTGCCCCGCTCAGGCAGTCTCTGGCACGTTGGAGCAATGCCTGAGCGCGCTCCCATGCTTCTGGTGCCGTGTCGGCCGCATTGGGGCGGACGGGGGTCGCCAGAATAAGCTCGTCCGTTACCGTATCAAAAACAGCAAACAGACCCGGACGCATCAGAATGGATTCTGGCAGGTTCAGGTCGTCTGGTGGTGCGTCTGGCAGGTGTTCCATCTGGCGCACCATGTCGTACCCCAGATACCCGAACAGGCCACCAATCATGGGGGGGAGTTCGGGCGGGAGGTCCATGCGGGACGCGTGGATCAGGGCACGCAGGCTGGCCAGTGGTGCAGTACCTTCGTCTGGTACAGCTTTTGCAGGCAGGCCGTTATGGCATGTGCTGGTGCTGACCTTGCCGTTATGGCAGGTCCATACCAGATCTGGCCGCAGGGCAATAACGGAGTAGCGACCGCGGGTGACGCCGCCCTCCACACTTTCCAGCAGCAAGGTATATTGCCCTGTGCCACCTTCCAGATGTGCCAGCCGCATATAGGCAGACACCGGGGTCAGCAGGTCGGCAGGTTCCACAGAATAAATAATGGAACCCCTGCCCGCTTCCCATGCCGCAATGCAGTCCTGTTTACTGGGGGATGCCGCCGTGTGCGCCTTCATGCCCGGGTTCACTGGACTGGTCCCCCAAATCCGGCGGCAGACAGGGCCGCCTGAATGGCGGCGTTGTTAATGTGCGGGGGCAGTCGCTTGTTAAGGTCCTGCACATAGCTGGCCGCCAGATCATCAGCATAGGCCTGTGTCAGGTTGTTTTTCAGCTTTTGCAGAACATCAATGGGTGCCGGAGGATTGGGTACAAAAACCTTAGTCACCACAGCGACAAAAAAAGTATCTGCATTTTCAGCCATAACAGCCTGCCCCGCCTTCATGCGGGGGATGTAGCTGGCAATTTCGGGCGGCAGGGCCTTGCCGGGGTTGGTGAAGGAGAATGGAATGTCACGGGCAACCTGAATGCCAGAGGCCGTCTGGCCCGCAATGCTTCCCTTCTGGCGGGCTGCCAGAAACAAGGCCGTTGCCTGCTGGTCTGCCGTGTGGTGGCGGGTATCGGCCTGCCATGCAGCCAGCACGTCGCCCTTTGCCTGCTCAAACGAGCGGGGGGTAGCGGGTGTTATGGAATCAACTTCAACTGCAAACCAGCTGTTATCCGGGCCTTCGAGCAGATTAGGCGGATCTCCGGCTTTCTGGGCAAAGACCTGATGCACAATGGCATCGCGCAGCTTGCCCGAAGCCGGAATCGGAGCAGGCTGTTTTTCTGCCGTATTGCCCTGCGCGTCCAGTGAGCCGGAAATGGCAGCGGCACCAATTGTATCTGGAATGGCGTCCAGCCCTTTGCCAGCAATGGCGTCCTGCAACTGCCGGCGGCGTTCGGTCACAACAGACGGTGCGGCCGCAGTCCGGTATTGCTGCAAAATTTCCTGCCGGGCATCTGCAAAGGAGGTGCTGTGCGCGGGCAGGATTTTGGTCACGCGGAAAACAGACCAGCCCATTTCGGTTTTAACCGGCCCCGTAACCTGCCCTTGCGGTGCCTGAAACAAAACCTGCTTGAGTACGTCAGAAGGAATGGTCGTGGGGCGAGCGCCCGGCATTTCCACCGATGCAGCGCCTTTGACGGCACCTTGCGCAGCCTGCCAGCTCCCTTTGAGCTTCCATGCATCGGCAATTTTCTGGGCGTCAGATTCGGATGTGGCTGTGATCAGCTGAATATCGCGGGTTTCTGGCACGTTGTAGTGGCTGCTTTGTGCATCATACGCGCGCTTGAGCTGCGTATCATCCATTGTAATCGTATCCGCCACGGTTTGGGGGGACAGGACCACAATGCGTGCATGCCGCAATTCCGGGGTGCCAAACAGCCACACATGGTTCGTATAATAGCGCTGCAAGGTTGCCGTATCCGGCGCGGGAGGGGCCGGCTGTGCTGCAACGGGAATGCTGATCAGGTCCACCATGCGTGTGGTTGCGCCGTAATCGACCAGAGTTTTGAGCAGGATGTTGGAGACCCGGCTCCCCTGCGCCATGGGTTGCAGCAGGGTGCGTACGGTCAGGTCGTCGCGGATCATGTCCAGCACCTGCTGTTCACTTAACCCCTGCGCACTCAGGCGCTGGTTGAACACGGCGCGGTCAAACTGGCCAGTAGGCCCTTTGAAGTAAGGGAGGGAAAACACTTCCTCCCTGATGGCGGAATCCGGCACAATGATTTTAAGCTGGCGAGCGGCTTCAAGCAGTTCGGCCTGTGCAATCAGGCGTTGCAAAATCTGGCGCGCAATCTGCCCCTGCATGATGGGAGACAGGGCAGAAGGGTCTTTGACCCCCATCTGCTGGGTGATTGTCGGCATTTCAGAGCGCAGGGCCATGGCCAGGTCACGCGTGGGTATGCGGTGCTGGCCAACCCGGGCCACCACATCCGTCTCTTCGCTCATGAAGCCAATAACGTCGCCAATACCCCAGCTGACAAAGGCCAGAAAAATAACAATGGCAACAACGCGGCCCAGCCACGATTCAACAAGTACTCGGCGCAGGTAGGAAATCATGACCCTATGGATCCACAGCTCATCATAAATGGTTTATGCTGATTGCAGCACATCTTGGGGCGGCACCATAAGCGGAGGTGTGCCGCTTGACCAGACTTAACCGTTGTGGGGCAGCAATAAGGTATAAACCCTCTCTTGCGCCTGAGTGTGCGTGTATGGTTTAGCCTGTTGCCAACAGTGCCATGGCAGACGCACATGCAGCGCGTGGCAGCACAGGAACTGGAGGAAGGGTATGAGCAGGCAGATTATTGTCGGCAATTGGAAAATGAATGGTACACGCCAGGACGCACAGGCGCTGGTACAGGCGCTGGTAAGCGGCCTGCCCGCTACTGCGCCGGATGTGGTTGTCTGCCCCCCCTTTACGCAGCTGGCACTTGTGCAGCCAGCGCTGGATGCCTCCCCTATCGGCCTTGGTGCGCAGGATTGCCATAAGGATGCTGCCGGAGCGCATACGGGCGATATTTCCCCCACCATGCTGGCAGACCTTGGCGTCAGCTACGTGATTCTCGGTCATTCAGAGCGGCGGCAGGAACACGGTGAGCTGGACGAAACCGTACGTGAAAAAGCCGTGGCCGCTACCAAGGCGGGCCTGACCCCGATTGTCTGCATTGGCGAGACGGAAGACCAGCGTGAGAGCGGTGAGTACGAAGATGTGCTTGGCTGGCAGATCAAGGGCTCGCTTCCCGATGGTTTTGCCGGTATTGTGGCTTACGAACCCATCTGGGCCATTGGGACGGGGCTTGCCGCGACAACCGACCAGATAGCCCAGACCATGTCTTTCCTGCGTGCCGAATTGGTCCGACAGTTTGGTGAGGCTGGAAAAACTATCAAAATCCTGTATGGAGGGTCCGTAAACGCCGGGAATGCTGTTTCCGTTCTTTCCATTCCCGAGGTTGCGGGCGCACTGGTTGGTGGCGCGAGCCTTAAGGCGGATGCATTTCTTTCTATTGTCAACGCAGCATCCGCTGCCTGACATTGTTGCTTTGATCTGGAACCCGACATGACGACAGCCCTGCTGATCCTGCATTTCTGTGTCACCATTGCTCTGATTGGCGTTGTGCTGATTCAGCGGAGCGAAGGTGGCGGCCTTGGTATTGGTAACAGTCAGGGTATGGGCGCCTTTATGTCCGGCCGCGGGACGGCCAACCTGCTGACCCGCACAACGGCCGTGCTGGCAGGGCTGTTCATGCTGCTCTCTCTCCTGCTCGCCATGCTCTATAAAGGTGGCGTAACCGGTGCCGGGCACGACATTCTGGCCCAGCCCCCGGCGGAAACCGCCCCCGTGGCAACTACGGCTCCGCCTGCAGTCCAGACTCAGGCGCCCCCTGCGGCTCCCAAGCCCTGAAAAATGCTGACATCCTTCTCTGATATCCGGTTGGTTTACAGAGAAGGTTATGAGTTTTTGTCCCCCGCATGCAGCAATGCATGCGGTGGATTGTGTTTGTTTATCCTTCTCCACCCGCTCCAGTCCGTGTAGGAATTCTGCTCATGACACGCTTTGTCTTTATTACTGGTGGTGTGGTGTCCTCTCTAGGCAAGGGCATTGCTTCAGCCGCTCTCGCAGCGCTTTTGCAGGCGCGTGGCTACAAGGTCCGCCTGCGCAAGCTGGACCCCTACCTGAACGTGGACCCCGGCACCATGAGCCCTTACCAGCATGGTGAGGTGTTCGTAACTGATGACGGAGCGGAAACGGACCTCGACCTCGGCCACTACGAGCGTTTTACAGGTGTTAACGCCACGAAAGAGGACAACGCGACAACCGGGCGCATATACTCTGACGTGATCGTGCGTGAGCGGCGTGGAGATTACCTGGGGGCCACCGTGCAGGTCATCCCCCACATTACAGATGCCATTAAGGACGTGGTGGTTGCCAACACGGATGATCTGGACTTCGTTCTGGTCGAAATTGGCGGAACCGTAGGGGATATTGAAAGCCTACCGTTCCTTGAAGCCATTCGTCAGTTGCGGAATGATCTGGGCATGGACCAGACCATGGTGGTCCATCTGACATTGCTGCCGTGGATTCCTTCTGCCGGGGAGCTTAAAACAAAGCCGACCCAGCATTCGGTCAAGGAATTGCAGAACGTAGGTCTTCAGCCGCAAATCCTGCTCTGCCGCTGTGATCGTCCGATCCCCCCGACCGAGCGCCGCAAGATTGCAAATTTCTGTAACGTTCGCCCCGAAGCAGTTATTGCCGCACGGGATGTGGATACGATTTACGCCTGCCCCCTCTCTTACCATGCGGAAGGGATGGATACGGAAGTTCTGCGCTACTTTGACCTGCCTTATGCTGAAGAGCCCGATCTCTCCAACTGGCAGAACATTGTGGACGCCCTGCGCCACCCCGCAGGGGAAGTGCGCGTGGCTGTGGTGGGTAAATACACAGCCCTGCTCGATAGCTACAAATCCCTGAATGAGGCCATGCTGCATGGGGGGATTGCCCACCGTGTTAAAGTGACACTCGACTGGATTGATTCTGAGCAGTTTGAAAAAAATCCGGCCACGCTGGAAGAAAAACTGGGCCATGCAGATGCCATTCTGGTGCCCGGTGGTTTTGGCGAGCGTGGTTCTCAGGGTAAAATTGAAGCCATTCGTTATGCGCGCGAAAAAGGCATTCCGTTCCTTGGCATCTGTTTTGGCATGCAGATGGCGGTTATTGAATGCGCCCGCAATCTTGCCGGTTTGAGCGATGCATCCTCCACCGAATTCGGCCGGACAGAAGAACCGCTGGTCGGCCTGATGACCGAGTGGGCACGTGGCAATGAACGTTTGCGCCGGAGTGAAGGCGGGGAACTGGGCGGCACCATGCGTCTGGGAGCTTACCCGGCTACTCTGGTGCCCGGCTCCCGTGTTGCGGAAGCTTACGGAACCAACACCATTCGCGAACGTCATCGCCACCGGTATGAAGTGAATATCCATTATAAGGATCAGCTTGAAAAAGCGGGTCTGCGTTTTTCCGGCCTGTCCCCAGATGGTATTCTGCCAGAAGTGGTCGAATACTCTGATCACCCATGGTTTATTGCCGTGCAGTATCACCCTGAACTTAAATCCCGCCCCTTTGCGCCGCATCCCCTGTTCGCCGGGTTTGTGGGGGCTGCTGTTGCCAAGGCAAAACAGGCATGATCCCGGCCACTGGCGCACCGATTGAAATTGGTGGGCTAAGTATTGGGAATAATTTGCCTTTTGTGCTGATCGCAGGACCATGCCAGATTGAATCGGCTGCCCATGCCATGGAAACAGCCGCAGCTCTTAAAGAGATCTGTCAGGCTGCTGGTGTGGGGCTGATTTATAAAAGCTCGTTTGACAAAGCTAACCGTACCAGCCTCTCCAGTACACGAGGGGTTGGGCTAAAGGACGGGCTGGCCATTCTGGCTGATATTCGCCAGACATATGCTCTGCCTGTTCTGACGGACGTGCATACGGCAGAGCAATGCGCTCCGGTGGCGGAAGCCGTGGATGTGCTGCAAATTCCTGCTTTTTTGTGCCGGCAGACTGATCTGCTTCTGGCAGCGGGCAAAACCGGTGCGGCAGTCAATATTAAAAAAGGGCAGTTTCTTGCCCCGTGGGACATGCAGCACGTTGCCGCCAAGGTTGCTTCAACCGGTAACCAGCGTGTGCTGCTGTGCGAGCGTGGGACCAGCTTTGGCTACAATACGCTGGTGAATGATATGCGGGGCCTACCGATTATGGCCCAGACTGGCTTCCCTGTGGTGTTTGACGCGACACATTCGGTGCAGCAGCCGGGTGGCATGGGGACTGCAAGTGGTGGGCAGCGTGAGTTTGCCCCCATTCTCTCCCGTGCGGCATTGGCCATTGGTGTGGCCGCACTGTTCATAGAAACACATGAAGACCCGGACAAAGCGCCGAGTGATGGGCCAAACATGTTGCCCATCAGCCAGTTGCCCGCTTTGCTCAAACAATTCCGGGCTATAGATAGCCTGATCAAAGGGCGGTAACAGCCACAGGCATTACGCATAAAAAAAGACGCCACGGCATGCAGGCCATGGCGTCTTTTTTGTAAGCAAGTGGAACGTCTTAGACGTCCAGATTGGCGACCTTAAGCGCGTTACCCACAATAAAGTCACGGCGTGGCTCAACCACATCGCCCATCAGGGTTGTAAACACATCTCCGGCTTCTTCCACGTCCCCAACGCGTACCTGCAAAAGGGTACGCATGGCGGGGTCCAGTGTGGTTTCCCAAAGCTGTGCATCGTTCATTTCGCCAAGACCTTTAAAGCGGTTAATGGCAAGGCCACGGCGCCCCTGTGCAAGCAGGCGCGTAAAGAGGTCAGACGGCCCGTTCAGGCGGTGTTCCGTGGTTTCAAACTTCAGCACAACGCCGGTTTCAAAGTCTTTCTGCAACCGTGCCAGTTGGGCTGTCAGCCAACGTGCATCCGCGCCTGCCAGTGTGGCGGGGTCTATGCGGTACATTTCCCCAACGCCGCGTACATTGCGTGCGAGTTCTACACCATCCACGCTGGCAACGGCCTTCCATCCCCGCTCGGTGGTGGGAGACGCCGCATCCAGCCGCTGCTGGAGTGCGGGCATGCGCTGCTGGAGCTGTTCAAGGTCAGCGCTGAGCGCACCAGCAAGAGCAACCTGCTCGACAATCCACGCGGGAATGCGTGTGGAAATGCGGGAAATAGCCTGACACGCCTGCCGGATAAACGGCAGGTCAGCCTCCAGCTCCGTATTGCTGACCGTGCGGCCATCGGCATAGACAAAGCTTGCATTGCTGAGCGCTTTATCCAGCAGATATTGCTCCAGTGCCGCATCATCCTTCAGGTAGGTTTCTTCATTCCCGCGCTTGGCCCGGTATAGGGGGGGCTGGGCAATGTAGAGGTAACCGCGTTCGATCAGTTCAGGCATCTGGCGGAAGAAGAAGGTCAGCAGCAGGGTACGAATGTGGGACCCGTCCACGTCAGCGTCAGTCATGATGACAATGCGATGGTAACGGAGCTTTTCTATGGAAAAACCACCCTGATCAACTTCCCCACGGCCAATGCCCGTGCCCAGAGCGGTGATCAGCGTGCCAATTTCAGCCGATCCAAGCATGCGGTCAAAACGAGCACGTTCGACGTTCAGGATTTTACCTTTGAGTGGCAGAATAGCCTGAAAGCGCCGGTCCCTGCCCTGTTTTGCCGTGCCGCCTGCGGAATCCCCTTCCACAATAAACAGTTCAGCTTTGGCAGGGTCGCGGGCCTGACAATCGGCCAACTTACCCGGAAGGGACGAAACATCCAGAATGCCTTTGCGGCGTGTCAGTTCACGCGCCTTGCGTGCGGCCTCACGGGCCGATGCAGCGTCCAGCACCTTGGAAACAACAGTCTTTGCTTCCTTGGGGTGGGTTTCAAACCAGTGGGCAATAATATCGGCTGCAGCCGCGTGCACCACAGGCTGCACTTCGGAGGAAACAAGCTTGTCTTTGGTCTGGGACGAAAATTTGGGGTCCGGCACTTTAACCGACAGAACGGCGGTTAAGCCTTCACGCATGTCTTCACCCTGAAGGGACTGGGCGTCTTTTTTGGCAATGCTTTCAGCATATTTGCCAACAACACGTGTCAGGGCCTGGCGGAAGCCTGCCAGATGCGCCCCACCATCCCTTTGAGGAATGTTGTTGGTGAAGCAGAGCATGGTTTCATGAAAACTGTCATTCCAGCTCAGTGCAAATTCAACCTTGATCCCATTATCCGGGTTTTCCAGACTGCCGGTAATCGGCGGGGTGATCAGGGATGTACGTGAACGGTCAAGCCAGTTTACAAAGGCTTCCAGCCCGCCCTCATAGTAGAATGTTTCTTCCCGCACAGGGGTAACGCGGGCGTCCCGCAGAACAATTTCCAAGCCCGAGTTCAAAAAAGCCAGTTCGCGGAGCCGACGTTCGAGAATGGTAAAGTCGAACTCGATCTTGGGGAAGGTCTGCAGGCTGGGCTTGAAAGTGACCTGTGTGCCGGATTCTTCAGCCGACGGGCCAACAACCTCAAGCGGGGCATCGCGCTCACCATCATGGAAGCGGATGCAGTGTTCATGGCCATTGCGCCAGATGCGCACTTCCATCCATTCCGAAAGCGCGTTTACAACGGCCGCACCCACGCCATGCAGCCCGCCAGAAACCTTGTAGGAGTTCTGGTTGAACTTGCCGCCTGCGTGCAGGCGGGTCAGCACCACTTCGGCGGCACTGATGCCTTCCTCGTGGTGCATATCGGTTGGAATGCCGCGCCCGTTATCACGAACAGTTACACTGCCGTCTGCATTAAGGGTGAGAACACAGCGCGATGCAAACCCGGCCTGCGCCTCGTCCACCGCGTTATCAATGATCTCGAATGCCATGTGGTGCAGGCCGGAACCATCATCAGTATCACCGATGTACATTCCGGGCCGTTTGCGGACAGCATCAAGCCCCTTCAGCACAGAGATAGACGCGGCATCATACTCTTCGGTACCAGCAGATGGCGTAGGCTGAGAGAGGTCTGTCATAAGAATGCTGCACTCCGCAAAAAAAGAATGGAAGCCATTGTGGTCTTATACTCCGCCCATGGCATTGCGACCAGCGCCCGAAGGCCCCTTTTGTCAGCAGATCGACAAAAAAGCGCCCTGCCGGAGCGTTGCAAACTCGGCATGTCCCTGCAATGGCGCAAACGGCGCTTGGTCCGTGCCGGTTATGAGCACAGTACTTTGAAAATTTTGTAGAATTTTTTGCAAAGATAACCGGTGCTGTTCGTCCAGATGGACCAGAGGTTCATCCAGCAGTAACAGCGGTGCTGTTCCTCTGTGGTCGCTAACCAGACGGGCATGGGCCAGAATAAGCCCGATGAGCAGAGATTTTTGCTGGCCGGTGCTGGCCAGTGCTGCAGGGAGCTGTTTTTTAAGGTCGGTAAGTGCGAAGTCGCTCTTATGCACGCCAAGACTGGTGCGCCCTTTTTCTCGGTCCATCATGCGCGATGTGGCGAGTTGTTCCTTGAGCCAATCTTCCACATGCAAGGCAGGATGCTGCTCAAGCTTGTCCGCTATGGCGCAGAGCAGTTTGATCTGCACCGCAGGAAAGGCATCCATATCCTGCTGGGCATAGAGGTTGATCTGGCGGACGGTCTCGTTCCGTGCCGCAGTGACCGATGCTCCATGTCGCGCCATGGCGGCCTCCAGCCCGGATAACCAGACGGGTTCATTGGCGCGGGTTTGCAGAAGGCGGTTTCTCTGGCTCATGGCGCGGTCATACGCTGCCAGTTCGCGCGCATGGTGGGGATAAGCGGCCATGACCAGCCGATCCAGAAAACGCCGTCGGCCAGATGCGCTTTCGCTGAACAGCCGGTCCATCTGTGGGGTTAGCCACACAGCGGCCAAAGGGTTTTCCCATGCGTTCTGGTTACGAAGGGGTTTGCCGTTGAGCAGAAAAATGCGGCGTGGGGTATCGGTCCCGGGCTGAAGCCCCGTGCCAAGTTCCATGGGGTCGCCGTCAACCATAATTTGGGAGGAAATCCCCCAATGGGCACTTCCATTCTGGCCAAACTGGCCAAGGGATGCGCCGCGCAGGCCGCGACCGGGTGTGAGGAGCGAAGCCGCTTCGAGCAGGTTGGTTTTCCCGCTGCCGTTTTCCCCCGTCAGCACAACAATGGGGGCCTGAGGGCAAAGGGTGAGCTGGTCGTAGTTCCGAAAGCGGCAGAGGGTCAGTCTGGCCAGTTGCAACCGTGTGGAAGGTTGCCCCACCTTGCTGGCGAACAAGGTGGGTGATGTGTGCAGGCGTGGTGCGGCGCTTGTCACACGCGCATCGGCATCAGAACATACAAGGCGGATGGGCTATCCACATCCCGGACAATGGTGGGGGATGCGCTATCCGCAAAGCAGAACTCGACCTCTTTTTCCACCTGATCGGTAATATCGTTCAGGTAGCGGGCCTGAAAGCCGATTTCCAGCGATTCAGAATCATAGGAAATCCGGTTGTCGTCCAGCTCTTCCTTGGCGGTCCCCTGTTCTGCGCTGCTGGCGGACAGGGTCAGCAGGCCGGGTTCGAGCATCAGCTTAACCGGGCGGGAGCGTTCCTGGCTAATGGCAGCCACACGCGCTACCGCATCGGAGAAGTCTTTTTTGCCAACGCGCAAAATACGCGTGTTATTGCGCGGAATAACACGCTCGTATTCGGGGAAGGTGCCGTCTATCAGTTTGGAGGTCAGAGTGATCGGCCCAACCGTGAACTGAATTCTGGTTTCAGAAAGGGCAACGGCAATGTCTTCCGGTGCTTCATCAATCAGCTTGCGCAGTTCTGCCACGGTCTTACGCGGGATGATTACGCCGGGCATGCCTGCGGCACCTGCGGGCATTTCTGCTTCTACCCGTGCCAGACGGTGGCCGTCCGTGGCAACGGCGCGGAGTAGCGGTTTGCCGTCAATGTCTGCAGCATGCAGGAAGATACCGTTCAGGTAATAGCGTGTTTCTTCCGTGGAAATGGCAAAGCGGGTGCGGTCGATCAGCGAACGCAGAACAGCACCATTCAACTGGAACTTGTGCGGGAAGTCCCCTGCCCCCATGGACGGAAAATCGTCAACGCTCAGCACGTTCAGGTGGGTGGCATAGCGGCCTGCGCGCAGGTGAAGCTGGCCATCGCTGTCTGTCTGGTCGAGCTCAACTTCAACACCATCAGGCAGCTTACGCACGATTTCGTACAGCACGGATGCCGGAGCAGTCGTGGCCCCTTCCCGCGTGATGGTGGCTGGTACGGTTTCAACCACCTCGATTTCCATATCGGTGGCCTTCAGGCATAGCTGCCCGTTTGTAGCCTGCATGAGCACGTTGGCGAGAATGGGAATGGTGTTACGCTTTTCCGCCACGCTCTGGATATGAGCCAACGCTTTAAGGAGCGTTGCGCGCTCTGCCGAAAACTTCATGTATCCCTCTTTCCTGCACAGCAAGTTCTGCACTCCTGAGCGGAGATGGAACCCGTCTTATCCATTCTAAAACTAACAGGCCGCGTTTATCCGTCAATCTTTTTGAAGGTGCTGGTTCTAGCTCTCCAGCATGCGGCGCATCAGTTCCACATCTTCTGCAAATGCTGCGTCACGCTCCATCAGTTCCGTTACGCGATTAACCGCGTGCATGACTGTGGTGTGGTCACGATTACCAAACTTGCGGCCAATTTCGGGTAGCGAGCGGCTGGTCAACTGCTTGGCCAGATACATGGCCACCTGACGCGGGCGTGCCACGTTGCGGGCACGGCGGGCGGAGGACATATCCGTTAAGCGGATATTCCAGTGTTCAGCCACTTTTTTCTGGATTTCCTCAATGGTCACACGCCGGTCGTGGGCCTTGAGAATATCGTGCAGCACATCCTGCGTGGCTTCGAGCGTGACCGGCCGGCCAAACAGATTGGCGTGGGCGATCAGGCGGTTCAGTGCGCCTTCAAGTTCACGCACATTGGATGTGATCTTGTGTGCAAGGAACTCAAGCACCTTTGCGGGAACCACCACACCGGATGCAGCTGCCTTGGCTTCCAGAATGGAAATGCGCAGTTCAAATGTTGTGGCGTGAATATCTGCCACCATGCCACAGCCCAGACGGGTGCGGAGCCTGTCCTCCAGCCCGGACAGGTCCGAGGGGGACTTGTCGGCCGAAACCACAATCTGCCGCCCGGCATCCACCAGAGCGTTAAACGTATGGAAGAACTCTTCCTGAGTATTATCCTTACCGATCAGGAACTGAAGATCGTCGATCATCAGGACATCCACGGAGCGAAGCTGCTCCTTGAACTCGATCGTGGACTGGGAGCGAATGGCCGCAATAAAGCGGTACATAAACTTTTCGGCGGACATATAGGCCACCGAGACATTGCCGCTTTTAACCAGTTCCGCACCAATGGCGTGCATGAGGTGCGTTTTACCCAACCCGACGCCACCGTACAGGAAGAGCGGATTAAAGCCGACGCTGGAGGGTTTTTCAGCCACCCTGCGCGCGCAGGCATAGGCAAATTCGTTGGGTTTGCCGACAACGAACGTGTCAAACGTAAATCGGCTGTCCAGCGCGGTTACAAGGTCGCTGCGCACTTCGGCAACCGGGCGGCTTGCCGGGCTGTTGTCTTCCGTGGGGATGGGAGCGGCACTTGCTGGTGCAGCGGCAACTTCAGTGACGGGTAGCGGAGCCGGGTCACCCGGGCGGGCAACCTGCAATTCAACCCGCCGAATGGAGGGAATCTCATTATGCCACAGCTCGTTCAGGCGGTCTCCGTACTGGCTACGGACCCAGTCGCGCAAAAAGCGGGTGGGCAGAAGGAGCGTAATTTCGTCGCCATCAATCGGCCCTAGGGCAATCTGGGTTAGCCAGGTGCGGTATTCAACCTCCCCGACCTCACCTTTCAGGCGGCCACAGATACGCAGCCACGATTCCGCAAGCCCTTTATTGTCTTCCAGTCGGGAAAAGGCGCTTTCGTCATCGTCCACTCCGATTGTCATTTTTGCTCCCGAGCGGTCATTAAAGGCGCATGTGCTGCGCAAAAAATTCAACGGCTTCCGTGTTCTAACACAAGCTGCCGGCGCTAATTTATCCTGATGCGTATACCTTGCCTCAGCAGGACCGTGGATACTCTTTTTGGTCTGGCTTGCTCAAGGGTATTCCAACCAAGATAAAGCAGTGTCATGCCCGCGGGCAACGAAAAAGCATTTCCCGGTCGCAGGGCAGGATTGTGGCAGGGAATGGCCACATACAAAAAGCAAAGCCGAACCATCGGCCTGATGATTCGGCTTTGCTGCAAACAATCGCATAGGCGCTCCTTACGGAGCGCCCGATCGCTTGATTACGCTGCTGCCAGCGCCTTGATACGGGCAGACAGGCGGGAAATCTTGCGGGCAACCGTGTTGTGGTGTGCAACGCCTTTGCTGGCTGCACGCTGGATTTCCGGCTGTGCAACGCGCAGGGCTTCACGAGCGGCTGCCTGATCCCCGGATTCAATCGCGGTTTCAACTTTCTTGATGAAAGTGCGCATGCGGGATTTGCGGGCCGTGTTACGGGCAGTCCGCTTCGCGGTCTGCCGGATGCGCTTACGCGCCGAAGCGATATTCGCCATGGGTTTCTATTCTGTCCAGCACTAAGAAAAAGTAAGGTGCCAACGCGCCGCAATGGCCCATCAGCACAAAGAGTAAGCGGTGCTGTAATGCACGCATGCGCTTTCAGTCAAGCATGTTCCGGTCCAAACGCTCGAATTTTACCCGTTTTTCTGATGTTGCGGGCAGAAAAACGTCGTGCGGCCGGCTTGTGTCATATGTTGCACACCGGCGCATTTGGGAGTGCCCGGGCACTTGGGGCACGGCTGGTTCTTTTTGTCGTAAACCTGCCATGCGTGCTGGAAGTAGCCGAGCCCGCCCTCTGGACGCACGTAGTCCTTCAGGCTGGACCCACCTGCGGCGATGGCGTCCTGTAGAACGGCGCGGATGGCGCGGACCAGTGCCCCCGCTGCTTTGGGTTTGAGGTCGCAGGCCGGTATGGTTGGCGCGATGCCTGCACGGTAAAGGGCCTCACACACATAAATATTGCCCAGCCCGGCCACCACATGCTGGTCAAGCAGGAAGGGCTTTATGGCGGTGCGTCGTCCTTTACCCGCATCCAGCAGGGTTTGCGGGCTGAACTGGTTGCCTAATGGTTCGGGCCCCATTTTTACAAAAGCACGGTAGGTGTCTTCTTCGTGGGTGGGCACAAGGTCCAGCATGCCAAAACGGCGCGGGTCTATGTACCCGCAGCGTTTGCCGTCATCGGTTATAAAAACCACATGTTCGTGTGGTTGGGGTGTTTTGGGAGAATCGAGCAGCACCCGTCCTGACATGCCCAGATGCAGCACAATCGACTGGCCACAGGACAGGCGGATAAGAATATATTTACCCCGCCGATAAAAGCTCAGGATTGTGGACCCCGTAACCTGCTGTGAAAAAACGGCAGGAATCCGCCATCTCAGGTCATGGCGACGGATAATGGTCTGTTCAATAACGCGATCTTGCAGGGCTATCTGCATGCCGCGCATCACGGTTTCTACTTCGGGGAGTTCCGGCATGGCTATAAAGCAGGGTATAGAGGAAACCCATGACCGACAACTCTTTTGCGCCCTCCCCCGCTCCTTCTGACGTAACTGTGGAAGAAACGGATTTTGGCTTCCGCTCCGTCAGGAAGGAAGAAAAGAAAAACCTCGTCCGCGGCGTGTTCGACAGCGTGGCCGGACAATACGACGTGATGAACGACATCATGTCGCTGGGTATCCACCGAATATGGAAGCGCATATTCGTAACGGAACTCGGCCCCCAGCCCGGCCTGACACTGCTTGATCTCGCTGGTGGTACGGGCGACATTTCGTTCGGCTGGCTCAAGGCCGGTGGCGGTCCTGTTGTTATGACCGACATCAACCGCAGCATGCTCTCTGTCGGGCGTGATCGGGCGCTCAACCGTGGTCTGGTGTCCGATCTTTCCTTCTGCGTTGTGGATGCCGAGGCTATTCCTGTGCGCGATATGTCTGTAGATCGCGTTTCCATTGCCTTCGGTTTGCGTAACTGCACGGACAAACTGGCCGTGATCCGCGAGGCGCGCCGCGTGCTCAAGCCCGGTGGGCGCTTTTTGTGCCTGGAGTTCTCGCGTGTGCAGGTTGCCGCGCTGGCTCCTATTTATGATGCATGGTCTTTCAAGGTGTTGCCTGCCATGGGCGGGATGGTCGCCAAGGACCGCGAAAGTTACCAGTATCTGGCGGAAAGCATACGCATGTTCCCGGATCAGGAAACACTGGCGGACATGTTCCGTGAGGCTGGTCTGTCCCATGTGCGTTATCAGTCCCTGTCTGGCGGGATTGCGGCTATCCATTCCGGCTGGCGTATCTGATCAGGCATGTCTGCTTCCTCCCCTGCCCGCTCGGTTCTGCTGATTGTTGGCGGTAGTATTGCCGCCTTCAAGGCCCCGGAACTGCTGCGTCTGCTACAGGCTGAAGGCATGCAGGTCCGGTGCGTGCTGACCGAAGGGGGGAGCCAGTTTGTAACGCCTCTCACGTTACAGGCCCTAAGCGGGCAGCCGGTGCACACGGACCTGTTCTCCCTGACTGCTGAGCAGGAAATGGGGCATATCGCCCTTTCACGCTCGGCGGATCTGGTGCTTGTATGCCCGGCATCGGCTAATTTGCTGGCGCGCATGGCCAGTGGTCTGGCAGATGACCTTGCCGGGGCATTGCTCCTTGCAACAGATGCCCCAGTTATGGCTGTGCCTGCCATGAACGTGCGCATGTGGGAGCACCCCGCAACACAGGCCAATGTGGCATTGCTGGCCGAGCGGGGTATGCGCATCCTGCCGCCTGCCAGTGGCCCCATGGCCTGTGGCGAGTTTGGGCCGGGGCGTATGCCTGAGCCTGTTGAAATTAAAGATGCAGTTCTGGCTTTTTTTCGCCAGCAGCAATGTCAGGCAGGGCCGCTGGCGGGGTGCCGTATTATGGTTACGGCGGGGCCAACGCATGAGCCACTGGACCCTGTGCGTTACCTTGCCAACAGGTCGTCCGGCCAGCAGGGTTTTGCCCTTGCCTCGGCTTTGGCTGACATGGGAGCAAGCGTTACTCTGGTGAGTGGCCCTGTATCCCTTCCCGCTCCTGCCGGGGTGACGTATCTGGCGTGCGAAACCGCGCGGGAAATGCAGGCTCTGGTTATGGGAAGCGGCCCGTTTGATGTGGCAGTATGCACTGCCGCGGTGGCCGACTGGCGGCCTGAGCACGAAGCCGGGCAGAAAATAAAAAAGACCGGCGGCTCCGATACGGCCCCTGCCATAAAACTTGTGCCCAACCCCGATATTCTGGCCGAACTTTCCGCTCCGGGTGCGGGCCGCCCCCGGCTGGTGGTGGGGTTTGCGGCTGAGACAGAAAATGTCATCGCGCACGCTACCGCCAAGCGCCAGCGCAAGCAGTGCGACTGGATTGTGGCGAATGACGTAAGCCCCCAGACCGGCAATATGGGTGGGGTGAATAACGAAGTTGTGCTGATAACCGCCAGTAACGTTGAACACTGGCCCAGAATGAGCAAGGCAGACGTGGCAAAACAGCTTGCCGCGCGTATAACGGACTGGCTTTCTGAATAACCTTGATACAATATCTGGTTCAAATCCAAGGAGTAGTGCATGTCCGTCTCTGAAAAAACGTCCGGTACCGTAGGTATAAAGGTTCGGCGACTTTCTCATGGACTGGACCTTCCCCTGCCAGCATATGCCACGCAGGGTGCCGCGGGCATGGACCTTCTGGCAGCTCTTGATGCTCCCTTGCGGCTTGAACCCGGGCAGAGGGGGCTTGTCCCAACCGGGTTGAGCATCGCCCTCCCCGCCGGGTATGAACTACAGGTACGCCCCCGCTCCGGGCTGGCCCTTAAACATGGAATTGTCCTGCCAAACGCGCCGGGAACCATTGACGAAGATTATCGTGGCGAGATCGGCGTGATTGTCATGAACGCAGGGCAGGAAGCGTTTGTTGTAGAGCCCGGCATGCGTATTGCGCAGGCTGTGATTGCGCCCGTTATCCGTGCAACCTGGATTGAATGCGACAATCTGGATGAAACCGAGCGCGGGGCGGGAGGGTTTGGCAGTACGGGAACGGGAGCGTCATGAGCGACCGGCAGCAGGAATTTCCATTTTCTCCTGAGTTATGTTCCTCCCTGCCCGCATCCTGCGGCAAAAGGCATGGGAGCTGGCTTGCCGGGTTTCTTGTTTTTTCTGTTATCCTGTTATGTGTTGCGTATCTTCCGTCCAATCTCACCGTGTTGTCTGGTGCTGTGGAAGCCTTGCCGCTAGGGCTTGTGTACCTGCCTGACTACGCGGTGCAGACCATAGGCCGCATGCTGCTTGGGCTGGGCTTGTCCCTTGTTTCGGCTTTGTTGTGTGTAGCGCTTATCTTCCGCAGCCGCTGGGCCGCCAAATGCTTGCTGCCATTGCTGGATGTTGGGCAGGCTTTTCCTGTTCTGGCTATTCCGCTGCTTGTTCTGCCCTTTGTGCAAAGCCACATGCCAACACAGGCTGTAGGGGCCGAGGTGGTGGTGATCATGACCATCTGGTGCAGTCAGTTCTGGGGCATGGTGCAGGTTCTCTGCCAGCGGTTTTATGGCGTTCCAGCTGAACTGGAAGATGTGGTCTGCTGCTTCGGGCTGACATCGTGGCAGAAGTTCTGGCAGCTGGAAGTGCCTTTTGCCATTCCTGCGCTGGTGCGCAAAACCATGTTGTCCATGGGGGGGAGCTGGTTTGCTGCATTATATGCCGAGAGCGTGGTGCTGGATGGCCATAACTGGCTTTTTGCAGGGATCGGCTCTTATGTCCGGCAAGCGGCGTGTGAGCGCAATGTAGGAGCTTTGCTGGCAGCGCTTGCGTGCATGCTGGTGATTATTGTTGTTTTTGACCAGATTCTGTTCCGCCCGCTGTCGGCCTGGGCGGTGCGCTTTCAACCTGGCAAGGTTGGGGAGCCGCACCTTGCGGAACCTTGGTTTCTTAAACTTTTGCGGCGTACGCACCTGTTTCGTCTGTGTGTGCTGTTCTGCGTCAATGCCGCGCGCAGGTTCAGCCGCCTGCCCATAGGTGCGCGTTATGTGCAGGAACATACGGTTGACGGAAACACACAGTGGGGTGGCTGGCTTGTGGCGGCTTTAGCTGTTGTGGTCGCGCTGTTTGCTGCTGTTATGGCGTGGCCCTTGCTGTATGCAGCCTGTGGTCTGCCTGTTCTTTTTTCTGTTATCCTGTGTGGTGGCATAACCGGGCTGCGTGTTTTTGTTATGGTGGGGCTGGTATCCCTGATCTGGATCCCTCTTGGTGTCTGGCTGGGGCTTAAATCACCTTATGCCGGGCGCATGCAGCGGCTTATTCAGTATTGCACTGTTTTCCCTGCCAACCTGCTGTTTCCATTATGGGCGGCTGGTTTGGTGGCTTGTCCGTTTGTGCCCACGTTCTGGCAATCCCCGCTGATTGTGCTGGGGGCGCAGTGGTATATTGCACTGGGTGTTCTGGCTGGTGCGAGTGCTTACCCGTCTGATCTGCTGGAAGCGGCCCGTAACCTGAATGTTACAGGTAGCCTGTGGTGGCGCAAGGTACTGTTGCCCGGGATTTTACCGTACTATCTGGCGGGTCTTGTGGCTGCAACCAGCAGCGCATGGAATGCCGCCATTGCTGTGGAATGGCTCCAGTGGGGGCAGACCACGCTGAGTGTGCGCGGTCTTGGCAGCTTTATGGCCATGGCCGCTGCCCGGGGGGATGTAAGTGCCGTAGCCCTTGGTGCGGTTGCCATGTGCCTGTTTATGATGGCCTTGAACGCTTTTTTATGGCGCCCATTGTCTGACTATGTTTCTCGCCGTCTGAAACTGAATTGAACGGATTAACCTGAAATGGTCTTTCCCTCTCAACCTGGGCGTACTCCGCCGCAACAGACAGTTCTGGCGGAGCTGCGCAACGTCCGGCAGTTCTATCATAAGGATAGCACCGCGGATGTGCAGGTGCTTGATGATGTGAACCTGACGATCCATGCGGGTGAAATTGTTGGGCTGCTGGGGCGTTCCGGGTCGGGTAAATCCACACTGTTGCGGATTATTGCCGGGCTGCTCCCCCCTACCTCGGGGGAGGTGCTGTGGAAGGGGGAGCCTCTTAAAGGGCCAACACCCGATGTTGCCATAGTTTTTCAGTCCTTTGCGCTTTTCCCGTGGATGACCATTGAAGAAAATGTGGCTCTTGGCCTGGATGCAAAGGGTGTGCCCGCTGCCGAGCGTGATCCGCTGGTGGAAAGTGCAATCGACCTGATCGGCCTTGGTGGGTACGAAAATGCATGGCCCAAGGAACTTTCTGGGGGCATGCAGCAGCGTGTGGGGCTTGCCCGGGCACTTGTGGTTAATCCGGCCCTGCTGCTGATGGATGAACCGTTCTCCGCACTGGATGTTCTAACCGCGGAAAACCTGCGTACCGATCTGGTCGAGCTTTGGTCAGACAACAAACTGCCCGTGCAGAGCATGCTGATTGTGACACACAACATTGAAGAAGCCGTGTTGATGTGTGACCGGATTGTGATTTCATCTTCCAATCCCGGCCGTATTGCCCATGTGTTGCCTGTCCCCTTCCCTCACCCGCGGAACCGGGAGGATGCGGCCTTCCGCCAGTTGGTTGATCATATTTATGCACTGATGACGCAGCGCGCGCCAATTATCTCGGAAGCAGATCTGATGCACCGCTCCTCGGCGGCATCTTCCGTGGTGCCGGGGTTCCGGGCTCTGGTGCCTGTGTCCATCACCATGATGATCGGCATGATGGAGGCTCTGGCCGCCCCCCCCCTGAACGGGCGAGCAGATTTGCCGATTCTAGCAGAAAAATTGCAGCTTGAACTGGATGACCTGTTCCCGCTTGGGGAATCTCTCGAACTGCTGGCTTTGGCCGAGCTGGAGGATGGAGACATCCTGCTGACCAACGAGGGCGTTCATTTTGTATTGAGTGATCTGGATGAACGCAAAGCCATTATGGGCCATGCGCTCAGGCACCATGTGCCGCTAGTAAAAATGATTTGTGCCCTGCTGGATGAACGTCCGACGCATAGCGTTAAAGCCGAGCGCTTCCGTGACGAACTGGAAGCCTGCATGTCCCCCGATTATGCGCGGCAGACGCTCCAGACCATTATTGGCTGGACCCGTTTTGCAGAACTGTTCGATTATGATGAAGAGAGCGACCGTTTTTTTCTGCCAGATGACAGCCGCGAGTAGTTATTCCCCTGCTCGTAACATCATGTCCCCCAGAGCCTGCCGGGCTTTGGTGACTTTGGGCGCAATAACAGCCTGACAGTACCCGGCATACGGGTGCTTGGCATAGTAATCATGATGTTCGGGTTCGGCTGGCCAGAATGTATCCAGTGGCAACACTTCGGTCACAGGTTTTGCCCCCCATAAATTGCTATTTGTGATGCCGCTTATGGCTTCCTGAGCAATGTCGCACTGCTGTGGGGACGTATAAAAAATGACAGACCGATACTGGCTTCCAACGTCGTGCCCCTGTCTGTTCAGGGTTGTGGGGTCATGGAGTGTAAAAAAGCACTCCAGTATCTGGCGGTAACTCAGTACGGCATGGTCCCACTCCAACTGTACAACCTCGGCATGCCCCGTTTGTCCGGAGCAGACCTGTTGGTATGTGGGGTGTAAAACCGTGCCTCCCGCATAACCGGGTACAACTGAGGTTATGCCACGCATCTGGCGATAAACGGCTTCCAGGCACCAGAAGCAACCACCCCCCAGCACTGCTGTTTCCGCCATGCGTATGATCCCTTTCAGTCAGGTAGCCCCACGAATATATTGGGTTCGTGGGGCCTGTTTGTTCAGGCTATGCGGGACAGGGCCGCTTTAAGACGTACGCATTCACCCTGCTGGCTTTCCAGACGATCGCGCATTTCCTGCACGATTTCTGGTTTAGCGCGGCTGACAAAGTTTTCGTTCCCAAGCTTTTTTTCGGTCTTGGCAACTTCATCTTCCGCTTTGGACAGTTCTTTTTTCAGCCGCTCTCGTTCAACGGCCAGATCAATCAGCCCTTCCAGCGGGATAATGACCGTAGCTTCATCCACAACAGCCTGAGCAGAACCTTTGGGAATATCCCCGGCAAGCGGGCTTGTCTGTGTTACGCGGGCCATGCGGCAAATGGCTTCCTGCCACCGGCCAATGCGTTCCAGCGTTAGTGGCGCTGCATCCTTGAGAAGAACAGGGGCCGTCTGTGACGGCGGAACGTTCATTTCAGCCCGAACGGTGCGGATTTCCGTAATCAGGCGAATGATCTGCTCGCATTCTGCCACGGCTTCGTCTGCGCCGGTGGGGGCAATGGGTTCAGGCCATTGCGCGGCTATCAGGCTGCCTTCCTCACCAAAGCCGAATTCATGCCACAGTGTATCTGTTACAAATGGCACAACAGGCTGCAGCAGACGCAGGATCACGCCCAATACATGGCCTGCAACGGCGCGGATTTCTGCTGCTTCCTGATCATTGGCGGAATTAAAGACCGGCTTGGCAAATTCCAGGAACCAGTCACAAAAGCGGTTCCAGACAAAGCGGTAGCAGGTCAGTGCGTATTCATCAAAACGATAGGCATCCAGCGCACGGGTTGCCTCGGCAATGGCGGTTGCTGCTTCGGCCAGAATCCAGCGACCCAGAGGGGATTGGACCTGTGTGGGGTCAAAGTTGACCGGGGCTCGTACGCCATTCATTTCGCAAAAGCGGGCGGCATTCCAGAGCTTGGTAATAAAGGAACGATAGTCTTCCACCCGTTTGCGGCCGAGTTTGACGTCCCGCCCAATGCCGGTCAGGGCGCAAATGGTAAAGCGCATGGCGTCTGCGCCGTAATCCTCGATCAGCTCCAGCGGATCAATGCCGTTGCCCTTGCTTTTGGACATCTTCTGCCCGTGCTCATCGCGCACCAGACCGTGGATGAAGATGTTGCGGAAGGGCACATCGTGCATGAAGTGCTGGCCCATCATCATCATTCTGGCGACCCAGAAGAAAATGATGTCGAAGCCGGTTACCAGAACATCCGTTGGGTAATACCGGTCGAGTTCGGGGGTTTTGTCCGGCCAGCCAAGCGTTGAAAACGGCCATAGTGCAGACGAGAACCACGTATCCAGTACGTCTTCGTCCTGTGTCAGGGGTTCTGTCTTGCCGTAATGCGCCTGAGCCTGTTGCTGCGCGTCTTCACCGTCATGGGCAACAAACACATGGCCGTCTGGCCCATACCATGCGGGGATGCGGTGCCCCCACCACAACTGGCGGGAAATGCACCAGGGCTGGATGTCACGCATCCATGCAAAAAAGGTATTTTCCCACTGTTTGGGAATAAAGCTGGCCCGGCCAGAGGTAATGGCCTCAATGGCAGGCCCCGCCAGTTTGCCAGCATCGCAATACCACTGGGTGGTCAGGCGGGGCTCAATTACAGCTCCCCCGCGTTCCGCATGGGGAACCTGATGCCGATGGGGTTCAATTTTTTCCAGCCAGCCGGTTTCTTCCAGCTTGGCGACAATAATCTTGCGTGCCTCTTCTCGCGTGGTGCCAGCAAGTGAGCGAACAAAGGCGGGGTCGGCCAGACCATCCTGCGCGCTGAGTTCTTCTTCTATCTCGTCCAGCACAATGCGGGCCTGCTCGTCCAGAATGCTGAGCATGGGGAGCTGGTGCCTGCGGCCGACTTCAAAGTCATTAAAGTCATGTGCAGGCGTAATTTTGACTGCACCTGTCCCTTTTTCCGGGTCGGAATGTTCGTCCGCCACAATCGGGATCAGGCGGCCTGTCAGGGGCAGGCGAACAAATTTACCAATCAGGCTCTTGTAACGTTCATCTTCGGGATGAACAGCTACGGCCGTGTCGCCCAGCATGGTTTCGGGGCGAGTGGTGGCAACAGTAATGGTTGCGTCGCCCTGCCCTTCAACCGGATAGCGGATGTACCATAGGTTGCCTGCGACATCCTTGCTTTCCACCTCCAGATCAGAAATGGCGGAGCGGAATGCGGGGTCCCAGTTGACCAGCCGTCTGTCCCGATAAATCAGACCATCCTTGTAGAGGGAAACAAAAACTTCTTTGACTGCGCGGGAGAGGCCTTCATCCATGGTAAAGCGCTCACGCGGCCAGTCGAGCGATGCGCCAAGGCGGCGCAGCTGGCGGGTAATGCCCCCGCCGGATTCTTCCTTCCACTGCCACACGCGCTCAATAAAGGCATCGCGGCCCATATCCTGCCGGGTTGTTTTGCCCTCGGCTGCCAGTGTGCGCTCGACAACCATTTGCGTTGCAATGCCGGCGTGGTCCGTGCCGGGCTGCCAAAGGGTATCAAACCCCTGCATGCGCTTCCAGCGGATCAGGGTATCCTGCAAGGTCATGGTTAACGCATGGCCCATATGGAGGGTGCCGGTAACGTTGGGTGGCGGGATCATGATGGTAAAAGGTTTTTTGTCGCTTGCTGGCTGGGCAGAGAAAGCCTTCTTGCTTTCCCACAGTTCGTACAGCCGGTTTTCTGTTTGTGCAGGCTCAAAAGTCTTGTTCAGCATATTTATCCAACCACACCACGTAAAAAAGGCGGAAGGCATCTAGCCCCCGCCTTTGCAAAGCAATTAACAGACCACAGGATTCCCCTCCATTGGCCTGCCCCCATAGGGTTACAGGCCGGTGGAGGGGAAGAAAACCTTACAGACCGCGCTGCGTCAGGCGTTCAACTTCCTTGCGTACAGCAGCCTGCACAATGCTTGCCAGATGGGCATCAAGCCATTTTTTGAGGAAAACGCGCACTTCCTGGCGCACGATGTCTTCAACCGTCAGAGACCCTTCATGCGTGACAGCCACTTTTCTCTCCTCATGTTCTCTAAGATATTTTTCCTGCAGGCTTTTCTGCAGCACGGCAAATGAGTTGGCGGTATCGGAAACCGTTTCGTCATTCAAAGGGATGGGCAGTGGACCAGACATGGTATGTTCAGCCTTTTTGTTAAGTTCGATCTGCCTGAGATCCGTTACAGATAATACTTCATCATGATCCACGGCCCGCGGTTGCACAAGGTCGGCCTTGCCGCCTGCCTGAGCTGTATCCGTGGTACGGGTGGGGGCAGCGGGAGCCTCTTTTTCCCCCTGCTGCGCAGAGTCCATCATGGATGGAGAGAGGACAAGCACATCGTCGTCCTGTTCATCCTGCGGCTCCGGGGCATGTTCTGCTGTAGCCGAGAGGTGCTCATCATGCAGTACCTGCCGAATGGAAGACAGGGTATCCGCTACGGATTTACCTGTTTCTTCTGATGAGTCCTGAGGCGACACCATACAAACATCCCTGCCACTGCTGGCTTAACATTATCGACCCGGCTGGTTGAGCGCGTAATCGTTCAACCCCCATAACCGATCCTTTACCGCGTTATAGTATGCTTTGTCATCATAAAGGGGAACATTCAGCTTCAGATCAACAGCAGTCAGGCGTCCAATGGCGGCTGCCACGTTGTAAGAGGACAGGACCATGTTGCTCAGGCTCTGCACAAGGGCCACCTGGGCCTGCAACAGACTCTCCTGCTGCTGCAGGACGGAAAGGGTTGTGCTGGTGCCAACCATGGCCTGCCGCTCTACCCCGCCCAGTGCTACGGTACCCGCCTTGATCGCAACCCGATTGCTTGCGATGGACGCCCGGTAAGTGACCAGCTTCTGCCAGTTGGAAACCGCATCCTGTGCTGCTGCACGGCGCTGGACGTCCACCTCCCGGTGTGCTTCCTGCGCAAGCTGCTTGGCCTGACGGACCGCCGCATACTCCGATCCCCCCTGATAAATGGGGATATTGAAGTTGAGAGCCGCGTATTTACTGTCATTGATCTGGTTGTTCAGGGCCTGATTAACCTGATGCTGATACCCCATTGTTGCAGACACTTTGGGGAGAATGGCAGCCATGGCAACGCCCACGGAATCTTTGTGCGATGCCTCGGTAAAAAGTGCGTGAATAACATCGGGGTTATTCCTGACCGCCAGTGCGGCGGCGGTCTGCTCATTTTTAACGGGTAGGACCAAGGGTTGTGGCGGCACCAGATTAGGGGGCGGTGCCATGCCAATAACCTGCATGTATGTTGCCTGGGCAGTCTGCAATGTGCCCTCAGCCTGTTGGCGTGCCGCCTGTGCTGATGCGTAGGCGGCTTCCGCCTGAGCAACGTCGGTCCGGGTAATTTCCCCTACCCTGTAGCGTTCACTGGTTGCGCGTAGCTGCTGCTGCAAAACTCGTTCATTGTTAATGTTCAGTTGCAGGAGCTGTTCGTCTTCAATCACGCCCACATAGGCACTGACGACCTGTTTGAAGACCTGCTGTTCAACCGAAATCAGGTGCGCACGCGCGGCCATGACCTGATTAACGGCCTCATGCGTAGCTGCTGTGGTTTTGCCTCCGGTGTAAATTGGCTGATTGATTGCAACACCCGCTGAATATCCCGGCGTATCGTAACGGCGCAGGGACTGGTGCGTGCGGGGATGCCCGACCCCCTGATAATCATTGATCCCGTTATAGTAAGAAAGGCCGACCTGCCCGGTTACTGTGGGGTGCCAGCCTGCAAGGGCGGTTGGCACACTCTCGTCCGTGGCGCGGAGCGAGGCGCGTGCCGCTTGCAGGGTCGGGTTGGTCAGATACGCGGCGGCCAGAGATTCCTGCAGTGTATGCGGGATAAAGGAGGGGGAGCCGCTTCCATCGTATTTTTGCGCCCATGCGGTTGTGCCGCACAGTATGACCGCCAGGCTCAGGCCGGTTTCGCAAATACGCCGCATGAGGCTGCTCCCGCTTGCAGTTACCGCAATAGGTTTGCGGCACTGTTCCTTGCCACGATGCGAGATTAAATTCCATTTTATAGTTTGTGACGGATTGAAAATGAGACGCCTTATCTGTCCCTTTTTTAAAAGGAGAACGCGTGTTCAGGCACCATACCGGGCAGGAGTGGCGCTTGTGCTTCAAACAGGAATGTCAGCCTGAAAGGCTTGGAATATCCGGGCTCCCTGACCGCACTAAAGGCTTCTGGGAGGGATGACCCACTTTGTAGCAAACCTACAATGCGGCCTTTGGCGGAAAGCTGCCGGTCACAGAAGTCAGGAAGTGTTGCAATGCAGCCATCAAAATAAATCAGGTCATACGGTGCCGAGTCTGCCGCCCCTTCGGTCAGAGCGCCTTGCTGCCAGACAACATCCGGGGCCTGAGCCTGACAGAACCCCTGCCCGATCTGTGCCAGTTCGGAATTGGATTCGAGTGCGGTCACATGCAGGCCAAGCTGCGCAAAAAGGGCAGCGGTGTAACCGGTGGAAGCTCCCACAACCAGAACATGCTGCCCGGCAGCTGGTTCTGCCGCTTGCACAAGGCGGGCAGTCAGGAGGGGCTGTGACAAAACACGGCCCTGCGCCAAGGGCAGGCTGGTATCTGCATAAGCCGCATTGCGCAGGTCGGGGCGAACACAGTGCTCACGCGGGAGGTGGCGCATGATCTCCAGAATACGCGAATCGGTAATCTCGGATGGGCGCAACTGGTCGTCCACCATCAGGTTGCGTGCTTGGGCATACAGGGTTGCATCCATTGACTGTTCTCCTTGAAGCATGGCGGTGGCCGTATGAGCATTCATGCTGCGTACACTCCTGATTGGCCATCTACCCGGTTGACCCGCGCCGACCATGGGCAGGAGTCTGTCTGACATACTGTTTTAAAATTGGCACAACACAACGGCTTGACCAATTTGAAAGAAAAGGACATAACGCTCCCACCATACACCGTTGGTCCGGTGGCAGAATGGTGATGTAGCGGACTGCAAATCCGCGTATGTGGGTTCGATTCCCGCCCGGACCTCCACTCCCCCTCAAAATGTTAAGTATATGTTTCCAGCGCCAGTCGTTGCGTCAAAGGGCATATCAGCACTGGCTAATATCTTGGTGCAGATGTGTACTCGGGTGTGGCTGGCTAGTTGCTCCTTGCTATCCGGCTCATGGCTGCTGGAGTTTTCTGTACCGTGCCATAAGGCGGTTACGCCGGAGGTTGGAGAGCTTTTGCAGCCAGAACACGCCATCCAGTTGGTCAATCTCGTGCTGTAAGCAGACACTACGAAGGCCATCTGCCTCCCTCTCCTGCATATGGCCATTCAGGTCTGCATACCGGACCTTCAGCTTTGCCGGGCGCATAACTGTGGCGGATATGCCTGGCATGGAAATGCTGCCCTCTTCATTCATGACGGTATCTTCGGACAGCCAGATAATTTCTGGATTAATGTAGGTTTCCGGTTCATCGCAATCTGGCAGATCAAGAACAACCACGCGCTGGCCAACGCCAATATGTGGGCCGGTTATGCCTAGCCCCTGAACAGCGCGGAGTGTGTCCAGCAGGTCCGTTGCAAGGGTGCGCAATGTGCTGTCAAACGAGGTGACTGGCATGGCAACCTCACGCAAACGCTGATCGGGGAAAAGGACAACTGGCTGTACGGTCATGGCGTATCTTCTGACAGAATAAAGCAGTTCGCTTGCGGTCGGGCGTGACCTGTAGCGCGTTAGTATACACACCATAAACCATGGGGGCACAGCCCGGCCGGATTTTACGGGTTAATCGTTGTGTTCAAGAACGCGTTGGGGGCTTGCCCAATGGCAGATCTGTTGCCACAGTCCTGGAATGAGGACCAATAAAGTACTTATTCCCGAAATCTGGTCTTGTGCCTCTGGGCAGGGCATCGCCTGTGCCACACAAGCTGGATTGCCTGAGTGCCAGAAATAATGCAGCCACCTGTCTTTCATCCCGATCATGCCGATAGTCGGCATTCCCTGCCGGAGGCCTTCGCCAGTATCCGTGTGCCGAGGGATGATACCCATTGGATGCGGCGCTTTTTAAGCTACGTGGGGCCGGGGTATATGGTGTCTGTCGGGTATATGGACCCCGGCAACTGGGCAACGGACCTGCAAGGGGGGGCGCGGTTCGGCTACGTATTGCTGTCTGTTATCCTGTTATCCAATTTTATGGCTATTTTATTGCAGGCCCTTTCTGCCCGTCTGGGTATTGCAACAGGGCTGGATCTTGCTCAGGCTTGCCGGCAACGTTTTCATCCCGCGCTTAATGCGTTGCTCTGGGTTGCCTGCGAGCTGGCTATTATTGCGTGTGATCTGGCGGAGGTTATTGGCACCGCGGTTGCATTGCAGCTGCTCTTCCATATTCCCCTGCTTGGCGGTGCGTTAATTTCCAGCCTTGATGCCTTGCTGGTGCTGTTTCTTATGAACCGTGGGTTTCGGTATCTGGAGGCATTCATCATCGGGCTTTTAAGCATTATCGCCCTGTGTTTTGCCGTGCAGCTTATAGCCGCGGCTCCCCCATTGGCGGCTGTGCTGGCTGGTATGAAGCCTTCGCTTTCAATCCTGACGAATAGCGAAATGCTCTATATTGCCATTGGCATTATAGGGGCGACCGTTATGCCCCATAATCTGTACCTGCATTCCTCCATAGTACAAAGCCGGGCTTATGAACGGACGGAGCGGGGCCGTAAGGACGCCATACGCTGGGCCACATGGGATAGTTCCATCGCGCTTATGCTGGCCCTGTTTATTAACGCCGCCATTCTGATTGTTGCTGCCGCAGCCTTCCATACAACAGGGCATCAGGATGTGGCGGAAATACAGGATGCCTACCACCTGCTCTCCCCTCTTCTGGGGCTGGGGGTTGCTTCTACCCTGTTTGCGCTGGCTCTGCTGGCTGCGGGCACAAATTCGACCATTACGGGAACGCTTGCCGGGCAGATTGTGATGGAAGGGTTTTTGCATCTCAGACTGCCACACTGGGCACGGCGGCTTTTAACCCGTGGGCTGGCAATTGTTCCGGTCATGGTCGGCATTGTGTTGTATGGTAACGCCAGTGTTGGTCAGTTGCTCATGGCCAGTCAGGTTGTGCTGTCCATGCAATTGCCCTTTGCGGTCATTCCTCTGGTTCTGTTTGTTTCAGACCGCAAAATGATGGGCTCTTTTGCCATTTCCCGCCCCTTTGCGGTTCTTTCCTGGTTTGTCGCCGGGGTTATTCTTATCCTGAACTTTAAACTACTTTACGACACACTCGCCCTGTAATGTCCGGAACCAGTCTGCTGGTATTCTGTACTATGGCCACAGGTAGAGGAACTTCACGTAGTAAGCGTTTGTTTCCGGCGTGTTGCGGCCTTCTATGGAATGTGCGTAACGCGTGGTGAAACTGATTGTCCGGCTGATATTGAACATAACGCCCAGCCCGGGGGCTATTTCCCGGCTGTTGGAGTTGCTCAGGTCTGCATGAATGCTCTGGTCATAGGTTCCGCCAACGTTCTGCCAGTCAAAGGCAAAGTATGGCTCGATCAGTTTTGTTGCTTTCCAGCTAAAGCGTAAATTGCTGTAAAAAACGACGCCGGGCGAATAGCTGTGTTGGCCAGTTTTATGTTTTGTTGAGCCAACAACAGTGCCTACATCGCCGTCAAAGCTAAAATGCTTCCATTCATAATCAAAAATAATGCTCGATATATTGGCCCAGTACCCCGTGGCCAAAGTATCCCGCGTACCAGAAGGTGTTTGCAGGAATGTCTGAAAACCAAGAGTGCTGTGTGCATTGGGTTTAAACCACGCAGCAGGCCCCACAATGGTCCCCCCTAGCCCACCGTAATTTGTGCCGCCTGCCAGAGTATAGTTTTCAGATTGGATGACCTCAAAAGCAAAGCCAACATGCGGGAGCGCATCAAATGTGCGAAAATGCACGTATTTGGTAAGCCCGGACCATGTGTGGCTTCCTCCATGGGCAGGTACGCGCTGGCCGGTGCTGTTATAGGTGTTGCCAGATGCATTCCCATTCCCATACTGGACCAATACGTTAAATGGCTTGTAGTCCACAGGCAGGTCATATTCATGTGGACCAATGATTCCCAGAGTAATATCCGCCGCATAGGCGAGCCCGGGTGTTAATAAAGGCATGCTGGCGCCACACAGACTTAAGGTCAGCAGGAGCCGTTTCGGCTTTTTGCCAAACAGCATGAGGGATCTCCATCAAGGAGGCTGCCGTTGTAAAAACAGGCGCAGCGTGTTGGGGTTATTGAATAATCAGTCCTAATCGCCAACCGTTACGCTGCATGGGGTTGGGCTTTTGAAAAGAGATATATAAAATAAGCAGATATAATATAGTTGGAAATCGTATGAGCTCACGTGGCTGTGTCCTCAAGCTATAAAAACTGTCTCATTCCCGGAACAGAATGCTCAGAGCACGTGTTGTAAGAAACAAGCTATGGCAGGGTTTTAAAAGGCTGGCCAAAATCCCTTGCAGCAAAATGGAGCTGCAAGGGGAAAGACGCTGTGACTTATTTTGCTAGCTTTATGAGTGCTGCATTTACGTCCGCTGCTTTTTCCAGTTGTGGCATATGGCCAGTCTGGGGGAGCAGGCTTACGGGTATGGTATCCGGCAGGTTTTTGGCATCATTGGGTGAGATAACCTCGTCCGCCTCCCCCCAGATGATCTGGGCTGGCCCAGCAAAACTGGTCAGAACGGGCCGAAGATCCTCCGCCTGCTTGCCATTGGGGAAGCAGGCGGAGGCAATTGTCTGCAAGCCCTGAAGCGCTCCATCCAGACGTTTGAAGCGAATAATGTCTTCAACCATCTTGCGAGAAATCAGGGTTTTGTCATGCACCAGATAATTCAGGACAGGCTCAAGGGTTTTGCGACGATCTGCGGAGATAAACCCTTCAATAAAATCCATATTAATGCCCTGCCCTAAGCCCGCAGGAGCAATGAGGGAAAGGGACGCCACTTTTTGCGGGCAGGTTTTGGCAAGTTCCAGTGCAATAGCCCCTCCGAGCGAGTGACCAACAACATGAACGCTCGTTATTTCCAGCTTATCCAGCAAAGCCGCAGTTGTTGCCGCAAAGCCTGCGGGGGTTCCATCTCCCACGTTTTTGGATGACCCTCCGTGGCCGGGGAGGTCAAAAGCAACCGTACGCCGGTCGGTGGAAAGAGCATTCTGGTTGAGCATCCAGTTGCCCAGGTCCCCACCAAAACCGTGGATGAACAGGACAGGCGTCGCATCGCCCTGCCCGGCTTCCTGCACACGGAGTGTCAGATCCCCAACGTTGACCATAATGGGTTCTGCGTGATCAGCCTGCGTGTCAGCAGCACTGTCGGATGAAAAATCAGCCTGAAACTTGGCAATGAATGCATCAATATCCGCATCGCTCACGGCAGGTTCGGCCAGAACACCCAAAAGAGCACCTACGGGCAGGGTTTCTCCCTCCGTTGCAATCTGGCGGCGCAGCGTGCCAGAGGCCGGGCTTTCGTAGCCATTGGTGATTTTGGTGGTTTCTATGTCTGCAATTTCCTGCCCGGCTTCTACCTGCGCGCCGGAGGGAATGTTCCAGCTTGTAATTTTTCCCTCGGTCATGGCCAGACCAAACTTGGGCATTGTGATTGGGGTGATAAGGTCTGTCATTGCTCAGGCATCCTGCTTTGCTTTTTTATAGGCCATGACGGAGCGAACCGCCGATTCAATGCGGGCCGCATCGGGGAGGTAGAGTTTTTCCAGCACGGTTGCGAAGGGGACTGGCGTGTGCGGGGGCACAACCTGGCGTATGGGGGCCTTGAGCGCGTCAAACGCCTGTTCCGCCACAAGTGCGGCTACATCGGTTGCCATGTTGCAGCGCGGGCTTGATTCATCAACAATGACCAGCCGTCCCGTATCTTCCACACATTCCAGTATGGTGGCGCTATCCAGCGGGGATGTGGTGCGGGGGTCTATAACCGTGCAGCTTATGCCGTCTTTTTCCAGCCTGTCGGCGGCTTCGTTGGCAAAATTGACCATACGGCCAAAGGCAACAATGGTTACATCATCGCCTTCCCGCGTCAGGTTGGCTTCCCCGAACGGGATGGAATAAGGCTCATCGGGCACTTCCTCTTCATCATCGTACATGACCTTGTTTTCAAGGAAGATAACGGGGTCATCGTCCCTTATTGCCTCGATCAGCAGCCCTTTTGCTTCGTAAGGGGATGAGGGGACAACAACCTTAAGCCCCGGAATATGGGTAAAAAGCGGGTAAAGCGCCTGACTGTGCTGTGCCGCCGCATTAAAGCCCGCGCCATACATGGCCCGGATAACCAGTGGTGTGCGAGCCTTACCACCAAACATGTAGCGGAATTTGGCGGCCTGATTCATGATCTGGTCGAGGCAGCAGCCTACAAAGTCCACAAACATCAGCTCAGCCACCGGGCGCAGGCCGGTTGCGGCCGCCCCAACGGCGGCTCCAATATAGGATGCCTCGGAAATGGGGGTATCAAACACCCGTTCGGCACCAAATTCGGTATAAAGCCCTTTGGTAACCCCCAGCACGCCGCCCCATGCGTCTACCACGCCAGCAGAACCACCCTGCCCGCCAGCAATGTCTTCTCCCATGAGAATAACGCGTGGGTCACGCTGCATTTCCTGACGCAAGGCTTCATTAATGGCCTGACGGAAGCTTTTTTTGGACATGAGAATACTCCGTATTGCGCGTGGCTCAGTAAGAAACGTAAACGTCTGCCTGCAGGTCGGCAGGTTCAGGCAATGGGGCGTTTTTGGCGGCTTTTACGGCGGCCTCGATTTCGTCCTTCACGCTGGTATCAATGTCATCCAGTGCGGACAGGTCGAGCAGGCTGGTCTCTGTGACATGCGTGCGGAACTTCTGCAGGCAGTCACGCTCGGCCCTTTCTCTGGCTACTTCGCCATTGGCGCGGTAGGTCATGGCGTCGCCTTCAAAATGGCCGTACCAGCGGGCCAGATGAACATGCAGCATCACCGGGCCGTGGCCTGCGCGCGCATGGGCTATGGCCTGCCCGGCGGCCTCATGCACGGCAAAAAAATCTGTGCCGTCGCAGTCAAAATACGGCATGCCAAAGCCTGCGGCGCGCGCTTTTTGTGTGCCTGCGCAGGCGTAGGATGCTCCCGTTGCCTCGCCATAGCCGTTATCCTCGCAGACAAAAACGGCAGGTAGCTGCCAGACCATGGCCAGATTCAGGCTTTCCAGCGTGGTGCCCTCGTTGGAAGCGCCATCACCGTAAAACGCGACGGCAACGCCACCATCCTTGAGCACCTTGTGCGAAAGGGCAGCACCGCAGATCAGCGGTGGCCCTCCCCCAACGATGCCGTTCGCACCGAGCATGCCCAGAGACAGGTCCGCAATATGCATGGATCCGCCTTTGCCGTGGCATACCCCGGTTTTGCGCCCATAAATTTCGGCCATCATGCCCTCTACGCCAACACCTTTGGCAATACAGTGGCCATGACCGCGGTGCGTGCTGGCAATTGTGTCCGTGTCGCTCAGATGAGCGCAGACACCAACGGCGGATGCCTCTTCACCACAATACAGGTGGACAAATCCCGGAATTTCTCCGGTTGCGAACTCTACATGAAGGCGTTCCTCAAAATCGCGGATGGTCCGCATGGAACGGTAGGAACGCAGAAGAATATCGTGTGCAATCTGCATGTCTGCCCCCGGGCAATACTGCCGTGTGGGTTGGAAGAAATAACGGAATTATTCCGTCCCATTCCGCACGAAAAAACAGAGCGAAGCGGGTATGCGCTCAGTTATGGGGAGATATGCCAAAGGGTGAACCCAACGGATAATTCGGCTCACGTGTATTTGAGAAGGCAGAATGCGAAGTGTCGCATATCCGAAACGTAATACACGCCAGAGACATTTTTTGTGGATGGACAGGCGCACATGAACTCACTCATTTTGTCCCCCGGCGTGTGGTCCGGATTATCCCCCCAGCTCCGCAACTCGTGGCGTCGTTGCGCCGAGCAATATGCCATTCCCACGGATACAACGCTGGATACGGATATTCTGTGCTCGGCCGAACTGCGGCAGGCACGCGAGCGCATGGGCGTGACCATGAAAATAGCCGACCCGGAACTGGACCGGCTGCATGGTATTGTTTCTACGCTGGATTATAACGTGCTGCTGGCTGACCCGGCGGGGATTGTCGTCGCCCGCCGTGGTGCGCCACCGTTTGAAAAAGGGTGCCGCCGTTGGCACCTTTGGCCTGGCGCCAACTGGGCAGAAGCCGTAGCCGGCACCAACGGAATAGGCACCTGTCTGGTAGAGGGGCAACCGGTGACCGTCCACCGGGACCAGCACTGGTGCACAAAATTACGATACCTTACCTGCTCTGCCGTGCCGTTTTATGGGCCTGACGGTTGTGTCGCCGGGGCGCTGGATGCCAGCTCCATCCGTTCGGACCCTTCTGGGCGTGTGGCACTGATGATGGAAGCCGTGCTGGTTGATGCCGCGCGCAGGCTGGAGCGACGGAGTTTTCTGGAAGCCTTCCGGAACAGGACAGTCTTGCTGCTGGGTGAAGGGAACGGCATATCCCTGCCTATGATCGCTCTGGATGACAAACGCATTGTGGTGGGGGCGACCTACGCTGCCCGCTCCATGCTTGGAATAGCCAGCCCGGAGGTGGCCAGTGTCTGTTTTGATCTGGGAGCCAGAGCTGCCGGTGTGCCGGATTTTCAGGAGGCGGAAAGAACGGTCATAGAAGGTGCTCTGGCTATGGTGCAGGGCAAAATTGCCCCGGCCGCCCGCCTGCTGGGTGTAAGCCGCTCCACCCTTTACCGAAAACTGAAGAACCTGCCCCCTGCCCCGGCCCCCATAACCGGGTAGTTATGGGGTGTCCTGCACAAAGGGCAGGACGTTCTGGCAGATGACCAGTTCCTCATGGGTTGGTTCTACACGCACGCGGATTGCACTATCGGGGCTGCTGATGATGCTCGCATGGTTCTCATTGGCCTTATGGTCCAGCTTGAGACCCAGCCAGCCAAGAGCCAGACAGACATCCTGACGTAAAAGGGCATCGTGTTCGCCTATGCCGGCGGTAAAGACCAGACCATCCAGCCCGCCCATAATAGCAGCAAGAGCGCCAACTTCTTCCACAATCCGGTAGGCGGACAAGGCAAGAGCCTGCTGAATATGTTCTTGCAATGTGGGGTCCTGCTCCGTGCCCATATGCTCGCGCAGAACGCGCATGTCAGACGATACGCCAGAAACCCCAAGTAGCCCGGACTGGTGGTACAGGGTGTTGACCATAGTGTTCCAGTCCGCTTTTTCTTCCCGCAGCATGTAGAGCAGTACGCCGGGGTCTATCATTCCGCAGCGGCTGCCCATCATTAATCCATCTAGGGCGGAAAAGCCCATTGTGGTTTCAATACTTTTACCCCCCTTTAATGCACACAGGCTGGCGCCACTGCCCAGATGCGCCAGAACAGTGCGGCCCTTTGCCAGTGTGGGGTCTATCTGGTGCAGGCGTTGGGTTAGAAAATCGTAGGAAAGACCATGGAAGCCATACCGGCAGATACCTTTTTCGCCATACTGGCGAGGAAGCGGTAAAAGCCGGGCGATTTCTGGCATGGTGCGGTGGAAAGCCGTATCAAAACAGGCAATCTGGAGCAGGTTTGGCCGGTAAGCCATGATGGCATGGACCGGGGCAAGGGTTTGCGGCTGGTGGAGTGGCGCAAAGGGTGTCAGGGCTTCCAGTTGACGCAGGATTTCTGGCGTAACCTGTACGGGAGCTAGAAAATCTGGCCCTCCATGCACAATCCTGTGGCCAACCCCTACAATGTTGTGCTGGCCCTGCTCATGGTCGGCCAGCCAGTCCAGAAGGTACTCGAGTGGTTTTTTCTGGCTGAGTGGGTAGGTTGCGCGGTCAAGGAGCTGGTTGTTCTGGTCGGATGCGAAAAAATGGAATGTGTCCACATCATACTCAAGCCGCCCTTTGATCAGTTTGTGTATGGCCGGGTTCTGGCTGATCTGAAAAACCGTGAACTTGAGACTGGATGACCCGGCATTAAAAACAAGAACAACGTCTGACATGGGTGGTTTTCCGCAAAGCTGGGCGACTTAAAACGCGGTATTCTGTTGTGCCAGATGTCTGGCATACAGTGCGCCTATCGCGGCGGATGCCAGACGGGCCTGCACGCTGTCTGCCCGGCTTGTCAGCACAATGGGAACCTTGGCACCAAGTGCTATGCCCGCAGAGTCCGCCTGAGCCATAAAAATCAGGTTTTTGGCCAGCATATTGCCTGCCTCCAGGTCCGGCGTGACCAGAATTTGCGCCTGCCCGGCTACGGGGGATGACAGGTTTTTTATTCTGGCCGCTTCTGGGTCTATGGCGTTGTCCATACCCAGAGGACCATCGAGTATTCCCCCTGTTATCTGGCCGCGTTCGGCCATTTTGCACAGGCTTGCTGCATCCACTGTACTAGGGATTTTGGGGTTGATCACTTCCACAGCGGAGAGAATGGCCACTTTGGGCACTCCCAGCCCAAGCCCCGTATGCAGGTCTATGGCATTCTGGACAATATCGCGCTTGGTTGAAAGATCGGGGAAGATGTTAATGGCGGCATCGGTCACAAAAAGCAGTTTTTCATAGCCTGGAACAGCAAGCAGAAAAACATGGCTGATCCGGCGGCTGGTGCATAAACCATTGGTGGGAGAAACCACGGCATGCATGAGTGTGTCGGTATGCAGGCTGCCTTTTATCAACCCCTGCACATGCCCTGTTCGGGCCAGCTCCACAGCTTTTTGGGCGGCGGCTTCTGGTGTTGGTGCAGGTATGATCTGGTAGGGGCTTAGGTCTATCTGGTTTTTGCACGCTATGGCCTGAATACGTGGCGTATCCCCGATCAGAACAGGCAGGATAATCCCTTTTTGGGCGGCATCCAGTGGCCCTGCCAGAGCGTGGTCCTCGCATGGCCAGACAAGCCCGTAAGACACCGGTTCATGTGCTAGGGCGCGGTTTATCAGATCTGCAAAAAGCTGGTGGGATGTTGGCTGGCGTGGTGGAGGCATGGCCCCTGCGAAAAGGGGGGAAGTGTGTCTCATATCAGGTATGGCCCGCTCCGTGTGTTCCACCAGTTTTGCAACATGGCTGAAAAACGCGCCATTCGGCTACGTTCATCCTAATGAATAGGCGAATTGGGTATTCTGGCAGATACAAGATTGGGTGATGGCGTGCGGGCTGGTGCCGTGCTGGGTGGTGGGGCGCTGTCCACCACAATAACGGCCATTCCGGCAAGGGAGGATGGTGTTCTGTCTGTGCGTAGAAGAGCACGAAAACGCTTGTCGGTTGCGGCCTTGCGCTCGTATTCCACGTCCAGCAGGCCGTTTTTGTCGATATAGATGTTCAGTGCCGCTGGGATACGAATACACCCGGCCGAAGCCATATGGCCTAGCTGGCGTTCCAGAAAAACAGGATCGGTTGCGTGCATTTCCAGCCGTATGGGGCCTTGTTCGCGGCTGGGGAGCCACCCTTTTTCAGCAACCTGCCAGCCAAAATCCCAGACACGCATGCCTTTGGTGCCATTCCCCATGATCCCGTTTTCGTTTTTGGTGCCCTGTGCCCGGTAGCCTAGCCTTTCTGCCGTATTGGTAAAAATACCAACGGGCGTAATGTAGTGGTGCTTACGGCCGATTGTGCCGGTGGATATGCGTGTGCAGCCAATAATGGTCCATTCTGGCGTATCGGGGCGGGCCACAATAACGCAGGCACGTTGCACGGAGGGGTTGCGGTCTGCAACCACCACGGCCTGGGGTGTTTGAACAACGTAGCCGGACTGGCTGATCTGCTGGCGCGCCAGGGCTAGCCATGTGTCTTTCTGGGTAATGGTTGGGGTAAATGCGGCGGGTACGTCTTTTTGGAAAAGAATCCGAAGCCGGTCTATTTCCGCTTGTACCTGCTTCTCATCCAACTCCACGACTGCTGGTGCTGGTGCTGGTGCTGGTGCTGGTGCTGCGTTATCAGGCACAGGCGGCTTGGGCAGAGGGGCAACAGACGCAGTCTTAACAGGGTTTGCCGGTGTCGCTTTGGCCTGCTGAGCCGCAGCAGGAGCTTTTTTGGCAGGCGGAGTATGCAGGGGTGCCGCTATGTCCCCATTGGGGAAAAAAACATGAGGCGAGGACTCCCCTACAGCCTTGGAGAGTTCTTCTGCAAAATCCGCACTAGCAGAATACGGTGCTGCCTGAAGAGTTTGAGCGGCAAATAGGCAGCCAAACATAATCGGAAAGATTAAATGTCTCGCCGCGTACACCGGGTTCTGTTCTCCTGTTTTTTAAGTGCTGGTAACTATGGCACTTCTTGCTGGCAAGCGGAATATCCAAGATGATGGGTTTATTACCACTATGCTGCATGCAAGGGCTGCGCTTGAGTTGAGCCTTGGTGTTAAAAACCAAGGAAAATTGAGTATATCAAGCAGAAGAACTGGCAGTTTGCCACGGGTTGTGGGTGGAGAGGGCCTGAACACCCCGGTGGCCGACCCGACTGTGAACGAAGGCATCCCCTTTCCTCAGCAAACTCAGGTTGGGGCAGGTTGAATAGAACTTGCACCGGATTGTGACCTAAACACAACAGGATGATTTAACCACAGGTTATCCGGCATGGATGTTATTGACAGTAATTATCAATTGCATATACCTCCGCTATTCACATGATGTGGTGGAATAGACCTATGAGCCACATGACCTTGCTGGCCCGTTTTGTTAGGCCGGACATACTGCTATGTCAGCACCCGCTCTCCTGCTTTGCCGGGGCTCTGTTGTTTTGTGCGCAGGTGGCTGGTCTGGCCAGCAGGTATGCTCCGCTGCGTAGCAAGGTGAAAACCGTGGGCGATTACCAGTTGTATGCCGCTTTGCCGCTGAAACTGGCGGATGGAGGAAAGTGATGTCTGCCCTGCTTCTGCTTGGCGCCGGAGGCTGCACTCTGCTGTGTGGAGTGCTGTTTTACCTTTCATCCAAAAACCAGCGTATTTTTACGCGTAGACCTCATGCACGGTTTTGCCAGTCTGCCGCCATGGGGCTGGGTGTGCTGGCTGTGTGCATGCTTGGAGGTGTGGAAAGCACAATGAGTGCCTGTTTTATGGTCGTGCTCCTTCTCATGGTGGTTTGCAGCTTTTTTCCGTTGGTTATGGCCATGCTCCAGTCTGGAAAAAACGGTCATGACTGACTTGCCGCTCACTAACAGGCAGTGGCTTGCCAAGCTGGTGGCCGGCATTGTGCCGGGAATAATGTTCTCCTTTGGCTGCATGGCGATAGTGGGGTTGCTGTGCGGCACCACGGGGGAGCCGCGGACGGCTTCCGCCCAGTTTTTAATGTGGCTGGCCGTTCTGGTGTGGCTTGGCGTTATGGGGAGTTGTTTCCTGTTTCGTTCTGGTCTGCGCGCATGGGTCGTACTGGGCGGAGCGGCCATGCTTGTCTGGGGTCTGTTTGAAATACTGGCGAAAGTTACGACGGCATGAAAATCCGCCCCGATATTGTGCAGGTTTACCGGGAAGTTCATAGCTGGGTCGGTATTCTTTGTAGTCTGTTCCTGTTTGTGGCGTTTTATGCCGGCTCCATAAGCATGTTTGAACAGCCCTTACAGGTCTGGCTTACGCCTGCTCCCTCTCTGCCCCAACCAGTGGACCTGGCGGATACGCCCCAGCTTTTGCAAAAAGCCTTTGCCGAATACCCGGATGCAAGCAGCCATTATACAGTAGTTGTTAATCCGGATAACGCACGCCCTGCCCGTCTTATGTGGCCACAGGATCCAACGCATAGGGGCCACGGTCCGCAGGATTATGTGCTTGCCGCGCTCTCGCCGGATGGGGAGTTGCACACGCTTGTCAGCCGTCCATCAGAAATCCCTTTTTTTATTGACCAGTTGCACGAACAGATCGGCCTGCCTTTGCCACATACGGCAGCGCGTTACACGATGGGGTGTGTGGCTGTAGGCTATTTTCTGGCACTAGTATCCGGCGTGATCGCATTTTTGCCTGCACTCAAAAAAATGCTGTTTGCCCTCAGGTTCGGCAGTGCAACGCGCAAGGTCTGGCTGGACCTGCATAATCTTGTTGGGGTCTTTTCACTGCCTTTTCATTTTATTATTGCGGCAACAGCCGTTGTTTTTGCGTTTCATGAGCCTATTTTTGCCCTGCAAGGCAAACTGTTCCAGCAGGGGCAGCCGGTGGCACATGGTCCTGCGCAACAGCATGGTCACGCTGGGGATAGAAGCAAAGGCAACGGTACCCGCACCGTAAACTTTGAAGGGCAGATGCCACCACAAGCCATTCTGGTAGAATTACAGAAGCAGGCCCCCGGTTTTGTTGCCGATACGCTGGAGTATACAACGCAGTCAAACAGAGGAAAAAGCCGAACAACGCTCAGAATTACAGGGCATGATGAGCGTTACCCCACGCGCGGAGCCTCGAATGGTTTTGCTGTGGCGGACCCGGCTAGTGGCAAGGTTCTATCGGCAGATTATCTGCCGGGCCATCAGTCTGCTGGATTTGCGGCACTGACCGCGTTTGTCGCCCTGCATTTTGGGAGTTATGGCGGCCTTCCCGTGCGCTGGGGGTACTATTGCCTTGGACTGGGTGGAGCCTTTTTGTTTTATACTGGCTGCCGGTTGTGGATTACTGCGCGCCAAAAACGCGAACAGCAGGCAGGCAACCCGCAAACGCGTGCCACGTGGCTGCTCTCCTGCCTGACAACCGGATGTATTACGGGGTGCATAACCGGCATTGCCATTTTACTTCTATGTGCACCATTCTGGCCCTTGGGGGGCACTTATGCTCAGGCATCACTCGTATATTATACGGTGTTTTTGTTATGTATGAGCCTGGCTTTTCTCCTGCGTGAAAACCAGCGTGATCCATTACTGTTCTGTGTGGCGGGGTGTGCCAACATTGCCATTGTCCCGGCCGTGCTTATTGCCATGGTCGAGGGGCGGGCAATTTTACCTTCTCTTGGGGTTGGCATGGTGGCGCTGGTGCTGGGCTGTTTTTTGCTGCGCTCGGTCAAGCGGTCTACGTGCAGGCTGTCTGCCTGACCAGTATGATGTTTCTCCCTCAGTTTCGTAAGAAATAAAGGGAGAAACAGGGACGCGATAAACTCAGTAAATAATAACGGACCGGATGGATTTGCCATCATGCATCAGATCAAATGCATGGTTAATATCTTCCAACCCCATTGTGTGGGTCACAAAGGGTTTAAGGTCGATCCTGCCTTCCATGGCATCTTCCACCATGCCGGGTAGCTGGGTGCGGCCTTTAACACCGCCAAAGGCTGTGCCTTTCCATGTACGCCCGGTAACAAGCTGGAATGGGCGGGTGGAAATTTCCTGCCCTGCGCCAGCAACACCAATAACAACGGACTGCCCCCAGCCACGGTGGGCGCATTCAAGTGCGGCACGCATGACATTTACGTTGCCAATACATTCAAAGGTATGGTCCACCCCCCACCGCGTTATGTCCACAATAACCTGCTGGATGGGTTTGTCGTAGTCCGCCGGATTCAGGCAGTCTGTTGCTCCCATGGAAGTGGCGAGTTCAAACTTGTCCGGATTGGTGTCTATGGCAAAAATCCGGCCAGCCTTTGCCTGCCGTGCGCCCTGAATAACCGCAAGCCCAATACCACCCAGACCAAAAACGGCAACGCTGTCACCCGGCTGCACTTTGGCCGTGTTATGTACAGCGCCAATACCGGTTGTTACACCGCACCCGAGCAGGCAGACATGTTCGTGGTCAGCATGGGGGTTGATCTTGGCAAGTGAGACTTCAGCCACAACTGTATATTCACTAAAAGTGGAGCAGCCCATGTAATGGTACAAAGGCTGACCGTTGTATGAAAAACGGCTGGTACCATCGGGCATGACCCCCTTGCCCTGTGTCTCGCGCACGGCAATGCACAGGTTGGTTTTGCCTGACGTGCAGAACTCACACTTCCCACATTCAGCCGTATAAAGCGGAATAACGTGGTCTCCGGGCACGACGGAGGTCACGCCTTCGCCAACCTCCACAACCACGCCTGCCCCTTCATGCCCTAAAACGCAGGGGAACAGACCTTCGGGGTCACTGCCCGAGAGGGTGAACGCATCCGTGTGGCAAACCCCTGTGTGGGTAATACGGACCAGAACTTCCCCCTTTTTGGGAGGAGCTACATCAATTTCCACAATTTTCAGGGGCTCACCGGGAGCGAAAGCAACAGCAGCACGGGATTTCATGATCGTTCCTTGTGGTTATTTCAGATAGGTGCGTACGAGGGACAGAATGGTGTCGATGCTTTTCTTTTTTTCCGCATTAAGGTCTTGGGCCGAACCAAACTCCTCATGCACATACATCCCCATGACTTCGGACATGAGGCCGTTAACCGCACCGCGTATTGCCGCAAGTTGCTGAAGCACGGGAGCACAGTCCGACCCAGCCTCCAAAGCTCGTTCCAGCGCGTCGCATTGCCCACGGATCCGCCGCAGGCGGGTAAGCGCTTTTTTCTTATCTTCTGGTGTATGGGGCATTCTGCATGTTCGTCCTTTTACTATGGGGGAGTATAGTATCCCGCCGCGTGCTTGGCTATGGCTTTGTGTTGTGCCGCATGACCACCGTATGGGGAACGTCCCTGCATGTTGGTTTTTACGGGTTGCAGTTATCGTTTTTTTTCAAGAAAGCAGAAAATAACTGCAAAGATGACGCTGTTTACGGAGAGCAGCATAATACAGACTGCCAGCGCAGGAACCGCTGGGGCCGCCAAACTGACTTTGATTGCACAACCGAATGTGATCAGAGCAAACAGACGTAACGCAATACTCTGGTTTTTGGGTAGAAGGCTGCGGGTAAATCCCAGCCTGTTCCGCACAAAAGCAAGGCTACAGGCCCAGAGCATACAGGCGGCAACAATTGTGCTCTCGGTCAGGCCCAAAACTGTTTCAGTCATGGCTGCGCCAGACGGGCAGAAAGCGTAAACTCCCCATGGCACTTAGCCCCGTTAGCAGGAACATGCCGTTAACAGTCAGGTGCAGCATGGACCCCCACGCCTGTAAAGGCACGGTCAAACCATCAATGACCGGGAGTGCAAGGCCTATCAAACCGGTTGCCCAGGCGATTATGCGCACGCTTTTGTTAATGGGTATGACCATAACCAGCAGGAGGCCGCTCGCCCATACGGCAAAAAAGCCAGCCACTTCCAGTGCGGCACGGGCCTGCCACTGGACGGGGATGAGCCTGTTCAGCACAAAAAAGCTCAGGCAGGCGGTAATAAGCCCTCCGAGCAGTGCAATGTTCAAACGCTTTGCCAGACCAAAGGCATGTGTGGTCTGTTTTTTCTGCCTTGCTGTATAATAGACAAGGCCACTGGCCACCATAATGCTGGATGCCAGACCGCCGGCAAACCAGAGCCAACGCAACAGTAGCCCCATGCTGCGGGCAAGGTGCAGGCCGTTCAGGGTATAAAACGCATTTTCGATAGGTGATGGCTCTTTGCTTTGGCTCAGGAATTTTCCCGTTTGGCTATCGAACTCGGCAGACAGATCATTTGCATTCAGGCTGTCATGCTGAATGGCGGAGAAAGTGGTTTTGCCATCATCAAACAACACATAAGACGGCATCGAACCCAAATGGGCCTGTGCCTGCTGGAGCATGACCACCAGAGAGGCCTGTGGCGCCCAATGCGTGGAACTTTGCTGGGGAGCTTCAGTCTGTGTCGGTGGTTCCTGCTCAAGCTGCAGGACGGGTAGTGCGTTTTCCGCTGTTAAGATCAGGCCGGACCATGTGATCATGATATGGAAAGGGAGCATGGCACTCCCTGTAAGAACATGCAGGTCCAGTAGGCTGCGTGGCAGGGAAGCTTTGAGCCGGAGCGTAAAATAATCTGGCACAAGGCGTTTAAGATGCAGCAGAACACCAGAAAGCACCAAGGCAGCAAACGCAAAGGCGATCATTGCAACTAACCGCTCACCCCACGGGTTTGGCAGGTGCAGCGTATAGTGGAAGTTAAAGAAAAAACTCCCCCCTTCTGTCTGCCGAACAGGAATTGGCTGGCCTGTGTGCGGGGCCAGAACCGGTCCAACAAAACTATGACCATCATAATGCAGGACGCGTAATGTGGGGTCACGCGCATCTGGTAACAGTAAAAAAGAAGGCGGCGCGCCCGCACGCTCATCATCACGCAGGATTTGCTGTGCATGCTCTATGGCGGTGGGGGTGAGCGAGGTCTTGTCGGGAATAATCGCGGTTTCTGGCTGCATCCAGCGCGTTAATTCGGTGTCAAACAGTGCGAGCGTGCCTGTCAGGAAAATAGCAAAGGCTGCCCACCCACTTACAAGCCCAGCCCAGCGGTGCAGCCATGCCAAGCGGGAGCGGCGTGCGGGGGTCATGCGTGCAGCACCAGAAAAAGCCCGCCACAGGCTGCAAGTCCGGCACTTCCCCAAAGAGCATAAAGGGGGCTTTGAACCCAAAATGCCCATACCATGCCAAAAGGTGCCAGCGCGCTGGCCAGAACACGATACCCCGGAGTGGTGACTTGAGATATTGCTGGGGACAAGGCCACAAGGGCAGACCCCCATAGCACCAGAGCAAGCCAGACCAGCAGGGCAGCCGTAATGCGGCAGGCATAAGCGTGGGAGTTTTTCACACGCATGTCCATAAAATGCCTGCCTGCCCCCCTGCCCTGTTCCACGTTGCGTGTGAGCGCACCATAAAGCGCGCTCTGCGTGAGCGAAGTGGCATTAAATGCGCGACAGGCATGGGTGGCGGGCTTTCCTTATCTGGAACAGATCCAAATGCACCGCCTTGTAATGCGAATTACTCTCACCCTCAAGCGTGTGAGGGGTATGTTTGGCTCGACCGCCATATAAAAAACTACCGCTGTAGTGTTCGGGCCAGATCCGCCAGTGCGCTAATCTGTCGTGTCAGGAACTCACGGGTGGGTTCATCTGTCAGGGCCAGTGTTTGTGGGTCAATTTTGCTTGTGGCAAGCCCGATCATGGCTTCAGGTTTGTTCAGAACAAAAGCATCCAGAAAAACAAGGCTCTGGCGTAAATGATACTGCGCCCGTGCGCCCCCAATCTGCCCGGGTGATGCGGTTTGAATGGCAACGGGCTTTTTGGCAAAAGGCTGGGGCGTTACGCGTGAGAGCCAGTCTATGGCGTTTTTGAGCACACCGGGTATGGAGTAATTATACTCAGGTGTCACAATGATTACGCCATCTGCAGCCTGAATCTGCTCCGCCATGTTCAGCACCGCAGGAGGGAAACCCTTATCCTGCACGTCCTGACTGTAATGGGGAAAATCGGCAATGCTACCCAGTGCGGAAATGGATACCCCTTCTGGGGCAAGTTGGGGCAGGCTACGGGCAATGGCCGCGTTAAGGGAAGCACAGCGTAGGCTCCCCAGAAGCGTTACAAAATGCAGGTTTGCAGAAGGGGTCATGCGATTTGTCCTTTTTTGCAAAGCAACGGAGTGTTTTTGGCCAAGAGTTAAGGCCGCCTAACTGGGGATTCCGCCAAAACGGCCATTGCTGAAGTCTTCAATAGCCTGCCGGATTTCTGCACGGGTATTCATGACAAAAGGACCATACCCTTCAATGGGTTCGTTAAGGGGGGCTCCGGTCAGTACCAGCAGGCTGCTTTGCACATGCGCATGAATGCTCACCTCTGTCCCTTTGTGTTCCAATAGAACGAGTTGCGCACTGCCAAGTTCCTGTGCATCATTAATACTGAGCTGCCCTTCAAGGGAGACAACGGCCGCGTTATGCCCTTCCGGCAGGGACAGGGTGACCGATGCCCCCTGTGCCAGTTGCACGTCCCATACATTCAGCGGGGAAAACACCTGGGCTGGCCCCTGAGTGTGCCCATACTCGCCCGCAATAACGCGCAGGGACCCAGCGCCATCAGGTAACTCCACTGTGGGAATATTCTTGGCCAGTAGCGTCTGGTACGCTGGGGGGGCCTGTTTGTCCTTTGCCGGAAGGTTAACCCAGAGCTGGACCATCCTGAACGCACCTCCGGTGGCAGCATAGGCCGGGGAATGAAATTCCTGATGTACAATACCGCTGCCTGCGGTCATCCATTGTACATCGCCGGGGCCGATGGTGCCGCCTCCACCTGAGGAATCCCGGTGTTCGACCTCCCCATCATAAACGATTGTGACGGTCTCAAACCCCCGATGCGGGTGTTCCCCTACCCCGCGGCGCTCTTCTGTTGGCTGGAACTGGTGCGGACCAGCATAATCAAGCAGCAGGAATGGGCTAAGATGCTGACCCAGAGTGGAGTAGGAAAAAAGGGAACGGACGGGAAAACCATTTCCCACCCAATGCCCGCGGTCGTTGCCGTAACGCCCCAGAACCTTTTTGTGCATGGTTTTCCTCCAGATGTTGGAACAGGCAGCAATCCCCGCTCCTTGTTGCTTATCCTCAACATAGAAGTCGTGTAATGTTCTATAAAGAGTTACGAATGAAACATTGCGTTGCATGAGAGGGACGATGAGAGACCTCAACGACTACTATTATTTTGTCTAGGTTGTGGACTACAGGGGCTTCTCATCTGCCGCTCGGGCAATTGGTGTGCAAAAATCGCTGTTAAGCCGCCGGATTGCTGTGCTGGAAACGTTTTTGAACACCAGACTGCTGCAACGCTCTTCCCGTCATTTTTCCCTCACTCAAACTGGGCTGCGGTTTTACGAGCACTGCAAAGTCATGCTGGCTGAAGCGGAGCTGGCGGAGCAGTCCATTGCACAGTTGCAAGCAGAGCCATGCGGCTTAATACGTATGAGTTGCCCTGTGGCATTACTCAATTTTCAGTTCGGGGCTATTTTATCCCGGTTTCTGGTGCGTTACCCCTCCGTTACCTTGCAACTGGAGAGCACAAACCGGCGGGTTGATGTTCTGCAGGAGGGGTATGACCTTGCGGTGCGGGTGCGGTTTCCCCCCATCGCTCCATCCGATCTTGTCATGCGGGTCTTGGATACCAGTACGCAGTGTCTGGTTGGTGAGCCTGACATACTGGCGGCACAGTTGGCAACTCCTGCCGATCTGGCTGCTTTCCCCAGCATGGACTTTCATACCAACCCCGCAGAACACTGCTGGAGTTTGGAAAATGAGCAGGGGCAGTCTGCCACGGTCTTTCATACACCACGGCTGGTAACGGATGATCTGGCCGTGCTGCGGGAGGCCGCGCTGGCAGGCGTTGGTATTGTGCAACTCCCAACGATTATGGTGTGGAAGGATGTTCAGGCCGGACGGCTTGTGCAGGCTCTGCCGCAGTGGACACCCCGTGCAGGCCTTGTGCATGCGGTTATTCCATCACGCAAAGGCATTATGCCAGCAGTGCGGGCCTTGCTTGACTTTATGGCAGAGGAATGTCGCCAGCAACGGCACATGGCGACTTCCACCTTTCTGGCCCAGAACCCGTGAGGGGTTGAACTATTTACTGCGGTAATAAATGCCTGTGTTGTCACACTGATAAATGGTTTGGTCAGATGTAAAAAATCCAGTGGACGGCTGCGTTCCGGTAATGACGCAATGGTGTTCCAGAACAAACTGGTCCCACTGTTGCTGGCGGTAATTATGCAGGACCTTAGACCCGCCCCACATGATCCCACCAACAATCAGAAATGCTGAAAACCACAAAATAAATTCTTTTGTGCTCTTGCTCATGCTTCATATCCTTGCAGGATGTATTTGGTTCAGGCACTTGGTTTTGACCTTCGCCCATATGAAACAGAGCGATAAACGCTATCTAATTACTTTTTAGCTATGTGGTAAATAGCGTATTGATGCCGGGCGTAGAGGTAATGATTATCCTATTTATTATTTTTATTTATAATTCAACGCAGGACCGTGCTGAAAGTTTTTCACGGTTGTTGCCGCCGCACATTGTTGTGTCCCTGATGGCGGCAAAGCACGGATATTTTACCGTGCAGGTAAGGCAGGCCCACAAGGCAACAGGGCTGCCCACATAAACAAATGCGTAGGCAGCCCTGTTATAAACATTTCAGCAACGTGTATTGCGTGCAACCCGCTTTAGGCGGCGGCGAGCAACTGCGCATCCGATGCAGAACCAAAGAACTCGTAATGAATCTGTGCCGGGGCAATGCCCTGCGCTTTAAGCGCCAGAATAGTGTCCAGCATGAACTGCTCAGGCCCGCAGACCCAGTAATGCGCATCTGGCTGAACCTGCGTTGCCAGCCATTCGGCTGTTACCCGGCCAGAGTGCAAAGCCAGTCCGGGCAGTGGAGATGTTTCTGCCGGTGCGCCTGCACTGTAAAAAATATCGGCCTTGATAACACCTTCAGCCACCAGTTTTTGCACATAGGGAGCAAAAGCCTGCGTGTCGGGGGCATGCACACCATGCACAAAGTGAATCGGACCGTGGGGAAGTTTTTCAACTGCGCCCAAAGCGGAAATAAAGGGTGTCAGCCCAACGCCCGCGCTGATGAGCACGTTCTTTGTGTTTGGCTCAGATTTGAAAACAAAATCACCCGCAGGGGCAGAAACCTGCAATTCGTCCCCTTCCCTGACCGTGTCATGGAACCAGGAGGAAACCACGCCACCATCGGCCTTGCGGATGCTCAGGCGATAATGGTCGGATGCCGGGGCGGATGAAATGCTGTAGTTGCGGCGCTGGGACCCATGGCCGGGAATATCAAGCTTGAAGCTCAGATACTGGCCGGGTTTGTGCTGCATAACGGGCTTATTGTCGCTTGGTACGAGTTCAAACGAGCGGATTGTGCTGCTTTCCACCACAATCTTGCGCACCGTAAAGCTGCGCCATCCGGTCCAGCCTCCGGGAGTGTCTGCGTGTTCCTGATAAATCTGCTTTTCCCGGCCGATCAGAACATCCGCCAGAAACCAGTATGCCTTGCCCCATGCATCCATAATTTCGGGCGTTGCGGCATCGCCCAGTACGTGGGCAATGGCACCCAGCAGGGCTTCCCCTACAAAAGGGTAGTGCTCTGGCAGAATGTTAAGGCCAACGTGTTTTTCGGCAATACGTTCAACCATGGCGCCAAGTGCGCCCAGATTATTGATATTGCGGGCATATGCCAGTACGGCAAGGGCAAGGGCCTTGGGCTGCTCCCCATCCTTTTGGTGTGACATGTTGAATAAATCACGAATTTCCGGATTAGCCAAAAGCCTCCGGTACATTTCGTGCGTTATATCCAGCCCATGGGCTTCAAGGGCGGGAACGCAGGCGGAAACAATTGACCGGGTTTTGTCATCAAGCATTGTGCTCATGGGACGCATCCAAAAGATGTAAAATACAGATACCTTTAGTAAGGCTGATTACATAAGGTGTCAACAAAATACATCTTATGTTTGATGAATATGTTCAGCCAAAGCCATGAGTGCTATGAATAAAAAGCACCTAGGCATGCAAAACTTGCATATCGTGCGGGTAATCCGTTACAAGGGACAAAATTCAACAAAAAAGGATGCAATATGGCAAATTTGACAGCGCTTTTGACCGACGCCGCAATCTTTGTGTTTTTCCCTTGGGCTCTGTGGCGGCTCATGCAAAAAGCGCTGCCAATAGCCGTGTTGCCCATTCTTGTGGGTATTGCCCTTGCCGTATGGCATGTGCCCGTGCAGCAAATGGGTATTCCCTCCGTTTACGGGAACACAATTGGCTGGGTTGCCGTGCTGGTGCTGGCTTTTACCGCCGGGCTGGAAATGTGGCAGCATCCCGGTGGGGAACCTTCAGGGCAGGACTTTGCACAGCCTACAATTGGTCGGCTGTTTGGTGGGGCTGCCGTAGCACTGGGTATTCCCTTTTGTGTTGGTACGTTTCTGGCTTACACGGTTTTTCTGCATCTTCATGGCTGGCAGGCACCAGACGCAACACCTTGGGTAGCGGCGGCATCTATTGGCCTGTGCATTGCAGTGAGCGCCCTGCCGGTTCTGATCGGTGTTGTGCGGGAGCTTGATACCGCCCAAAAACCTTTGGGGCAGTTAGCGCTCAAGCTGGCCGTTGTGGATGACGCAGCATTGTGGATCGGGCTGGCGGCCCTGCAGTTTGCCGCCCGTGGTTCTGCCGCCCTGCACGGTTGGACAGGGCTGGAAGCGCTGGCTGTTCTTTTGCTAGTGGGGCTGGCTGCCGGGGGGTACTGGGCTTCTCACCATTTCCGTCATCCGCCATTGGCGGTTATCTGGCTGGCCATACCGGTTTATCTGGCGGCTGGGTCCTGGGCGAGCATGCAGCTTGGCCTGCATGAATTGATCGGTGCCTATTTTGCCGGTGCGATTATGCCACCGAGCTGGGTGCGCCGCCTGCCGGTGGAAGCTGTGGGAACGTTTGCCCTGATCTGGTTAGCCCCGATGTTTTTTGGCCATAGCGGGCTGCATATTAATGGGGATGCCTTAACATGGCCCTCTGTTGTGGCATCCCTGTCGCTGGTTGTTATTTCCATGGTGACCAAAATTGCAGCCGTTTATATTTACCCACCCGCGGCCGGCCTTAAACCAAGGCAGGCGCTGGGCGTTGGCGCCCTGCTCCAGTGCAAGGGGCTGATGGAAATTGTGGCCGCAACCATTTTACATGGTCAGGGTATGCTGTCGGACTTCGGGTTTGCATCCCTTATGGTTCTGGCCGTTATTTCCACCACACTCACGGGCCCATTATTCAGGCTGTTTGCTCCCCGCAAATCCGGAGCTGCGTGACAGGCGGGGCTTATAGCGCCCCTCACAGCATTGTCATGCAGACAGGTCTTGGCAAAAAGCCTGACTTGGCCAAGACCTGAACAGGGTTAAAGGCCGTGCACAGGCACGGCCAGTATGGCGAAGGAGCTGGAACCTTAATGCCCAGCGCTCCCACAGCAGAACAGGACAAGGCACCGCGTTTGCTGGTGTGGCTCGCGGTTGCGCTTTTTCTGTCTTATCTGGCTGTTGCCATGTCTATGCCCACAACCTCGGTTTATGTGGCAACATCGCTGCATATGGGCAATGCCCTTGCTGGGCTGGCGGTTGGCGTTGCGTTTGTCTCCACCATTCTGACCCGTGGCTTTGCCGGCCGGTTTGCTGACCATAAAGGCGGCAAGCGCTGCATGCTGTTTGGTCTGGCGTTTTATGCCGTAAGCGGTGTTCTGGCCCTTATGGTTTCCTGGCTGCCAGCGCCGTGGGCTGCTTTTGCCATGCTTATGCTGGCAAGGTTGATGCTGGGGCTGGGGGAAAGCCTGACTGTTGTTGGCCTGCTGGCATGGGGGATTGGGCTGATGGGGCACCAGCGCTCGGGGCGGGTGTTGTCCATTGTGGGAATGGGGATGTATGGCTCGCTGGCGGCTGGTAGCCCAGTAGGGTTGGCCCTGTACGATCAGGGAGGCTACGCACTGGTTGCCCTTGCCTGCATGGTTACGCCACTGCTTGGGTTTGCTATGGCTGCACCCGTTGTGGCTGTACCTCCCCATGGGGGAGAGCGGCAACCAATCGGCCGGATTATCAACAAAATTTCCGACCTTGGTCTGGTGGTCTTTTTTCAAGGAATTGGGTTTGCGGCCATAGGTGCCTTTATGCCGCTTATGTTCCTGCACAGGCATTGGCCCCATGCTGCTCTGGGGCTTACCTTTTTTGGTGTAGCTTTTGTGCTGGTCCGGGTTCTGTGCAGCCATCTGCCAGATAGGCTGGGGGGAGCACGTGTCGCTTTTGTGTCCATGGCGGTGGAAACGGGTGGGCAGATTTTGCTGTGGCAGGCCTCCGGCCCAAGTGTTGCGCTGGCTGGAGCCTTTTTAACTGGTTGTGGCTGTTCCATGATTTTCCCCTCCATGGGGGTGGAAGTTGTCCGGCGGGTATCTCCGCAAATGCGGGGAACAGCCATGGGCGGCTTTGCAGCTTTTCAGGACCTTGCCTATGGGGCTACCGGCCCCCTGACCGGCCTGCTGGCTGAATGGGCGGGAGACGGTGCCATTTTTATGGTCGGGAGCATGGCGGGGCTTGGTGGGCTTCTGCTGTCTGCCCGTCTGGCCTGGTATGAGCGCGCCGCAGTGGCGGCGGACTAGAAACAACAGGATGGATATGCGTATGAAACCCCGCGTTATAGTCGCCGCCCTTCTTCTTGGCTTGCCCGTAGCAGGTCATGCCCAGACTGCGCCTGTGGCGCTGACCCATATTCGGATTATAGAAGGCACAGGTGCTCCCCCGGTTGAGAATGGAACTGTTCTCATGCAGGACGGCGCAATTGTTGCAGCCGGTCGGGATATACCTCTTCCCCCAAATACCCGTGTTCTGGATCGTTCGGGCATGAGTGTCTTACCCGGTCTAATTTCCGATCACAGCCATATCGGTCAGTTGCAGGGGGTGCTGACAGGGCCGCAGTTTTATACGGCAGATACCATTACAGCCGAACTGGCACAGTACCGGCGTTATGGGGTGACTACCGTTACAGCGCTGGGGAATAATGTTCCGCGCGTGTTTGACCCTATGCGCAAGGATGCCCATATGGGGCTATTGCCGGCAGACCTGTTTGGGGTTGATCAGGGGATTGGTGTGCCTAAGGGGGCCCCACCGGTTCATGTTGCTCCGGATCAGCTCTTCCGGCCTCGCACGGAGGCAGAGGCCCGGCAGGCGGTGGATACCATGGCAGCCGAAGGCACAGACCTGATTAAAATATGGGTGGATGATTTTGACCACTCTCTTCCCGTTAAAATGGACCCTGCCATTATCAAGGCTGTTGTGGATGAAGCGCACCAAAAACACCTGCGCGTGGCTGCCCATATTCATGACCTGGACGATGCGGAGCATGTGGTAACAGCCGGAGTTGATATTCTGGCCCATGGTGTGCGTGACAGGTTTGTACCCCCATCTTTTGTGGCCATGCTCAAGGAGCGGGGAATTTGGTACATCCCCACACTGGAGCTGGATGAAGCCACAACAGCATGGGCTGACCAGCCTGCGTGGGTGAAAACCCCATTTGTTGAGGCTGGCCTGTCTGCCCCCTTGCAACAGCAGATCAACAATCCCGCCTGGCAACAGGAAAACAAAGCCGGTGGCAAAGCCGATTTTGCCCGTACCTCCCTTGTAACCAACCTGCAGAACCTGAAAATATTGTGGGCCGCAGGCGTTAAAATCGGCTTTGGCACGGATAGTGGGGCAACACCGTTGCGGGTTGCCGGGGTTGCGGAACACCGGGAACTGGCACTGATGGTGCAAGCTGGCCTGCCCCCGCTACAGGCTCTGCACATTGCAACGGAAGAAGCCGCAGCATTACTCGACCTGCATGACCGAGGCGTTATTGCAGCAGGTAAAAGGGCTGATCTGCTGGTTGTGGCAGGCAATCCCGCCAATGTAATTTCTGATACCGACCGTGTGGTGGAAACGTGGGAAAATGGCTCTGCCGTAGCCGGCCCCATATCGCTCACACCCCGGTAAGGACCGTTGGATACCAAATTACGCCAGAAAACAGGTAGGTTAGGCACACAGAGCGGGGGGATGCAGGAATGAACAGAGTGGGACCTTTTTTGCTGGTTGCCGGTTTATGGGCAGGCCAGTTGTTCCCCACGCCCATGCAGGCGCAGACCATAACAGATAACAACGACCCTGCTTTTGGCCGTAACGGGCAGGTCCAGATTATTGCCAGCATACCCACGCCAGACCCCTCTGGCGTTGCTGTAGTGAATGGACGCTTGTTTTTGACCTTTCCCAAGCATGATGGTGACCATACAGGCCCGGTGCTGGCAGAATGGAAAGATGGGCGTCTGGTTCCTTTTCCCTCAGCCACGTTTTCCGCTGCATCAAGGGGGGCACCACAGGCACGGCTGATTTCGCCCCATGGAATGACAACAGACACCAAGGGAAACCTGTGGGTTATTGATGACGGCAAAATTAAAGGGCAGCCCATTCCAGCCGGGGGCGCCAAGGTAGTTGGGATCAACCCTATAACAGGGCAGATTATTGCCAATGTGCCCCTGACAACTGCATTGCTGCCCCAAAGCCATATGAACGACCTGCGTATAGACCTGACACACGGTGCAAAAGGCACTGCATACATTACGGATAGTTCGTTTGACGGGCACCCGGCTCTGGTGGTGCTGGACCTTGCCACAGGTAGGCAGCGCCGCGTGCTGGAAAATACGGTCTCTGTTCTGCCTGATCCGGGGTACCAGACTGTGCTGGACGGGCGCGTACTGCATTATGACCCGGCACATCCGACTTTTCCCGCGGGTGGGGCGGATGGCATTACCCTGTCTGCCGGGTCTGATCGTGTTTATTATGCGCCTTTGGCCAGCCGACGGTTATATAGCCTACCGACAGCAAAACTGGCTGATTTCTCCCTCACTTCTGCTCAGTTAGCGGCTCTGGTTGTAGATGAAGGGGAAAAAGGTGCGGCGGATGGGGTGGCAACCGACCCATGGAACCGGATTTACACCACAGCAGCCGACCATGATGCCGTGTTCCGCCGCAACCCGGATGGCACGTTTGAACTGCTGGCCTCGGACCCACGGTTTGTCTGGCCCGATGGCATTTTTGCAGATCATCAGGCCGTTTACGTGGTTTTAGGTCAATGGAGCCGCCTGCCCCGTTTGCATAATGGGCAGGACATGCGCAAACCGCCCTTTCTGGTCGCCAGAATCCCCATTACTGCCCCTTAAAAAAGTAGCGATGGTGAGGGCTGTCTCAGATTCCTTCCGGTGATGGAGGGAGAAGGCATATGGTGTCTGGCCTGGCGGGAGAGATAAGCGTAAGCCCGGCGTGCTGTGCCGTTCTGAGCGCCATGGCCGTAGGGGCGGAAAGCGAGACAAGGGCGCGCATGCCTGCGGCTATGGCTTTGCTGGCCATTTCGTAAGAACAGCGGCTGGTGAGCAGACAAAACCCGTTTGCAAAACCCGGAGTGTTTTTAAGGCCATGGCCGATAAGCTTGTCGAGCGCATTGTGCCGCCCCACATCTTCCCGGATTGCTGTAATGGACCCATCAGGGGCACACCAGGCAGCTGCATGGAGCATGCCTATACCAGCATTGAGTGTCTGGTGGTCCCGCAGGTGCCGTAATGCGTGGCGTATGGCAGACAGGTCCGGTGTATAAGCCTCAACTGTGTTCTGGTCGCGGGCAACAATGCTGCTCATGTCAGCCCCACAGATGCCACAGCCAGTGCGCCCTGCAATCGGCCGCCTGCTGCGCGCCAGAACCGTGCGGAGCGCATCAGCACTTATGCGCATATCCACCTTTAACCCACCGGGTATAGAAGATATGGCGATATGCCTGATTTCGGAAACATCTTTAACAAGACCTTCCGTTATTGAAAATCCGATAGAAAAATCATCAATATTCTGCGGAGTTATCATCATAACGGCATAGTCTATACCGTTATAGACAAGAGAAAGTGGCACTTCTTCTGCCAGATTTAATGTCTCATTTACGGTCTGAGGCGCGCAGTCTTGCGCATTTTCCCAGATTATTCTTTTGACATGGCAGGGTTCTGAAACGGCAAAAGATGTTTGCTCATGCACCACGGTAGCTGCTCCCGGACTGGGCCTGCCCCAGTGAACGGACTTCATGCAGGTCTTCGGGGGTATTGATGTTCACAAATGGATCTGACGGATAGAGGTGAGAAAAATCTATTGCCTGCGCATTCAGGGCATAAGCCAGAGTGCAAACCCGTGTTGTCTGTTTTCGGTTCTGCTCTGTTACGCTGGCCAATTGTGCGGCCAACACTGCACGGGCTTGGGTAACAGGCCATAATGCGACCAGAGAATGACGCTGCTCCGCATAAATTGCATAAGATGGCGCGGGCAGCAGAGTGCCAGCCAGATCATGCGGGATAAAGGGCGTATCAACTGGCACACTGAGCAACGCATCAAACCCTGCGGCTTCAGCCCATTCCAGACCACTTAACAGCCCGGCCAGAGGGCCTACGTCAAAATATGTGTCAGGCAGAACCGGGTAGTGCCAGGCGTTAAACCTTTGTGGGTTGCCATTGGCACTTATGGCTATGCCGCTGCATTGCTGTTCAAGGCGGGTAATAACCCAGTCGATGCAGGGTTTATGGTCTATGTCCATAAAAGCCTTGTCCGCATAATGCATACGCCTGCCCTGCCCGCCTGCCAGCACTAGTCCTGCTATTTTTAACGTATGTTGCATAATAAGCTGTGTCTCTACCCGTTTGTGCTGGTTATTGTGCGTGTGTCCGCTTAAAAAGCAATGGCTCATTTCAACACAGTATGGACTAGCCTGCTCGTGATATCCCTTTACCGCAAACAACGGGTTTTTGGCATTATCGGGCGGAGTGGTTCGGGTAAAACGCACCTTGTTAGCCGCCTTATTTCTTGTTTTTGCCAACGCGGGCTAAGTGTTTCCACAATCAAACATACCCATCATGGGGTGGATATGGATACACCGGGAAAAGATACATTCCAGCATAGGCAAAGTGGGGCGGCGGAAGTTATGCTTGCAACACCATCGCGCTGGTTTTTACAGCACCAAAGCCCGACCCCACCCAAGCTGAATGACCTGCTCAAAGCCATGCAGCCAGTTGATCTGATTTTGGTGGAAGGGTTCCATGCCGATGTTCCGGCCTGTGTAGAAGTCTGGCGCCCTATAACCGGGAAAGAGCCGCTATTTATAAATAACCCTCATATTCAGGTTATTGCTACAGATAATATCCCTATGAAAAACCCAGAAGAAAAAAAGGTTTTTCTTCCCTTGGATGATACACAATCTATTGCTGATTATATTGAGAGTAATACTTTTTTGTGGAATATAATGTAAAAATACGCAGTCACATTCTATACATTGCAAAACAGTGTTGCGGAACACCAGTCTCCAATTTCTATAGCTTGCCCGGGAGGGACTTGCAGAATCCCATCAGCACGGGAAAAACAGAGAACGTCGGATGCACCTTGTGAAGGCACAAGAGAGAACACCCCTTCCTTACCACTTTGGGCGTAGGTAACCGGCATAAAGCCAGTTGCATCTGACAGAGCAGAAAAAGAAAAACTGCTTCTTCCCTGTATGGTTGGAAAGAATGTGAGGGTTGGTCTGTGCTCCATCCATGAACGGAGGAATGGCAGAACAAAAACCTGCGCGCATATAGCCGTAGCCCCCGGATTGCCGGGTAGGCAAAATACGGGCACCGGGCCTAGCCGCATAAGAGTAAACGGTTTGCCCGGCCGGATTTTGGCACGCCGGAACAGGCAGGCTGCGCCAAGCTGTTCCATAACCGGTAGCACATTATCTGTCTGCCCAACAGAAATACCCCCGGTGGTAACCAGAATATCCGAGTGTTCTGCCAGTTCAGATATGGCCGCTTGCAGGTCTTCACGGCTGTCAGAGCGCACAATGCGGCTCGTTACAGTTGCCCCCTGCCGCGTTAGCATTGCATGGAGTAGTGGGGTATTAATTTCCGCCCGGCTATCCGGGGCGGAGAGAGCAAACTCGGCCCCACTGGCAATAACACCCACCCGACAAGGCCTGTAAACCGGAACCTGTTTGATATTCTGGCTGACAAGAAGCGCTATATGCCGCCAGTCAAGCTTCTGGCCAGCGGTAAGCAGGGTAGAACCAACGGCAAATTCTTCCCCCACCCGGCGGATGTTTTTGCCAACGGCTATGTCGGACAGGGCAAGGTGGAGCAGACCGTCGTGCACTTCCACCCGTTCACGCGCGATTATGCAGTCTGCCCCTGTGGGTAGGCGGGCACCTGTTAGAATGGTCGCGGCAGTGCCCTTATTGTGGGGTGCAGGCTGGTCCCCGGCAACAACGTAATCCCGCAAGGGAATGGTGCAGCGTGCCTGGCCGGTATTCACAATATCAGCACAACAGAATGCATAACCATCCATGGCGGAAATATCGGCTTCTGGGCGTGGAGACAGCGCATGCAGTGCGGTGGCCAGAACGCGCCCATCGGCCTGATGGATGGGGACGTATTCAACTTCCGGGGCTGGCAGCGTTGTAACCAGCGCCGATAAAATACGTTGCGCGTGCTCGTAGCTTACCATGGCCGGGGCAGGTGTGTGTTCAGTAGCAGCCGATGGTTGAAGTAAGTGCACGCGACAGTCCGTAACGTTGTTATGCAGGGAAGGAGAACGGGTTAATACCTACACGCATAAAGCCTTCTGCTTCCATAGCACTGTCCAGCAGTAAGCTCCCCAGGTCATCAGCCACGGCTTCCAGTTCCGGGTCATAATCCAGACGGAGCGTTTTAATGTAGCTTTTGCAGTCCCCGCAGGTTTCGATCTGGATAGCAGATTTTGCGTCATCCAGCGTCCAGTGATCCATCTGCCCGCTGGCGTCACAGGCTACACAAACAGCTCGGACCCGGTGCCAGCGTACCTCGCACAAGCTGCATTGCAGGTAGCGTAACCCTTCGCGCGCGCCGCCCATAACAAGGCTGGCAACTGGCGGGGCATGGCAGCATGGGCAGTGTGTGGCATGCGCCAGAGGTTGTGTAATGCCCTCCCCTTGCTTGCGTGCAACAGCCTGCGCCCAGCAGGTAGAAAGGGCTGCCCACAGCACAACGGCAACACCGGCATCAACCTGCGCATAATCGGCCCGCAAAAGGTGCGTGGCGGCTTTGACAAGCTCCGTTTTGTCGGCAGACAGAGCGCCAAGTGCCTGAGCCACTTTTTGCGGAAGCATGGGCGCAAGCTGTGTCGCGAGTGTTGCGTAGGCAACCTGCCAGCACTGTATGTTGCCAAGGCTGTGTTCGAGTTCTGTTGTGTCGGAAATGCCCTGTTTGAGCAGGTTGTGAATGGCCTCTACATCAGCCTGCTCAAGAGGTGCTTGCGCAAGATTATCCTGCTGGGCCTGCACCAGATGCGTTAGAAAACGAAAATACTCTCCGTTCTCGCCCTGCAAAAGAGCCTGTGCCTTCAACCGTTCAATACGGCGGGCATAAAGTTTGTCCAGCATGGGGTAAATGGCTGGATCAATCGCCACAACCCCGGGGGTGCGTTTATCCGGGGCGACAATATCTGAACTGCTCAGCATCAGCCATGCCTTTTGGATGGCAGGGGTTTGGTCGGCGCGACTTCTTCTTCATACCAGCGGTCATGATGCTGCCGGGCCCATGCGCGTGAGACATAGCCACTGATCATGCCGCCAATGGAGCCACGCACCCAGATGCCCATGTAAATATGCCCGATAACCAGCAGGATAAGTGCCAGCCCGGCAACGGAATGCGCCAGAAGTGCAAGGCGGAGAACAGGGATGGGAAACAGCGCGGCAAAGTAAGCCCGCCAGATCATCAAACCGCTGACAAACAGCAGACTGATCAGGGACATAATGCCCCAGAACAGGATCTTCTGCCCCGCATTGTATTTGCCGATCTGGAGTTTTTGCCCGTGCTTGTTCAACAGCACATCCACAATATGCTTGAACCATGTCAGGTCCGTGCGCACAAAAAGGTTGTGGTGCACAAAACGGACAAACATGCACATAAGCAACCCAAAAACAGCAATGCCTAAAAAGGGATGCAGCACACGGGCAAGCTGTGGCGGGCCAAGCACATAACCCAGCCAGTTCAGGCTCGGGAAGAACCAGGACAGCCCTGAAAGAGCGACCAGCATAAAGCACGACACCATGCTCCAGTGGAACAGGCGGTCAATAAGCTTGGTACGTAAGACCAGATTGCTGTTGTCCATTATGCATCCCTCCCGTTGTCGTTCGGGCCCTGCCCTGCATCTTCCAGTTCTTTTTCTGGCTCAGCTGGCGGTGTTTCGTCAGTCGTGTTGGCACCAACGCCCATATAGTGGGCAAAAGCCCCGGCCAGAGTTGCAATAAACCCAAGCGCGCCTACGGGTTTAAGCCACTCTTTCCAGCCACGGACAACGGGGCTGATATGCGGGTCATCTGGCAGGCGGTGGTACAGGCTGGGCTGGTCCGCATGGGTAAGAACATACATAACATGCGTGCCCCCCACACCGGCGGGGTCGTAAAGCCCTGCGCCTTCATGGCCACGCCCTTTAAGTTCTTCCACCCGTGTGTCCGCAAGGTCGATCATCTCGGCTTTGGAACCAAAGGAGATTGCACCAGTCGGGCAGGTTTTAACGCAGGCAGGCTCCTGTCCCACGGCAACCCGGTCTGCGCAGAGAGTGCATTTGTAGGCCCGGTTGTCTTTTTTGCTGATGCGGGGAATATCAAACGGACAGCCCGCAACGCAGTAACCGCAGCCAATGCACTGTTCGGACTGAAAATCCACAATGCCGTTGGCAAACTGCAAAATGGCACCTGGGCTCGGGCATGCCTTCAGGCAGCCCGGCTCGGCGCAGTGCATGCAGCCTTCCTTGCGTAACAGCCATTCCAGTTTGCCCGCTTCATCCTCACGTTCATCAAAGCGGATAACGGTCCAAGTTTCCGGCGTCAGGTTGGCAGGGTTATCATACACCCCCACGTTGTGCCCGACCTCGTCCCGCAGGTCATTCCATTCCGAACAGGCGACCTGACACCCCTTGCACCCGGTGCAAAGGGAGACGTCAATCAGCTTGGCCACTTCCTGTTCATGACTGCGGGCCTGTGGCAGCGGCGTCAGTCCGTTGGTGGCGGAGCGGCGGATAATGTCTTGTGACTGCATACCCATCAGCGCACCTCAGACTTTCTCAACATTAACAAGAAAAGCTTTAAATTCAGGCGTCTGGGAGTTGGCATCCCCAATAGCCGGAGTAAGCGTGTTTGCCAGATACCCCTTTTGGGTCGCGCCCTTGAAGCCCCAGTGGCAAGGCACACCGACCTGATCCAGATCCTTGCCCATAACACTCAGGCGTTTGAGCCTTTTTGTGACCACGGCTTTGGCCTCGATATACCCCCGGTGGGAGGAAACACGCACCATATCGCCCGCAGCAATGCCAAGCTTGCCTGCCAGTTTGTCTCCAATTTCTACAAACTGTTCAGGCTGCATGATGGCATTCAGTCTGGAGTGTTTTGTCCAGTGCCGGAACAGCTCCGTAATGGAGTATGTTGTGGCCACATACGGATACTGGGCCGGGTCGCCCATACGGGGCTTTTCGTCCGCATAAAAGCGTGCAGCCGGGTTGCGGAGCGTGGTTTTACCCAGCGCAGAGGACAGAACCGGGGTTTCGGTTGGTTCGTAATGTTCCGGAAATGGCCCATCAACCAGCTTGTCACCACCGGCAAACAAGAGGCCAACGCCTTCACTGTGCATGATAAACGGCCCAACACCGCTATTGGGTGGAGACGTGACGGGGTAATCCGGCACATCGCCTCCCCCCCAGCGCTGTCCGTCCCAGGCAATAATCTGCCGCTTGGGGTCCCATGGACGCCCCTGCACGTCAAGCGAAGCGCGGTTATACAGGATACGGCGGTTGGCGGGCCATGCCCATGCCCAGCCGGGCGTGGTGCCCAGACCTGTATCGGTATTGTCGCGCCGGGCCATCTGGTTCCCTGCTTCGGTCCACGAGCCGGCAAAAATCCAGCAGTAGCTGGCTGTGGTACCGTCATCTTTCATGACCGAAAAATCAGGCAGCAGTTCGCCCCTGCGCACAACAACCCGCCCCTTGTCGTCCGTTATGTCGGCCAGTGCGTAGCCATTGGCTTCCTTGGCGACTTCTTCAGGCGTTGGGTCTTCGGGGTCCTGATAGTTCCACTGCATATTCAGGACAGGTTCGGGGCTTACGCCGCCTTCCTTGGCATACAGTGCCCGGAGCTTGGTAAAAATGGTGCCAATAATGCGGCCATCGTTCCACGCATCGCCCGGTGGTCTGGCGCCTTCGTAGTGCCATTGCAGCCAGCGTGCAGAATTGACGATAGACCCGTTTTCCTCCGCAAAGCAGGATGCAGGTAGCCTGAAGACTTCCGTCTGGATGTCCTCAGGCTTCGCATCATTAAAGGTGCCTTCATTCTGCCAGAAGTTGGCGGTTTCCGTATCCAGCGGGTCCATGGTGATCAGGAAGCGGAGCTTGGAAAGCGCATCACGCATGCGGTTTTTATCCGGCATGGCGGCAAGGGGGTTAAAGCCCTGCGCAATGTAACCGTTAACCTTGCCCTGATGCATCATTTCAAAATAGGCCAGCATATCGTAGCTGCGGTCCCATTTTGGCAGCCAGTCGTAACCCCAGTTGTTTGTGGGTGTTGCGTGGTCACCCCACAGGGTTTTCATCAGGCTGACAAAGAATTTGGGCGTATTGTGCCAGTAATTGACCTGCCCCGGTTCGTCCGCACGCGGGGTTACGGCTTGCAGGTAGGTATCCAGCGTCTGCTGGCTGTCCTTGGGCAGGTTCATATAACCCGGCAGGCGGAGCGACAGCAGCCCGAGGTCGGTATAACCTTGGATGTTGGAATGTCCGCGCAGGGCATTGAGGCCGCCACCGGGCATGCCAACATTACCAAGCAGAAGCTGAATCATGGCGGCGGTGCGGATGATCTGCGTGCCGTTGGTGTGGTGTGTCCAGCCCAGTGCGAACAGGATGGTTGACGTCAGGTCCGGTGCGCTGGTCGCTGCAAGGGTTTCGCAGACATGCAGGAAGTCTTTTTCTGGCGTGCCGGTAATCTGCGTTACCACATCGGGTGTATAGCGTGCGGCGTGCTCGCGTAGCAGGTTGATGACACAACGCGGGTTCTGCAACGTTGGGTCGGTAACGGCATACCCTTGCGCGTCACGCTCATAGGCCCAGGAAGACTTATCGTAGCTCCGCTTTTCAGCGTCGTAACCGCTAAACAGCCCTTCATGGAAGCTGAAGTCCTCACGCACCACAAACGATGCATTGGTGTAGGACTTCACATACTCATGCTGGATCTGGTCATGGGTGAGCAGGTAGTTGATCACCCCCAGCAAAAATGCGCCGTCCGAACCTGCGCGGATGGGGGCATAAAAGTCTGCTACGGCTGCACTGCGGTTGAACCGGGGGTCCACCACCATAACCTTGGCGCCGTTGCGGATTTTGGCTTCCATGACCCATTTAAAGCCAACCGGGTGCGCTTCGGCCGGGTTGCCGCCCATAATCAGCACAACGTTGGCGTTTTTAATGTCCACCCAGTTGTTGGTCATGGCGCCGCGGCCAAGGGTTGGACCAAGGGCAGAAACGGTGGGGCCGTGGCATAGGCGGGCCTGACAGTCCAGAGCCAGCATGCCCATGGACCGGGCGAATTTAAAATCCAGCAGACCGGTTTCGTTGCTGGCGGCGGAAGACGCCAGCATACCCGTTGTGAGCCAACGGTTAACGGTTTCGCCTTTTTCGTTCTTCGCTATGAAGTTCTTGTCACGATCATCCTTGAGCAGGCGGGCAATACGGTCCGTAGCCTCTTCCCAACTGATCCGGGTCCATTCCTTGCTGCCAGGGGCACGATAGGAAGGATAATGCAGGCGGCCTTCGCTGTGAATAAAATCCACCAGCCCAGCCCCTTTGGGGCATAGGGAGCCACGGCTTACAGGATGGTCTGGGTCGCCTTCGATATGGAAGATGCTGGGCTTGGCGTTTTTGGCACCGTCACCCAGAGAATACATGAGCAGCCCACAGCCAACCGAACAATATGTGCAATTGTTCCGTGTTTCCTTTGCACGTAGCAGCTTGTACTGCCGCGTTTCCTGCGCAAAAGCCTGTGGTGGGGCAAAACCAAGGGCAATGGCGCTGGCTCCCCCCACGCACGTTCCTGCACTTTTTAAAAACTCTCTGCGCCCCAGAGCCATCTGAACCATCCCGGTTTTGTAAAGAAATAGTAATAATGAACCTGTATATATACTTTGCAAATTAAAGCATTGATCAGGATCACATTGGCGTGCTGTACCGCCAGATATTCGTGCTTTTATGCATAAATGCCGGGGAGTGTGGCACAATTGCAAGCACGAAACGTGCCAACTGACCCCGAAGTGGGGAAAATACAGCAGTTATCTATATTTGTGTGCATATAGATATATGGCGGGATATTTTTAAATTATACTTAATCTGCACAATGACACTGCAATTCCAGAAGCCACTTCCCTGCTCTTCATGAGGTGGGGGATGGAAGGAACCAGCCATCAGATTATTCATTGGTAGAGTAGGCGACGGATAGCACATATAAAAATAGTGTGGTGCATATTACTGCACCACACTATTGTATGAAAACTGTTCCCAATACCTAGAAGAAAATTATCTCGTCTTTAGGTATTTGGAATTATGCGTCGCTTTTCAAAAACTCTTGGTAATATTCGTCTGCCATCTTGCGCAAAGAACGCCCGATGGCTGCATACTGATATTCGCTCAGATTCGCTAAAGATGCACGGGCTGCGGGCTTTTGCACCCCAAAGCCTTCACCAGGCAGAAGAACAATGCCGGTTTCATCAGCTATGCGGAACAGCATTTCGCCCGTGCTGGCGCGCTTGAGCATCCACTTGGCGAACTTTTTGCCATACAGTTCACGCGCAACCGTTTCCAGGTCGATGAGCGTATAATAGTCAACTGCGTTGGCGTCTTCCTTGGGTTCAACACCAAGTTCGCGGTAGAGCGTTGCTTCCCTGCGACGAATAACTGCCTTGAGAGAAGCCTTGTAATGGCCGGTTTCGTCCATCAGGGCAAAGAGGGCGAACAGCACCATCTGCACCTGCTGGGGGGTGGAAAGGCCGGCTGTATGGTTCAGGGCGACTGCACGGCTGTCTGCCACAAGACGATCAATGAACTTGAGTGCGCCGGCATCTGTTGTCAGGCTGGAATAACGCCGCCCGAGGTCTTTGCGCACGCCTTCGGGAAGAGCACGGAGCAGGCCATCAATGGCGTTGTCCTTGTGAACGCCAATAACGCCCAGACGCCAGCCGGTTGCCCCAAAATATTTGGAGAAGGAGTAAACCAGAATGGTGTTGGCCGGACACACCGCATAAAGGGAGCGGAAGTCATCTGCAAAAGTGCCATACACATCATCAGTCAGGATCATCAGGTCAGGACGATCATTTTTGACAATGGATGCAATCAGTTCCAGCGAGGTGTCATCCATTTTAACGGATGGCGGATTGCTGGGGTTGACGCAGAAGAAGATTTTAACCGCCGGGTCCTTCAGCTTTTCCAGTTCAGAAGCAGGATACTGCCAGTTCATGCTCGGGTCGGCATGAATGGAAACCACTTCCAGCCCGTATTCGTCCAGCTGTGGGATTTCAATGTAAGGCGAGAAAACGGGTAGACCGATAGCGACTTTATCTCCCTTCTTCACCAAGCCATTCTGCTTGAGCGTGTTGAAGATATAAGCCATGGCGGCAGTGCCGCCTTCGGTTGCAAAAAAGTCCGTGCTTTCAACCGGCAGGGCGCTGCCCACCATTTCACGCAGCACGTAGTGGCCTGCAATCTGCTCGCTCATGCTCAGCATGCGTGGTGGGGTTGGGTAATTGCACCCCAGAATGCCCTCAACCATTTCATGCAGGAAGGCGGAAGCGGAAAGCCCCATTTGGTCGCGCACATAGCTGAGTGCTCGACCCAGAAAGAAAATGCCGCTTTTGTCACGGTTGTCAGCCAGAAAACGCTCAAAGCGTTCTTCAATGCCTTCCACACGTGCCTGACCGCCCACGCCAGCCGTCATGTAGGAAAATGACAGTTCAGATTCCGAAACGGCAAACTGACCAAGGTGGAAAAAAGCCGAGCGAGGGAGCGTGGCCAAAAAATTCGGGTTGCCGCGGCCAGCATTCAGCATGGCGCGGTCTGTATGGCTGGATGCCAGACGAATGAGTTCGTCTTTCAGCTCAAACGGGCTGAGATCTTTGAACTTGGCGTAATCAATAGCCATCGTGTTCTCGCTTTCAGAAAATGCAAAACAGGGTCAGGAAAAAGCAACAACCAAAGGCCCGAGCAGGGTCAGCAGTACGTTTGCCACGGCATAGGTAATGGCAAAGGGGGTTGTTGGAACAGAATTGCCAGCTTTGTTCAGGACTTCCCCAAAAGCCGGATTGGCACTGCGTGAGCCAGCCAGAGCACCTGCAAAAATGGCAGTATTATCGTAACGCAGCACATAACGGCCGAACAGCATGGTCAGCACAAGCGGTACAAGCGTTACAACAACCCCGAGCATGAACAGCGTAACGCCGTGCTCGACAATGGTTGCCACAGCCTGCTGGCCGGTTTGCAGCCCAGTGACCGCAACAAAGCCGGAAAGGCCAAGGTCCACCAGCAGAGCGGAAGATGCCACCGGCATATTCCCTTTTGTGCTATGCTTGCTCTGGTACCAGCCAAACAAAAGGCCGGATAGCAAAGCGCCCCCACCACTGCCCAAAGTCAGGGGAACAGAGCCCAGACGCACAACCACCAGCCCCATCAACAGGCCCAGAACCAAGCCGCAGCCATGGAAAACAAGGTCGGTTTTTATGCTGCTGGTCAGGATTGGCCCCAACTGGGCTGCAACGCGCTGTACATCCTGACTGGTGCCATAGAGCGAGATAATATCGCCCGATACGGCACGCAGGTCAGCATTCAGAGGAACGGGCTTTCCGTTCCGGCTGACACCCATCAGGTAAACGCCATGCCGTGCGGATGCTGCGAGCTGCTGCACACATTCTGGCATCGTCTTGCCAAAAAATACCTTGTTGGTCAGGGCAATGTCGCGACGCACCATGGTGACATCCATGCCGTCTGCGTTACGCATTTCCTTGCCCAGCGTCTGCCCGGCAGCAATAACATCGGCCCGGTGCCCAAAGAGCAGGACAACATCCCCTGCGGCAAGCTGTGTTTCTGGTGCAAGACCGAGGATACTGCCGTTGCGGCGTATCTGCTCCACGGTAACAGCGGGTGTTTCTATCTGGCTAACCGTTTGTCCGCTTTGCGCAACGGTAAAAATACGCCCGACCAGTTCCGGCAACGCAGATTGTTCACCGTCTGCATAAATATGCACACCACCCATCTGCGCGGCTTCGGCCTTTAAGGCGTCTTCGCGAATACCGCGCTTTGTGAGCCAAGGCAGAATATTAACGCAAAGAATAATGGGGCCCAAAGAGCCAAAAATATAGGTAACCGCGTATCCAACCGCGACATTCCCCTGCATCTGCTGGACCTGCGCCAGCGGAAGCCCCATTTTTTCCAAGGCGGAACTGGCTGTTCCAATAATGGCGGACTGGGTGAGACCACCTGCGGCAATGCCAGCAGCCAGCCCTTTGTCCAGATGGAAGATACGGGCAACGGTTACAACAGTCAGCAGGCCACTTACGGCCAGAACAACAGCCATAAGCACTTCCCGCATGGATTGACGCCCCAGCGAGCGAAAAAACTGCGGACCGCTTTGAAAACCAACGGCATAAATAAAGAGTGCAAACAGCACGGCCTTAATGCCGGAATCAATGTGAATACCAATTTGACTGATTGCAACAGCGGCAAGCAGTGATCCAGCTACCCCACCAAGCTGGAAGGAACCAAAGCGGATTTTTCCTATAGCGTAGCCAATTGCAATGGCCAGAAACAGCGCAATTTCTGGGCATGAATTGAGCAGCGTTTTAACAAAATTCGTTATTTCCATGCAGTAGGAACTTCGCTTCTCTGGTTTTCAAAGCCTACATTTCTGTTGTGACAGGCTGTGCTGTCAAGTGACTCTTTGAGGGATTGCAAATAATACCGGCAACAATAGTTGCAATCCCGGATTGTTACGGTATGACTACAAAGTAAATATTCGTGTTTCAATCGGTATTATTTCCATACTGTATGGATTTTTTCGTTGGTCGATGTTATACGGGCGACCCCCATATGATCTGTATTAAGTGCGGCAAAGAACGATAAAAATGATAGGTAGAACAACAATAAATTATCAGAAATTGCTTGCTGCATCCGGGGTCCTGCTGACTTTTTACATGGGAACAGCGCGCGCGGCAGATGGGCAGTGGTACACAGGCTCACTCGTCTCCCCTTCCGGGGCAGAAGCGCATGCGGGTCTTATTGGTATTGAACCCTATTATAGCTACACACAGCCGATTGGCCGCTTTGCGTCGGACGGCACCAGCCATCCGCAGCATCCACGGCAACAGACGTTTAGCAACTCCACCATGTGGAAGTACGGTATTACTGACCATATCAGTATTCAGGCACATACCGTGGTTAATTACGGTTGGGAGCGTGGGCAGGGCCATTCTTCCGGGCCTAAGTTCGGCGATTTTCCAGTAGATATGGTCTGGCGGTTTGTGGACCCTAATCCTAAAAAATACATTCCGGCCTTTAATCTTTTTGCCGGGGTGTATTTCCCTACGGGGGATTATAACAAACTACAGCACAAACAGGACAGTAGTGGTACGGGGGCCTATGTGTTCCGTATGGCCATTACTGAGCAATCTACTTACGTTATAAATGGTGGTCACGCCTTGCGTTTGCGCACATGGGGGTGGTTCCGCCATGCGCTTGCTTCTACACATCTGGAAGATGTGACGAGCTATGGCACTGGCAACGGCTTCCATGGTCGTGGTCGCCCTGGAATGAGTGGGCAGACAGGCTTTTCTCTGGAATATGGGCTGAATCATTCGTGGGTTCTGGCCATGGATCTGGCGCGAGACTGGGCAAACGGTTCTCGCATATGGGGCACCAACGCTACGGGCAAGCATGTTGACCGCATTGCCTCCAGCAGTGGTGACTGGCAGATCGCGCCTGCTGTGGAATATAGCTGGAGCCCTCGTTTTGGGGTTATTGTTGGCTCTGCAATCTATTATGCTGGCCACAATACAGGTGTTAAAGTTTCGCCGCAGTTTGCGGTGAACATGATTTACTAAAAATAAAAAAGGCATCTCATTACGTAAATGAGATGCCTTGATGTGAGCCAGAGAGCCGAGCGAATTACGCCAGCGTAAATTCGTTCAGCAATCCTTTAAGCTGGCGGGCCTGTTGTGCCATGCCGGAGCTTGCTGCTGAGGTTTCTTCCACCATTGCCGCGTTCTGGCGAGTGCCCTGATCAATGGTGGAAACTGCATTATTGACTTCCTGCAAAGCCGTAGCCTGTTCGGAGGCTGCTTCTGCAATGGCTTTCAGGTGATCGCCAATATCCGCCACGCTTGAGATAATGGTGCTGATGGCGTGCCCTGCTTCTTCCATGATCGTAACACCGGACAGAACCTGCCCACGGGATGTTTCGACCAGTTCCTTGACCTCTTTGGAGGCATTTCCTGCCCTGTTGGCAAGATCACGGATTTCCTGAGCCAGAACGCGGAACCCACTCCCCGCCTCACCTGCCCGCGCTGCTTCTACGCCAGTATTGAGCGCGAGCAGGTTGGTCTGGATGGCAATGTTGGACATAACATTGGTAATTTTGCTGATAGCCTCGGAGGAGCGCTCAATTTCAGACATCGCGGCCGTTGCGCGATTGATCATGACCCCGAACTGTTCAGTAATATTCTGGCAGTTGTTCACAAAAGCATTGGCTTCTGTCACGCGTGCTGCTGTGGAAGTTACAGTTGCTGTAATCTGTTCAACCGCAGCCGCTGTTTTTTCAACCGAGACAGCCTGCTGTTCAGTCCTGTGTGCCAGATCCTGTGCAGCCGTATTGATTTCGCCTGCCGTAATATCAATGGTTTCTGTTGTGTCGTTAACAATCCCGAGGGTTTCACGCAGGGATTCAATGGCGCCGTTCAGATTATCGCGCAGCGGGATATAAGCGGATTATCGCGCAGCGGGATATAAGCGGAAGGCAGTTCCTTGTCCATTTTCTGGGACAGATTGCGCTCTGCAACTTCGCTCAGGATAATCCCAAAGCTGTCCGCCACAAAAGTCTGTTCTCTCAGGATTACTTCATCCCGTGATTTCTGGCGGGCTTTTTCAGCTTCTTCCAGATAAACGGAGATTGTTAAATCCATTTCAAGCATGACCGCCTTGCACAGGCTGGCAATGGCTTCCCCCATTTCTTCTGTGGAAATGGTTGCTTTTTTGGCAAAAAGACCGGTTTTTGGCGTCAGATCAGAGATAATGCTCCGGATCAGGTGATCCAGAACAATGGTGTAGCCGCCAATGTACCAACGCGGCTCTAAACCAATCCGTGCATGGACACTGCCAATGGTATGCACTTTTTCTGCATATTTCTGATCAAAATTGGCAGAGGAAATATTTTTCCAATGTTCCTGCTGGGCATGCTTTGCATGCGCAATTTTTGCTTCTGTTGGAAAAAAGGATCTGGTTTCAGGTGTCTTGCGAACCTGCTCGTAAAAAATATCCAGTGCAATTGGCAGTTCGCGATCAATAATATCCTTGATCAGGCGAATGGAGGCGCAATCCTTGTCCGTTAACTGCATGAATTTGCGACGATATTCCAGATCCGCAAAATCCTGCGCACGATTTTGTGAGTGTCTTATTTCCGTAGAGATGCTATTCATTTTTATTCTCCTACTTCTGTTTTTCTGAGGTTCCTTTTCTGGTCGGGAATGCCCTCCCGGCCAGAAGATGCCTCGGTAATTTAGATAACGTTTTTGAAGAACAGGTATGGACGCCAGACTATGGCGCAAAGGCTGGTCGGGTCTGCATCCAGTGCAGAAGGTCACCCGGGGGCATAGGACGGGCAAACAGGTATCCCTGCATAACGTCGCAGCCCATGGTGCGTAGTCGGGCTTCCTGGAACGTGTCTTCCACGCCCTCTGTCACGACATGCACGCCAAGTCGTTTGCCGATATTGATCGCCGCTTCCGTGACGATAAGAGAGCTGACGTCTTTTTCGAAATTGATGATAAAGCTGCGGTCGATCTTGATTTCGGTCAGTGGCAGATGGGAAATGCGCGACAGGGACGAAAACCCCGTGCCAAAATCATCAAGCGACAAACCAACACCAATTTCACGCAGGGCGGTAAGCGTTGTCATTGTCTCAATGTTCTGCTGCATCATACCGCCTTCCGTTATTTCAATGGTCAGGCGGTTGGCTGCAAGGTTGTAACGCGCAAGCAGGTTGACAATCTGTTCTGTCAGGCTTGGGTTGCTAAAGTGTGCGGCGGACAGGTTTACGCTAACAATGGGAACGTGCAGCCCGGTTTCATCCCATTTCACAAGCTGAATGCAGGCCTGCTCCAGTGACCACAAGCCAATGGCTTCGATCTGGGCAGTTTCTTCGGCAATGGGAATAAAGCGTGAAGGCGGAATGGTACCTAATGTTGGATGATGCCAGCGTGAAAGCGCTTCCACCCCATACAGCATGTTGTTTTTAATGCTGATCTGGGGTTGGTAAAACAATTCGAGTTCAGAATCCTGAATGGCCTTGCGCAAAGCCGAACCGATGATAACGCGTGCCCGGACATCATCATTGGCAATGCTCCCCAAAAGCCGGAAGCTTTTACGCGCCGTCTTTTTGGCCTCAAGCATGGCCATCTCGGCCCGGTTCAGAATATGCTCGATTTCAAGGCCATCATCCGGGTACAGGCTTATGCCAATACTCAACGAGATGATAATTTCCTGATTATTGATAACAACCGGCTCACGCATTGCCGCAGTCAGATTATCAGCAAAGGTGTTGGCTATGTCATGGTCCCCGTTGGGGATGATCACAACAAAATCGTCACCACCCAGTCGGCCGATTATGAAGTTGCTTCGGCATTGCGAGGTAAGGCGCTGGGCCATGGTTTGTAAAAGGGCATCCCCTTTGTCATACCCCATCAGGTTGTTGATGTCTTGGAACAGATCAACATCCAGCACGAGCAAGGCGAATGGAGCGCTTGCAGCCTGAAGGGTCATATCCTTCAGGATTGTTGTGACGGCATTACGGTTGAGTAGTCCTGTTAGCGCGTCATAGCGATCCAGGCGGCTGAGCTGCAAGCGGGTTTTGCCGCGCTCGATAATAGCGGCGCAGGAGGGCACGCAACCCGCAACAATTTTTTGAGGCCAGTTGGTTATTTTGTCCCGATTACGCGAGTAAAGGGCAAAAATGCCAATCAGCTCCCCTGCCCCGTTGCAGATGGCAGAAGCCCAGCAATCCAGAAACTCGCTTTCATACCCGCCGCCAGATTCAGCGTTCCAGACAATGGCGCGTGCTTCTTCAGGGGCTTGGGTTAGCGCTATTATATCCGCGTCAGTCAGGACAATGCGCATAAGCATTGCAATTTTTCTGCGCGATAATCCCTCCCCGGAGAGAATCTCAAGATTTTGTTCAGAGTTTACCTGTAAAAGGACAGCAACACTGTTGGGGACAAGCTGTTCAGCCTCTGAACAGAGCATGTCCGCAATGTCCTGTTCTGGAGATTCTCCAGAGAGTTCATGGAAAACACGGTTCTGGAGGTCCAGTATTTTTCTGCGATGGCTTTCCTCGGTCACCCCTTTAAGGAAAGCCATGTAATAGCGCTGCCTGTCCGGCCCGATGATGGCGGTGGAAATCGACATTTCAGCCGCGACATAATCGCCATTGGTACGGCTGAACACAACCTCGCGCGAGGTGCCGACAATATGATTAACGCCAGTATTGCGGTTGTGGTTAATGTAGCCGTCATGCTGTTCGCGATGTTCCATCGGCACAAGGCAGTTCACGTTTTTGCCAATTACGTCTGCCGCAGAACAGCCCCAGAGTTGCTCGGCCGCAGTGTTGAAAAACACAATGTGATTAAGCTGGTTAATAATAACAACGCCATCGGCTGCCTGCTCAAGCATATCAAAATATAATGTCGTGTCGTGCGACAGAGTGAGAGATTCTGAATTGAGCATTGTTAAGCCTTGAATGCGTAAAGGACTATGCAGTGTTTCTGGGCGCAGGCGTTATTTGGGAGAAGGTGTAGCCGACTGACCTCTATTGCGATTACTAATTCCGCAAGCATGGTCCCTGCGGTGAACAACCCGAGGTTTAGTCATTGTTAAACAATGACAACCTCAAAACCTCTTGTAAGTGTACGAAATAACAACCCCGCGCAGCCATATCGAAGTCCTTGTAACTGCGATACAGAGCTAGAATATCAAACGCATCACCTAATTTTTATTCATCTACGCTACCACAAAAGAATAATTTTTTGATAATATCAAGCCCGTTTAGGGTTTGTTAACAGAATTTCACTCGATTTGGCATGTCGTGGCTCTGGATGAATGCCTGAACGGCAGAAGAGTATGCTTTATTCGAGTAATGCTTTATTTATTCTCAATTCAAATAAATAAATTCATCTTATTCTTTGCGCGATGATTCTGTTCTCGATTCACTAAACTCGATAGATTTTCGCTCGGATTCAGTGCTGATGTCGCGGGGAGGTCGTGAGATCATTGTGGAAGTTGCAACAGGCGGCAAAACACATAAGCTGCCACTTTTGCTCGTTCTGCATCGCTCATGCAGGCAACTGCTCTGATAGCTAATGTGGAATTTTATATTTTACGGGAAAAAGTGGCTGGGGGACCTGGATTCGAACCAGGGCTGACCGGGTCAGAGCCGGTAGTTCTACCGCTAAACTATCCCCCAGCAGGACGACGCTTTAGAAGTGTAAAACACCACTTCCTTGCCGGTGACGCTCTACTAGCACCGTCATATTGGGCTTGCAACCCCATCCAACAAAAGAATTTTGTTTTGGGCGCATATTTATCTTGTCCCCAGGCGTCGTGGTCCCCAGAATAAGAGTAGATTCAGCGCAACCCTAACAACCAAGGACCGGACAGATGGATCACCCTCTTCCCTGGACCGGCCCCTCGGTCAACAGGCTTTTCCCCCCTTCGCAGGGTATGAGCGGGGATCCGGATCTGTTTGGCGCTCTTGATCTGGGCACTAATAATTGCCGCCTGATGATTGCAGCACAAACCGCCGGGGGGTTCCGGGTGGTGGACAGCTTCACCCGTACTGTACGGCTGGGGGAAGGCCTGCATCATACAGGTCGCCTGAGCGAGGATGCCATGGGGCGCACGGTTGAAGCGCTGCAAATTTGTGCGGACCGACTGGCGCGGCGCAATGTGGGCATGTTTCAGGCGGTCGCAACAGAGGCCTGCCGCCGTGCGGTAAATGGGCAGGATTTTATTGAGCGTGCTCAGGCTGCAGCCGGGTTTGACATCCATATTATATCCGGCCGGGAAGAAGCTACTCTGGCAGTCGAAAGTTGCGCGAACCTTATTCATAATCCCCGTTTCGGCTCACCTCGGAACCGGGCTCTGCTTTTTGATATTGGCGGTGGTTCTACGGAAGTGGCGTGGATCCGTAGCGATACTGCTCAGCAAACGGAATCCCTGATCGGCTACCTTAGCCTGCCTGTGGGCGTGGTCACCCTGTCGGAGCAGTTTGGGCCGATGGAAGATCTAACGCCAGAGCGCTACCGTGCCATGGTGGACCATACCCGCTCATTCCTGAATGATTTTGAAGCAGTTCACCGTATCCGTTCAGAGATCCGCCGCAATCAGGTGCGGCTGATCGGTACGAGTGGCACGGTCACAACTCTTGCCAGTCTTATTCTTAATCTCCCGCGCTATGCCCGGGCTGCGGTTGACGGGTCACTGCTGCCTGCCAGCAGCGCACGGCTTGCCATGCGCAAGCTGCAGGATATGGGGTTGAGTAATATTGAGAGCCATCCGTGTATTGGCCCTGACCGCGCTCCTTTTGTCCTGCCCGGCTGTGCTATTTTTGAAGCTATTCACGATATATGGCCAATGCAGGATATTATTGTTGCGGATCGTGGGTTACGAGATGGCATGATTCTTCGCATGCTGCGCAAAGCCTCCCCCATGTCACGCCGTTCTGCGCGGTCCCATCATGCCAAGCAGGCTCACTCCACACAGAATTTGATTCAGGCAACAGGTTTATGAGCGACAAGAAACCCCGTTCGTCCGGGCACTCTTCCACACTGCGCGTTCCAGGGCGCGCGCGTAAAAGCAGCGCAACTCCCGGTAGTAAGCTGGCAAAGGATGATTCCGATGCCCCGCAGCGGATGCGTACGCAAACAGTGTCCCTCAGGACCGCGCGGGGGCGGACGACAGCCCAGCAGAAATGGCTGGCTCGCCAACTGAACGACCCATATGTGCAGGCCGCTCACAAGCAGGGGTGGCGCTCCCGCGCCGCGTTCAAGCTGATTGAGCTGGATGACAAGTTCCGCCTGATCCGCCCGGGTATGCGCGTGGTGGATCTGGGAGCCGCCCCTGGGGGGTGGACACAGGTGTTGGTTAAGCGTGGCGCGGCTCAGGTGGTGGGGGTTGACTTGCTGCCGGTTGACCCTGTGCCCGGCGCTGAAATCATAGAAGGGGATTTTACCGACCCCGACATGGCCTCCACTCTAACAACCATGCTGGGCGGTAAGGCAGATCTTGTTGTCTCGGACATGGCGCCCAATACTACCGGGCATGGGCCGACTGATCACATCCGCATTATTGGTCTGACAGAAGAAGCCTTGCATTTTGCATTTGAAATTCTGGCCGAAGGTGGCGGTTTTGTGGCTAAGGTGTTTCAGGGTGGGTCTGAAAAAGCCATGCTGGACACCTTGAAGCAGGCATTCTCTCTTGTGCGCCACGCCAAGCCCCCGGCCAGCCGTAAGGATTCGGCGGAACTCTATGTTGTGGCAACGGGTTTCAGGCCGCACAGGCTCAAGGACTGAACATGCCGCATGGCATGCAGGCAGCATGTTCGATTGGGGTGCCCCTGAATCTACGGTATGAAGTGTGATCATGAGTGAGACTGTTCTTGATGTCAGGGGTTTGAGTTGCCCCCTGCCTGTCCTCAAAGCCAACCGTGTTCTTCGTGGCTTGCCCGAAGGGGCGCGCCTGCGGGTTTTGGCGACTGACCGGGCATCAGTATCCGATTTTCAGGTGTTCTGCAGGGAGACGGGGCATGCCCTTGTCTCTTTTGCAGATGAAAACGGAGTTTTCGCCTTTACGATCAAACGGCGTGCGCAAGGCTGATAATTTTCAGTCATAGCTGAAATTCAACCAGTCATTGACAAGCAAGGCTTGGCAGAAGGCCCCTACTCGCGCTATTGGCTGCCCTTCATGAAGGATAGGGACGCCCGCACGATGCCGGACAACATCACTTCGCTGTCTTTTGAAGAAGCGCTTTCCGAACTGGAAAAAATTGTGCGCGGCTTGGAAGGCGGCCAGATGAAGCTGGAAGATGCCATTAAGGCATATGAGCGCGGTGCGGCCCTGCGGCAGCATTGTGAGGCCAAGCTAAGTGAAGCTGAAGCCCGCGTGCAGGCGATCGTGCAACGGTCCGACGGGTCGTTGGACATGAAACCGATGGACTGAGATGTCGATGACTGAGCCGACACAAACCACAATCATTCGCGCAACTGATGCTGCGCTCCTCAAACAGGACATGAGCGCGCGTGCGAGCGTGATAGAAAGCACGATCGACGCTCTGCTTCCGCCTACAAAGGGAGGCGATGCGCGGCTGATAGACGCCATGCGCTATGCCACTTTAGGTGGCGGCAAGCGCCTGCGCGGCTATCTGGCGGTTACAGCCGCCAGCCTGTTCGGCGTGCCGGAGAGCCAGTCCGCCAGAGTGGCAGCTTCCGTTGAGATGCTGCACGCTTACTCCTTGGTGCATGATGACCTGCCCGCCATGGATGATGATGACATGCGCCGCGGTCAGCCCTCCACGCATCGCAAGTTTGACGAGGCAACGGCTATTCTGGCCGGGGATGCCCTGCAGACCAGAGCGTTCGAAATTCTTGTCGCAGCCCACACGCATGCAAGTGCGGATGTGCGCATCGACCTGATCCAGAGCTTTGCGGAGGCCTCCGGTGCCGCTGGCATGGTCGGCGGGCAGATGATTGATATGGAAGGTGAAGGGCGCGCCCTGCCGTTGGACGAAGTCCGCCACCTGCATGCGCTTAAAACTGGCTGCCTTATCCGTTACTCGGCTGAGGCTGGTGCCATTCTGGGGCAGGCTTCGGCTGATCTGCGCAAGCGCCTTAGGGCATATGGTGCCAATATCGGTGCCGCATTCCAGATAGCGGATGATGTGCTGGACGCCACAGCCACAGCCGAAGAACTGGGTAAAACCGCAGGTAAGGATGAAGCCTCCGGCAAGTCCACGTTTGTGGCGCTCCTTGGGATTGATGGCGCAAGAAACGAGGCTGCACGCGTAACCGAAGCCGCGATTGCCGAACTCGCACCTTTTGGTGCGCAGGCTGACCGGCTGCGAGATCTTGCCTACTACGTGATCGAACGGAGAAACTGAGATCATGGCCGACCAGAACGCCGCGTCACCGATTCCCACTTTTGGCCGTTTTCCTGCGCTGGATCGT